>NZ_CP087106.1:5952684-6268579 GCF_028583545.1 Methylobacterium sp. NMS14P | reverse complement strand
CACTGGCTCTCCCGACGCTGCCCACGGAAGCCCGCAGGCGGCGCGTACGCACGAATTACGCCCTCAGCGTCCCGCAAGAACGGGCGGGACAGAGCCCTCTCAACGGAGTCAACCCCACCGCGAGGAACTTTTGCCGATTGGGAGAGCCTATCAACAATTACCTACGGTTCCTTTAACAGTGGGACTTGTGGGGACGGCGCGGATTCCCATTCGCAAGTGTTCCCGCCCGGGCTGAACACGGCCGCTAGAGTCTTGGCGAATCAGATCGATTCGCTTGAGTCCCGAAATCGTCGTGTTTTGCTTGTCCGGTGTCAGTTTCTGTTAAGCTACACGCCGTTTCCGGACTCGGCAATCGCGTTGATTCTTGGACAGGGTTAACGCTTTCGCCGCCGGGCCGGCAGCGCGCGGTCCCGGCCGGACAGCGCGCACGAAAAAGCCCGGCGCGAAGGCCGGGCTCGAGAACGTCTCGGTGGTGCGTGGCGGTTTAGGCCGCGAGCGCCTTCACGCGGGCGGCGAGGCGCGAGACCTTCCGCGAGGCGTTGTTCTTGTGAACGATGCCGTGCTGGGCGGCGCGCATCATCTCGGGCTCGGCGGCGCGGAGGGCGGCCAGCGCGTCCTGCTGGTTGCCGGTGGCGATGGCCTCCTCGACCTTGCGGACGAAGGTCCGCATGCGCGAGCGGCGCGAGCGATTGATCGCCGTGCGCTTGGCGATCTTGCGGGTCATCTTCTTGGCCGAAGCGGTGTTGGCCATGTACGTCCTCGTGTTTCTCGTCGGGCGATGCCGACGGGCCGGCTGGGCCGGAAATCGGTCGTCGCGTCAGGTTGTCTGGCGATGGCCGAGACGCAGCGCGCGCGAAAGCGCGGCCCCTCGGCGAAGCGGCTTCTATAGTGAGGGGGGCGCCGCGCGTCAACGCGCTCAGAGGCAAATCCGGATCGCGGGCTTCGGCCCCGGCCCGGGCGCCGGGAAGCATTCGGCGGGCTTCATCGAAGACATCGGACCGCGCGAGGCAGCATCGCCGGGCGATCGACGAGCGCCGGCCGGCTCCTGCGGGAGAGCTTCGGCTATTCGGGCCAACGCAGAGCCGCCGCAGCGGCCAGCGTCCCGACCACGGCGGCGATGAGCGTCAGCGCCGCCAGCACCGCCAGCGGCACGAGGAACGGCACCGTCCCGCCGCTCGCCGCCTGCGCGGCCGAGACGCCGAAGATCAGCGTCGGAATCATCAGCGGCAGGACCAGCACGGCCAGGATCAGGCCGCCCCGGCGGATCGAGGCGGTCAGCGCCGCGCCGACCGCGCCGATGAAGCTCAGGGCCGGCGTGCCGGCCAGCAGCGTCAGGGACGTCGCGCCCATGGCGGTGCCGTCGAGGGCCACCAGCAGGCCGAAGAGCGGCGCGGCCAGCGCCAGCGGCAGGCCCGTGGTCAGCCAGTGCGCCGCGACCTTGCCGAGCACCACCAGTTCGAGGGGCACCGGCGCGCCGGTCATCAGGTCGAGGGAACCGTCCTCCTCGTCGGCCTGGAACAGGCGGTCGAGGCCGATCAGCGTCGCCAGCACGGCGGCGAGCCACAGGATCGCCGGGCCGATCCGCGACAGCAGGTTGAGATCGGGCCCGAGCGCGAAGGGCACCAGCGCGACGATCATCAGGAAGAAGACCAGCGACAGGGCGCCGGAGCCGCCGACGCGTCCGGCGAGGCGCAGGTCGCGGGCGATCAGGGCGAGGACCGCGCGACTCACGCCCACTCCTCCAGCGCGTCCGCGATCGGTGCCGCGGCGGTCTCGATGCGCAGCTCCGCCGCGCGGTCGAGGCCGAGCGACTGGTGGGTGGCGGCGATCACGAGGCCGCCGCCGGCCCGATGGCCCTCCATGAGCCCGGCGAGAACCGCCTGCGAGGCCGTGTCGAGGGCGGCGGTCGGCTCGTCCAGGAGCCAGAGCGGCCGGGCGCAGACGAGGAGCCGCGCCAGCGCCACGCGCCGCCGCTGGCCCGCCGACAGATAGGCCACCGGCAGGTCGTGCGCGTGGCCGAGGCCGAGCCGCTCCAGCGCGGCGCCCGGGTTCAGGCGCGGCGCGCCCAGGAGCCGCTGGGCGAACAGGAGGTTCTCGCCCGCCGTGAGGGAGCTCTTCAATCCGTCGCGGTGGCCGACAACGTGAAGGCACTCGGGCAGGCTCGCCTCGCCGACATCCGCGACGTCGATCCGGCCGGCATCGGCCCGGAGCCGGCCCGACAGGATGGCGAGGAGGCTCGACTTGCCCGCGCCGTTCCGCCCGGTGATCGCCAGGGCGTCGCCGGGTCCGAGGGCGAAGGACAGGTTGGCGAAGATGCGGCGGCCGGAGCGGCGGCAGGCCAGATTGTCCACGCTGAGCCGCACCCGATACCCCGCCCTCGTCCCGCCACAGCGCGGCCGCTCCGCGAACCGCCGACTCCATGCCCGATTGCGCCGCGGAACGGAACCGCACGGCCCAGCTGCGCTTTCGTTCTGCAACGGAGGATTGCCCATGGCCGAGGCGAGGAACCCGAGCGAGTCCGAGGTCGCCGCGACAGCCGACGCGGTGGCCGGACGCGCCAAGGTCGAGGCGCGCATGGCGCAGTGCACGCCCGAGGAGCAGACCGCGTTCTGGGAGGCGGTCGGCCGCTGCTTCGGCGGCGGCAAGCCGCCGGAGATGAAGCCGGCCTCCGGCTGATCAGCTACCCTTCCGCGTCAGGGCCCGCAGCGCCCCGCGGAACGTCCGCACGTCCTGCTCGGTCAGGCTCATGCGGTGGAGCATGTCGCGCATGTTGCGGGCGATGATCTCCCTCTTCTCCGGCGGGTAGAAGCCGGCCCCGTCGAGCGCCGCCTCCAGGCTTCCGAACAGCGCGACCAGCGCGTCGCGGGTCGCCGGCGGCGACAGGAGCTCGCCCGTGAACGGCAGGTGCGCCCGGCCGCTCGCCTGCCGCCACGCGTAGCCGATCAGCAGGACCGCCTGCGCGAGGTTGAGCGAGGGGAAATCCGGGGAGACCGGGAAGGTGACGATCGCGTCGGCGAGCGACACCTCGTCGTTGGTGAGCCCGACGCGCTCGCGGCCGAACATCACCGCGGTGCGCTGGCCCTCCCGCGCCACGAGCTCGCCCATGGCCGCCTCGGGCGCGAAGACCCGCTTCATCTGCCCGCGCTCGCGCGCCGTGGTCGCCAGCACGTACTGGCAGTCGGCGATGGCCTCGGCGACGCTGCCGAAGATCGCGGCCCCGTCCAGGACGTGCGTCGCGCCCGAGGCCGCCTCGCGCACGCCCTTCTTGGGCCAGCCGTTCTTCGGGTTGACGAGGCGCAGCTCCGACAGGCCGAAATTCGCCATGGCGCGGGCGGTCATGCCGATATTCTCGGCGAGCTGCGGCTCCACCAGGATCACCGCGGGGGCGATCCCGGGCGGCAGTTCGGTAACTTTCCTGGGGGCGTCGCCCTGTGCGTCTCGGCTCGTCATGGCGGCCGTCTGGCACGGCGGGCCGGCGCCCGTCGAGGGGCGAGTGACGATGCCGCCCGGATGACAGCGCGCGCCTTCCGTCGCCGGAAGGGCCGCGCTATGTCGCGGGGCGATTCCGGCCCGGGGCGCCCGACAGGTCACCCGGGACAACGACCGCACGGCCCTTGCATGCCGTGCGCGGGGACAACGCGGGAAGGCATCGGTCCATGGCGAAGATCAAGGTAGCGAACCCCGTCGTCGAGCTCGACGGCGACGAGATGACCCGGATCATCTGGGCCGAGATCAAGAACAAGCTCATCCACCCCTATCTCGACGTCGACCTCGAGTACTACGACCTCGGTGTCGAGCACCGCGACGCCACCAACGACAAGGTGACGGTCGACGCCGCCGAGGCGATCAAGCGCCACGGCGTCGGCGTGAAGTGCGCCACCATCACCCCCGACGAGCAGCGGGTGCAGGAATTCGGCCTCAAGGAGATGTGGCGGTCGCCGAACGGCACGATCCGCAACATCCTGGGCGGCGTGATCTTCCGCGAGCCGATCATCTGCAGGAACGTGCCGCGCCTCGTCCCCGGCTGGACCCAGCCCTTCGTGATCGGCCGCCACGCCTACGGCGACCAGTACCGCGCCACCGACTTCAAGGTGCCCGGCAAGGGCCGCCTGACCATCAAGTTCGAGGGCGACGACGGCACGGTCATCGAGAAGGAGGTGTTCAAGTTCCCCGAGGCCGGCGTCGCTATGTCGATGTACAACCTCGACCAGTCGATCATCGACTTCGCCCGCGCCTCGATGAACTACGGCCTCGCGCGCAAGTACCCGGTCTACCTGTCGACCAAGAACACCATCCTCAAGGCCTATGACGGCCGGTTCAAGGACCTGTTCCAGAAGGTCTACGAGGAGGAGTTCGAGGCCAAGTTCAAGCCGCTCGGCATCACGTACGAGCACCGCCTGATCGACGACATGGTGGCCTCGTGCCTGAAGTGGTCGGGCGGCTACGTCTGGGCCTGCAAGAACTACGACGGCGACGTGCAGTCCGACACGGCCGCGCAGGGCTTCGGCTCGCTCGGCCTGATGACGTCCGTTCTGATGACGCCGGACGGCCAGACCGTCGAGGCCGAGGCCGCCCACGGCACCGTCACCCGCCACTACCGCGAGCACCAGAAGGGCCGCGAGACCTCGACCAACTCGATCGCGTCGATCTTCGCCTGGACCCGGGGCCTGTCGCACCGCGCCAAGCTCGACGGCAACGACGATCTGGCGAAGTTCTCCGCCACCCTCGAGAAGGTCTGCGTCGACACGGTCGAGGCCGGTCACATGACCAAGGACCTCGCCCTCCTCGTCGGGCCGGACCAGAAGTGGCTCTCGACCACCGGCTTCCTCGACAAGGTCGACCAGAACCTGAAGACCGCGATGGGCGCCTGAGGCTCCAGCCTCGGCGCGAGAGCGGCGGGCGTCCTCCGGGACGTCCGCCGTTTACGTATCCGCGTGCCGCTGGCGCCTCAGGCGCCGCTCGCGCGATCCTGCGGGCCGGTCTGGGCCAGGGCCCGGGCGACCTCGAGGAGCAGGAGATCGATGGCGGCCCGCATCAGCGGATCGCCGACCGTGTCGATGAGTTCGCGAACCCGCAAGCACTGCGCGGCGAGCGCGTCCAGCGCGGTATCCTTGCTGTCGAAGATCATGATCAGGCCACCAGGTAGACGGGTTCGGAGACCAGGACCGAGCGGCTGTCGCCGCGGACGGCGCGGAGCTTGGCCAGGGTGCGGGCGTCGAACCGGGCGGTCGCCGCCATGATCTCCTCGCCGGCGATCTGGACGGGCAGGCCGAGCGGCTGCGGGCGGAAATGCAGCTGGATGACGTGGATCATGTAGAGGGTCGGCATCTGCAGCAGCAGGCTGTTGACCCCGTGGGCGAGGCCCCACTCGACGATCCCGGTGAGCAGCGCGATCGAGACCGGATTGACGACGCGGCCCTTCGCCCGATGCGAGCGGGCGACGCCCTGGCGGGTCCACTCCCAGATCTGCGGGCCGACCGGCCGCTCAACCTCGCAGAGCTGCGGCAGCACGTCCGACAGGAGATGCGGGCGGGTGGTCGGCAGGAGCCGGCTGTACCCGACGACGGTGTCGTCCTCCATGGCGAGGAAGTGGATCGCGTGCGGCGTGTCGAACTGATCGATCTCGCGGCCGTCCGGCCGGGCCAGCTCGCTCCAGCCCTTCTCATCGACGAAGATGTCGTGGCGCAGGCGCCAGGCCTGCTCCATCGCGTCGGCGTAGCGATCCGCGTTGGCGGGGGTGACGATATGGATCACGAGGAAACCTCACGTTGGTATGGCGTGAGTTTTCGTCGTTTCACCGGGAGCTGTGTACTACGAGAAACCGTAGGGTCGGTGATCGGCGCCGGCTGAGGTGCCAAGGACTTGCCGCCGTCCGGACACGTCCACCGCTGTCGGGCCGCGGAGCGCGCGGATCGAGTGGCGCAGCCTCTAGGTTATCAGGCCTGACCGCAGCGCCTGCGCCACGGTGTGGGCGCGGTTGACGGTGTCGAGCTTCGTGCGGACCGAGCGCAGGTGGTAGTCGACGCCCGCGGCGGTGATGCCCATGACGATGCCGATCTCGACGTCGGTCTTGCCCTCCGCCGCCCATTGCAGGGCCTCGCGCTCCCGCGGCGAGAGGCGCGCCGGCGCGCGCCCGGCCGGGCGGCTGTTCATCAGCAGCAGCTGACCGACCGCGTAGGTCGCCACGAGGTTGACTGCGACGCGCTCGGCCGGATCGATCTCGATCCGATCCCCCGAGACGCTGATCCCGCCCGGCTCGCCGTCGAGGGTCACGAACGGGATCGTGATGCCCGCGCGGATGCCGAAGTCGCCGGCCTCGTTCATGACGCGCCCGGCCGTCGGTGTATCCGGCAGCACGGCGCTCCAGTCGAAGGGCGTCGCCGTGGTGCACAGCCGCCGGACCGTGGGGTCGTGGAGCGCGTAGCCCTGCGTCACGTACCGGCGGGCCCAGCCCTCCGGCATGGTGCTGGCGAGCACGAACCCGGCATGCCGCCGCTTCGGCAGGCCGGGATCCGGGACGATCCCGGCCATGATGTACGAGACCCCGTAGCGGGTGAAGGCGTCGACCAGGAGCCGCGCGATCTCGTCGGGCGTCGCCGCCCGTTCCAGATCGCGCAACACGCTGAAGGTCCTGTCCAGGTGCTTCGGATGCGGCATGCCTTAACTCGAAATTGATGCACGCACTGCGACAAATGGTGAGTCGAACGCAACCTGAGGATGGCATCGCCGCCGCCGAAAGGCTAGGGTAGCCGCGGAAAGCTCTGCCGTTTGAATCGGTCCAGCGGGCGGAGTGCGAGTTTCAACGGTATGACTGACGACGTGACCCCGCCGACGACACGCTGGCTACTGGAACGGATCGCAGCCACGCTGAATGTCTGTCCGACCTACTTCCTCCAGGCGGATCGGCCCGACGAGACCGCGGCGGATCAGGATGCGCGGGACTGCGCGGAGGTTGCCACGCTGTTCCAGGCGATCAAGTCGCCGGCGCGGCGCAACGCCGTCCTGAACCTGTTGCGCGAGATGAGCCGCGAGACCTGACCGCGCGTTCCGCGCCCCCGGTCAGGCCGCCACGAGGAGAGCGGCCCCGGCCACGCCCGAGAGCACTAGGCGCAGACGACCGAGCCAGAGGGGCGCGAGGCCGCGGCGGGGCAGATCCTGATCGATGAGGCCCCAGGCGAGCACGAGGCCGCCGAGGATGCGCAGGTCCCACGGTGCGGGCGCGGCCATTGCGGCCCAGGCCACCAGGGACGGCACGATGGCCACGAGGTAATCGCCGTTGCCGGCATTGCGCGCCGCGGCGGCACCCCAGCGGATCCCGCCCAGGAACGAGGCGATCACGGCCCCGTAGGCCGACAGAATGGTGCGCGGCGACAGGCCGATGCTGCTCAGGCCGCCGTCGGTGCCCGACACCGCCAGGGCCGCGAAGCCCAGGAACGGGATGAGCCCCGCCACGCCGAGAACGATGGCGCCGAGCGGGACAGAGTTCCGGTGCGCCATCCATCCTCCGGGCATCGGCAAGGGTTGGCGACCCGCGCGATCCGACCCCCGGTCCGACGCCGCCCTGCCGCAGCGTTCCCGCATCGCGGCGTGGCGGTCAAGGTCGGACCCGCGGCCGGGCCGCGGGCCCGGACCGGCGTCAGCTCCGGCGCGGCGGCGCCGTGTACGGGACGGCACCCGGCATCGGTGCGCCGAGGAGGGACATCGGCGCGCTGGCCGGCATCTTCGGCACGGGCGGCTCGTTGACCGCCGCGTCGATCTTTCGCGGCTTGAAATTCGCCGCGAGGCTCTTGGCGCTGGCGAGGTCCGCGGGGCTCAGCTTGTTGGCCACGTCGTCGCGCTTCTTTCCGGCATCGTCGTCGCCCTGGCTCGCGGCGGCGGAGAACCACGCGTAGGACTGGATCAGGTCCTGCGTCAGGCCGAGGCCGCGCGCGTAGAGGACGCCGAGATTGTACTGGCTGTCGCGGACGCCGAATTCGGCGCCCTGGCGGAACCACGAGGCCGCGGAGGCGAAGTCCGGCTTGCCGTTGGCGGCTGGGTTCTCGGCGTAGAGCACCGCCAGATTGTGCATGGACCGGGCATGGCCCTGCTCGGCGGCGCGGCCGTACCA
Organism: Methylobacterium sp. NMS14P; assembly: GCF_028583545.1. Classification (NCBI taxonomy): domain Bacteria; kingdom Pseudomonadati; phylum Pseudomonadota; class Alphaproteobacteria; order Hyphomicrobiales; family Methylobacteriaceae; genus Methylobacterium; species Methylobacterium sp. NMS14P. The sequence continues at coordinate 6,260,472 of NZ_CP087106.1, read as the reverse complement.
GAGCTTCGCCTTGTCGAGGTCGCGGACGACGCCCGAGCCCTTCTCGTAGTGGCCGGCGAGCTTGTACTGGGCGGGCGCGTAGCCGGCCGAGGCCAGCTTCTCGTAGAGCTTGGCGGCGACCGACAGGTCGCGCGGCATGCCGCGACCGTCGGCCTCCCGGGTGGCGAGGTCCCAGATCGCCGCGCCGTCGCCGTCGAGGGCGGCGAGCTTCACCTTGGCCAGCGCCGGAGGCAGGTTGCCGAGCTCGGCCTGCAGGCCGTTCATCCCGGAGACCTGCGGCACCGCCGACTTGGCGTTGGGTCGGGCCTCCGCGGGGACGGGGCTGGGCAGGGCCTGGGTCGTCGTCGGATCGGCCGGGGCCGGCTTCGCCTCCGCGCTCTCCTTGCCGGCGTCCTTGGGGGCGTCCGGAGCGTCCTTCTGGACATCCGCGGCATCCCCGCGGGACGGTGCGACCTGGCTCGTCGGAGCCGCCGGCCGCGGCTCGTCCGCGCCGCGCATGGTGATCGCCTGGAGCGCCCCCAGGGCCAGCACGATGGCGGCGAGGCCGAGGAGCAGCGGACGGCGACGGCGATCGATCTCGGCGCGCAGGCGGCCGAGGCGGCCGGTCGCGGCACCCTGGAGTGCGGCCACCCGCTCGCCCCGGGATTCCCGGCGCTCGACGGGCGCCTCGGCGGCCAACTCCGCCTGGGCGGCCTGGGCCGCGCGGCGCGCGGCGGCGATGAAGCTGGTCTTGATGTCGGTCTCAGACTTGGCATCGGCCGCGGACCGCATGGCGGCCACGTCGCCGAGGCGCTCCTGCGCGGGGCGGCGGGCGGACGGCTCCCGGGCCGTGCGCGACTCGCGCGGCGGCCGGCCGCTGCCGGGCTCCAGCAGGTCGTCGGCAAGGCGGGACGCCTCGGCACCGTCGCGCCGCGGCTTGGCGCGCGCTTCGACTGGCGCGAGGGCCACCTCCGGGCTCGTCGACGACATCAGGCGCTCGTCGAGGGACGGACCGCGCGCCGGGACGGCCTCTGCCGGGCCGAGCCTGACGAGGAGCCGTTCCAGCGCCGACTGCACGCCCTCGAGGGTGGCACCGAGGCGCTGATCGGAGGCGACCTGCCGGGCCTGCATGTCCGCCAGGCTGGCGCGCAGGAGACCGATCTCGCCGGACTCGGCCGTGCCGAGGCCGGACGTCTGGAGGGTCTGAGCGACCGCGTTGCGGGCGGCACGCTCCACCACGGCCTCGCTCGGCGCCGCGTCCTTGAGCGCCGTCACCTGCCGCAGCAGGTCGCCCATGGTGCGCTCCAGGCCGGCCAGCGCCGGATCGGCGCTGTGCGGCGCGTCGAGGCGGCCCGCCAGCGAGACGACCTGCCGCTCCAGGGCGTCGAGCCCCTCGTGCTCGGACCGGGTGCCGACCTGATCGACCTTCTCGGCGAGGCTGCGCAGCATGGCGTGGATGGAGGCCATGTCGCCCGAGCGCGCGACGTTCGCGTCGCCGGCGCGCTCGGACCAGTCGTCCCGCGCGCAGAGCACGTCGACCTTCTCGGCGAGCGCCTGGATCTGCTCCGCCAGCGCCGCCGGCGCGGCGATCTTCACGTCGCTGCGGATCTCCTCCAGGAGCGGCCGCAGGTCCGGACCGGCGGCCGTCCGCTGCAGCTGGGCGATCTGCGCGCTCACCGCCTGCAGGCTCTGAGCGAGGCCCTGGATCCGCTCCGGGCCGGCGAGCGCGCCGATCTGACGGCGGATCTCCTCGAGTTCGGCGAACAGGCCCGCGAGGGTGTGGTCATCCGGACCGGCGGCGCCGGTCGCCGCGGCGGTGTCGAGACGCTCGGCGAGGCGCCGGACATCCTCCGCGACGCGGCTGTGGACGTTCTCGGCCACCTCCTCGGCGAGGCGCTCGACCTGGGCCCGGACCTGCTCGATCGGCACCGCGATGGCGGTGAGATCGGTCCCCGCCTGGGCGCGCTCGATGCCGCTCGCCAGGGTGACGACGGCCTGCTCGAGGGCGCCGATATCCCGGCTCGTCGCCAGCTGGTTGATCGCCTCCCGCAGGCGCGTGGTCTCCTCCTGGAGCTCGATCAGGGCGGTCGACGGGGCGACGCCCTCCTCGATCCGCGCTTCCAGGCGGCGGGCGAGGTCGAGGCGCATGCTGGCGACGACGCCGCCATCGGACGGCGACGCGGACGGCGCCGGCTCGGCGCCCTGCGCCAGCTCGCGCTGCCGCTGACGGATGTCCTGGACGGCGCTGCGGATGTCGGCGGCCGCGGGGCGCGGGCGACGGCCGGGCTGGCGGGTCGCCGCGACCTGCTCGCCGAGGTGGGACATGCGGCGCTCGATGTCGCCGAGCCGCTCGGTCACCTGCTGGACGGGCGCCGCCTTCAGGGCGCGCTCGATGCGCGACTCGATCTCCGCGAGACGCCGCGCCTCGGCCTCCTGGGCGGCGCGCCGCTCGTGGTCGAGAGCGCGGTCGAGGCCGTCCAGCCGGTCCATCAGAGCGGCGATGCCGTCGCCGTAGCTCTCGGCGCGCGGCGCCGTGCCGTGTGTCCGGTGATCGGGCGAGGCCGGCGGCGGGGAGCGCTCGGCCGACGCCTCGGGCCGGTTCCCGCCGAGGGCGAGCTGCTCGGCGCGGTGACGCCGCCGGTGCCGGCGATTCCCTTGGCCGGCCGATTGCTGCTGCGGCATCACCGACGCGATCCAGGTCTCGAGCGGAACGCCCGCCCGGGCCGCCACGTCGCGGGCCGCGTCGAGTACCTCGGGATCGAAACTGTCGAGCTGCGGCATCGCGTTGCGGGTCATCGGTGGCCTGTCGTCGGCAGCGTGCGGCGTCCGTTTCCTCGGCGCAGAGCGGGACCGGAATTCGGTATCCACGGACGCACGCGTCGGATCGTTCGAGCGTGACCATTAACTTTCTTGGTAAACACGAAGTTAAGGTTCGATGGGCCCGGTAATGGCTGCGACCAACCCGCGGCGAGGAACGGGCGCGCGTGTCGCGCGATCGGCGGGCGGAGCCGTTGCTCCGGGGGCAGCGTGGCGTTTACATGCGGCCAACGCGGCGGGCCGTTCCGAGAGGCCCGCACCAGACGGGGGAAGCCAGAGATGCCGCAGTATCGCGCTCCGGTCGAGGATACGCTGTTCTTGCTCACCGATGTCCTCGGCTTCCATGCCCGGGACAACCTGGCGGGCTTCGCCGACGCCTCGCCCGACGTGGTCGAGGCCGTCCTGCGCGAGGGCGCGAAGCTCGCCGAGGAGGTGCTCGCCCCGCTCAACCGCGCGGGCGACGTCGAGGGCTGCCGCCGCGAGGCCGACGGCACGGTGCGCACGCCGACCGGCTTCAAGGCCGCCTACGACACCTACGCCAGCGGCGGCTGGATGGGCCTGTCGGTGCCCGAGGCCTACGGCGGCCAGGGCCTGCCCCACACCCTCAACACGGCGATCCAGGAATTCGCCTCGGGCGCGAACCTCGCCTTCGGCATGTATCCCGGCCTGACGCAGGGCGCGATGGCGGCCCTGCTGGTCCACGGCTCGGAGGAGCAGAAGGCGCTGTACCTGCCCAAGATGGTCGAGGGCGCCTGGACCGGCACCATGAACCTGACCGAGCCGCATTGCGGCACGGATCTCGGCCTGCTCAAGACCAAGGCCGTGCCGAACGGCGACGGCTCCTACAGCATCACCGGGACCAAGATCTTCATCTCGGCCGGCGAGCACGACCTCGCCGAGAACATCGTGCACCTCGTCATCGCCCGGATCGAGGGCGCGCCCGACGGCACCAAGGGCATCTCGCTCTTCGTCGTGCCGAAATTCCTGGTGAATGCCGACGGATCCCTCGGTGCGCGCAACGGCGTGTCCTGCGGCTCCCTCGAGCACAAGATGGGCATTCACGGCAACGCCACCTGCGTGATGAACTACGACGGGGCGACCGGCTGGCTGGTCGGCCAGGAGAATCGCGGCCTCAACGCCATGTTCGTGATGATGAACGAGGCGCGGCTCGCCGTGGGCGTCCAGGGCCTCGGCCAGTCCGAGGTCGCCTACCAGAACGCCGCCGCCTACGCGAAGGACCGGCTGCAGGGCCGGGCTCTGACCGGCGCCAAGGCGCCCGAGAAGGCCGCCGACCCGATCATCGTCCATCCGGACGTGCGCCGCACGCTGATGCAGATCCGCGCCTTCAACGAGGCGGCCCGCGCGCTCATGCTCTGGACCGCGCTCCAGGCCGACATCCTACACCGCTCCGAGGACGCCACGGAGCGGCAGGCCGCCGACGACCACCTCGGCCTGATGACCCCGGTGGTGAAGGGCGTGCTCACCGACCGCGGCTTCGCCAACGCGGTCGAGGCGCAGCAACTCCTCGGCGGCCACGGCTACATCGAGGAATGGGGCATGTCGCAGTTCGTGCGCGACGCCCGCATCGCCATGATCTACGAGGGCGCCAACGGCATCCAGGCCATGGATCTGATCGGCCGCAAGCTGCCGAAGGACGGCGGCCGGGCGATGATGGCCTTCCTGGGCGAGGTCCAGACCTTCCTGAAGGACCACGGCGAGGATCCCGCCATGGCGCCGTTCACCAAGCCGCTCCAGGCCGGGCTGAACGACCTCCAGGGCGCCGTGATGTGGCTGATGCAGAACGCGTTCAGCAAGCCCGACAATGCCGGGGCCGGCGCCACCGACTTCATGCACCTCTTCGGCCTCGTGGCCCTCGGCTACATGTGGGCGCGGATCGCCAAGGCCGCCCAGGCCAAGCACGCCGAGGCCCCTTCCCCGCGCTGGGAGTCGAAGCTGACGAGCGGCCGGTTCTTCATGGAGCGGATGCTGCCGGAGACCGCCCTGCGCCTCAGCCGGATCAAGGCCGGTGCGGACAGCACGATGGCCCTGGAGGCCGAGGCCTTCTGAGCGTCCCACCGGCCGTCGCGCCTCACGCGACGGCCGGCACCGCCACGTCAGCCTCGTTCGGGCGTCACCGCCATCGCGCGCGCTGCCCGGGTCGCCTCACGGCGATCCCGGGGATGGCGCGGCCGGTTCGTCCGGCGTCGGCGCGTCAGCCCGCGAGCGCCGAGTCGAGGTCGTCGATCAGGTCGGCCGGATCCTCCAGCCCGATCGACAGCCGCACCACGTCGGGTCCCGCGCCCGCGGCGGTCTTCTGCGCGTCGGTGAGCTGGCGGTGGGTCGTCGAGGCCGGGTGGATGATCAGCGAGCGGGTGTCGCCGATATTGGCGAGGTGCGAGAACAGCTGCAGGCTCGACACGAGCTTGACGCCCGCGTCGTAGCCGCCCTTCAGCCCGAAGGTGAAGACGGCGCCCGCGCCGTTCGGCGTGTAGCGCCGGGCGAGCTGATGGTAGCGGTCGGTCTCCAGGCCGGGATAGCTCACCCACGACACGGCCGGATGCGTCGACAGGTGCTTGGCCACCGTCAGCGCGTTGTCGGAGTGGCGCTGCATGCGCAGCGGCAGCGTCTCGATGCCGTTCAGGATCAGGAAGGCGTTGAACGGCGACAGCGCCGGCCCGAGGTCGCGCAGGCCCAGCACCCGGCAGGCGATGGCGAAGCCGAAATTGCCGAAGGTCTCGGCCAGCACCATGCCGGAATATTCCGGCCGCGGCTGGCTCATCATCGGGTAGCGCGCGTCGCCGGCCCACTGGAACGAGCCGCCGTCGACGATCAGGCCGCCGATCGAGTTGCCGTGGCCGCCGAGGAACTTGGTGGCCGAGTGCACCACGATGTCGGCGCCGTGCTCGAAGGGCCGGATCAGGTACGGCGTCGCCATGGTGTTGTCGACGACGAGCGGGATGTTGTGCTTCTTGGCGATCTGCGACAGCGCCGCCAGGTCGGTGATGACGCCGCCGGGGTTGGCGATCGATTCGCAGAAGATCGCCTTGGTGCGCGGCGTGATCGCCGCCTCGAAGGAGGCGGGGTCGTCGTTGTCGGCCCAGGCCACCGACCAGCCGAAGTTCTTGTACGAGTGGTTGAACTGATTGATCGAGCCGCCGTAGAGCTTGTTCGAGGCCACGAACTCGTCGCCCGGCTGCATCAGCGCGTGCATGGTCAGGAACTCGGCCGCGTGGCCGGAGGCGACCGCCAGGGCAGCGGTCCCGCCCTCCAGCGCGGCGATGCGCTCCTCCAGCACGGCGTTCGTCGGATTGGTGATCCGCGTGTAGATGTTGCCGAAGGCCTGGAGCCCGAACAGCGACGCGGCGTGGTCGACGTCGTCGAACACGAAGCTGGTGGTCTGGTAGATCGGCGTCGCCCGCGCGCCGGTGGCCGCGTCGGGGGCGGCGCCCGCGTGGATCGCCAGCGTGTTGAAGCCGGGCAGGCGGTCGGACATCGTTGGGTCTCCTCAGAGCACCCGAGCCTGTACGCTCGCCCGGGAGTGCGGCGCAAGACTCGGCCGCGAACACTCGCCCGCGACCGCGCGCGCCGCAATCCCTAGGCGTCCGGCCGATGGCCGATGTCGATATGCGGCTGACCCGCATCGACCAGGGCGCGGTCCACGGCCTCGATGGCGAGCAGGGTCCGGGTCAGGTCCTCGGCCATGGAGATCGGCGCCACGTCGAGGCCGCTCAGGCGCCGCGCGATGGCGTTCCGCTGGCGGGCCAGGGCGGCGCGCGCCCGGTTCAGATCCTCGATCTCGTCGGCAGTCATCCGCGCTCCTTCTCGTCGGGGTTCGGTGCCGCGCTCAGGCGCCCGGCGTCCAGTCGATGTTCGGCCGCTGGGCCAGCATGCGCTCGAAGTAGTTGGCGACGGCCTGCGCCCCGTCCGTGTGCATCATCGCGACGGGATGCGCGAGATAGGCGCGGGCGAGATCGAGGGGGATCCGGCCACCCTGGAGCGCGCTCAGCACCTCGTCGATGAAGGCGTCGTTGGCCTCGTTGAAGTCGCTCGACAGCTTCTTGCGGTCGTTGAGGGCCTTGATCGGCATGCAGCATCCTTGTCGCTCGGCGCCGGGTCGCGCCCGGCGGGAAGGCTCGGCCCGAACCGGACCGCGGCGGGGAAGGTTCCGGCCATAGAGCCAGACGAACGGGACCAATTCGCGTGCGCGGCCACACCGCTCGGTAACCCTCCACACATGAGCCGTGGAGCGGAGTCCCGCACTCAGGCGTTTACTGGTCATGACGACCGAAATCACGCGCTCTCACACCGTCGAGATCGTCCCGTGCGTGGACGATCCCCGCTGTTTCCGCTGGGTCATCCGCAGGCGCGGCGGCGCGGTGGTGGAACATTCGCCCTACGCCTTCGTCACGCAGAACGGCGCCCGGATATCCGGTGAGTGCTGGATGCGCGAGCATTTCGGCGACGGCCAACCCACCTAGGCATCAGACCGGCCGGGCCATAGGCCACAGCCCGGTCGGGGACGCACAGCCCATCGCTCGGATCAGTTCGCGAGGCTTCCGCAGGCGCCTCGCGCGGCGTGCTCCTCGTCATGCCGCCCGTCGCGTTTCGACCCGGACGGCAATCGTCGCATCGGTCGCAAAATACAACCTTGCCGACGCTGAAGATCCGTAAGGCATCGGTTAAGCATTGTTTCGCCGCGCGCATTTCTTTGTCAGAACTTTAATCACGGCCACTCAGTATCGCGCCGATTCTGTTTCGGACCAGGGTGCGGACGATGTTGAGCGGCGACGGAACGGTCCGGCACGACGATGCCGCGTCGCACATGGGCGCCGTGACGTCCATCGAGGGATCGAAGGTCCATCTGGAACTCGTCGTGCAGGACGGGCGGCCCAGGGTGCGGGTCACCGTCGGCAATCTGGTCCGGGTCCGGGCCGGGGACGCAACCCTCATCGGCATCGTCACCACGCTGTCCTCGGGCAGCGAGCGCGGGCACCGGCCAGGCGCCTACGCGAGCCTCGACCTGCTCGGCGAGATCGTCGCGGGACACGACGCGCGCCGCTTCAGCCGCGGCGTGACCTGCTACCCCGCGATCGGCGACACCGTCGAACTCCTGTCTGCCGCCGACCTGCGGATCGTCCACCAGGTGTCGGCGACGAACACCGCGGCCGTCGGCGCGCTCTATCAGGACCCCGACACGCCGGCCTGCATCAAGATCGACGACCTGCTCTCCAAGCACTTCGCGGTGCTCGGCGCGACCGGCGTCGGCAAGTCCAGCGGCGTCACCGTCATCCTGGACGAGGTGATGCGGGCCAGGCCGGCCGTGCGCGTCTTCCTGCTCGACGTGCACAATGAGTACGCCGCCAGCTTCGGCGACCGCGCGAGCGTCATCAGCCCGCGGGCCCTCAAGCTGCCGTTCTGGCTGTTCAACCTCGAGGAGATCGCCGACGTCATCTACGGCGGACGTCCGGCCGTGGACGAGGAGATCGAGATCCTCGCCGAGGTGATCCCCCACGCGAAGAGCAAGTACGGGCAGTACAAGGAGGCGGGCGACCGCCAGATCGTCAAGCGGCCGTTCGGCAAGGGCGCCGGCTACACGGTCGACACGCCGGTCCCCTACATGCTGCAGGACCTGCTCGCGCTCATCGACGAGCGGATGGGGCGGCTCGAGAACCGCGTCTCGCGGATGCACTATCACCGGCTGATCACCCGGATCGAGGCGATCCGGAACGATCCGCGGCACGGCTTCATGTTCGACAACGCCAATGTCGGCGGCGACATGATGGGCGAGATCCTGGCGCACCTGTTCCGGCTCGATCCCGACGGGCGGCCGATGACGATCATGCAGCTCGCCGGCCTGCCGATGGAGGTCGTGGACGCCGTCGTGTGCGTCCTGTGCCGCCTCGCCTTCGAGTTCGGCATCTGGAGCGAGGGCGCAGTCCCGCTGCTGTTCGTCTGCGAGGAGGCCCACCGCTTCGCCTCGGCCGACCGCTCGGTCGGCTTCACGCCGACGCGTCGCGCCCTAGCGCGGATCGCCCGCGAGGGCCGCAAGCACGGCGTCCATCTCGGCCTCGTCACCCAGCGCCCGGCCGAGCTCGACGCGACGATCATGTCCCAGTGCAGCACCCTGTTCGCCATGCGGATGACCAACGCGCGCGACCAAGCTTTCCTGGCCGCGGCTGTGTCGGACGCCACCAACCTGCTCACCTTCGTGCCGTCTCTGGGCACCGGCGAGGTCATCGCGTTCGGCGAGGGCGTCCCGATCCCGGCCCGGATGACATTCCGGCCGCTGCCGTCGGCGCGGCACCCGCGCAACGACGCGAGCGGCCGCGCCGCCGAGGACGGCGCGGCCGTCGCCGGCGCGGCCTTCGTCGGCGCCGTCGTCGAGCGCTGGCGCGGCGCGACCATGAACAAGGTCCCCGGACACGATGCGGATCCGGGCGCTGCGGCACGCCTCGGGCGCGAGACCGGCCCGGACAGCCCGCACGGCGCCGCCCTGGAGCAGGTGCATCGCCGGCTGCTCCGCCGTCCCCTCGAGGCCGGCGATCAGGCCCAGACCGGTGACCGGACTGGCGTCCAGCCTGCCAAGTCCCTTTGGCAGCAGGGCGGGGCATGAGCGAGTTCGCTGTACCGGAGCGTCAAACCCTGCTCGAGGCCGCCATCCAGGCGCTTCCGGTCGGCGTCGTGGTCCGTGACGACCAGGGTCACTGCGTCCTGGCCAACGCCGCCGCGCGCGCCCTCGGGGACAAGGCCGTCCAGGCGCTGCCCGCCACGACGGGCGGCGGCCGGGACACCGCGACCGTCGAGGCCGTCGACGACCGGATGTTCGAGGTGCAGACGCGGCCGGTCGCCGAGGGCCCGGACGCCTTCACGCTCACGACCCTGACCGACGTCACGCACCATCACCGGATCCAGCGGGAGCTGATCACCAAGGCCTTCATCGACGCCCTGACCGGCCTGCCCAATAGGACGATGTTCGAGCAGAGCATCGCGGACGTGCTGGCGGGATCGATGCCGGGGGACCGCTTTGCCCTGGCCTTCATCGATCTCGACAACTTCAAGCACATCAACGACTACTACAGCCACGCCGCCGGCGACGCCCTGCTGCGCAAGGTGTCAGACCGGATCGGCGGCTCGCTGCGCCCGAGCGACCTCCTCGCCCGGATCGGCGGCGACGAGTTCGTGCTCCTGCTCGCCCCGATCACCGACCGGAACGAGGCGCTGGCCGCGGTGCGCGCCATCTCGGAGCGCCTGAAGCAGCCGTTCTTCATCGACGGGCACGAGATCTTCGCCTCCGCCTCCATCGGCCTCAGCCTCTTCCCGGAGCACGGCGACAGCTACGAGGCCCTGGCCCGGCAGGCCGACAACGCGATGTACCGGGTGAAGGGCGAGCTGAAGGGCGGCGTCAGCATCTTCGACGACGCGATGAGCCAGGCCGCCACGGCCCGCATGGCCGTGGAGCAGCGCCTCCGGCTGGCGATCCGCGACCGCTCCTTCTGCTGCGCCTTCCAGCCGAAGGTCGACATGCGCTCCCACGCGGTCACGGGCGTCGAGGTGCTGCTGCGCTGGCGCGACGAGCTCGGCATGATCCAGGCCCCCGGCGACTTCATCGCCCTCGCCATCGAGCTGGGGCTGATCAACGAGATCACCCTCCAGCTCCTGTCCGAGACCGTGCAGGCCATGCCCGACATCGACGAGGTGTTCGGACCCGACGTCACCGTGAGCCTCAACATCGCCGCCAAGCAGGCCTGCGACGTGCCGTTCATGACCGCCTTCTGCGCGACTCTGGGCGAGACCGGCCTCGCGGAGCGCTTCGTGCTCGAACTGACCGAGGAGGCCTTCTTCACGACGGGCCGCTTCCAGCGCGAGGTTCTGCCGAAGATCCGGGCGATCGGCGCGCGGGTCTCGATCGACGATTTCGGCGTCGGCTACTCGTCCCTCGCGGCCCTGGCGGACATCACCGCGGACGAGCTCAAGATCGACCGCTCGTTCATCACCGACATCGACAAGCGGCCGCGCAGCCAGATCGTCCTGAAGGCGATCGAGTCGCTCGGCGCGGCGCTCGGCATGACGGTCGTCGCCGAGGGCGTCGAGACCTTCGAGGAGGTCGCCTACCTGCTCGGCGCGACGCAGATCCGCTGCGCCCAGGGCTACTACTTCGCCCGCCCGCTCCTGCTCGACCAGATCCGGCAGGCCGAGCCGCCGCGCATGTCCGGGTCGCGCGTCCCCGCCACGCGCAGCCGCGCCTCGGACCTGCGCGCGCCCGGCCTGATGCGGCGCGCCTGACTTCCCGCCCGGCTTCGCCACGGGCGGCGTGCTACGCGGCCAGCAGCGGCCGCCATACGCCCGCCGCGTCGGCGGCCATGGCGCAGATCACCGCCTCGTCGGCCGAGCGGCGCACCTCGACCACGTGCGGCACCCCGGGGACGAGGGGCGCCTCGACGCCGAGGTCGAAGCCGTGCCGACCGTCGCCCACGCCCGCCGCCGCGATGTCGGCGCGGTACTCCGCCGCCACCGTCACCGCCACGATCGTGCCGTCGACCACGATGTCCAGGCACACGGGGGCGTCGGGCTGCGCGGCGTCGTGGACCCAGCCGGCCACGCGCAGCGCGCCGTCCGCGCGGAGGGCGCAGCGATCCAGCCATGCCCGGACGGCGCAGGTTTCCGGGGCGTGAGCGGCGCGGGATCGCCCGCAAGGTTCCGGCAGCCGCGAAGGTCCCGCCCGGAGGCGGCGGAAGGGGTGGGACAATCGTCCCCGGTGCCGCGCACCTATAAAATCAATAGCTTAGAGGGGATAGCTACTCCCGCGGTGTAGCACTAAGGTGTAGCAGCCGGCAAGCCGATCTGGGCCGTTTGGGATCAGCCGTGTGCATGTATTAAGCCTGGCTTGTGGAGAGCCCGATGGTGATAGTTCGCCTGTGCGAGCAAGGTCCGGCCTCGCAGCTTGTGCACCAAGGCGTAGCTCAAGACGCTGTTCGCCCATTGCACGGCTTTCGTCAGAGGGCGACCGCCCTTGCTCAGGCCCATAGCGGCGCCCCAACTCCGCATCCGCCTCCTGATCTCCTTCGCGGACGTGCTACCTTTGAGCTTTGTAGAGATCCAGTGAAGGCGCTTCAGTCTCGCCGCAGGCGCTACTTCGGCTCGGATGCGCCGATTACGAGCGATGAAGCGTGTGCTCAAGAAGTCGAACCCCAGTTTGATTGACCGTGCAGGCTTGCGATGCAAATTAAAGGGTCCGAGCTGGCTGCCTGAAAACGCGCCCGCAAGGTTCTCTGCCGCATCCTCTACATCCGCCTTGGTGCGGCCAAGGACGGCGATGTTGTCGGCGAACACGACAAGTTGCACATCGGGCCAATCAGCCCCTTGTGTCGCTTGATCGAGTACGTTCGACATCACCGCCTCTGCCACTAGCGGGGAGAGTGCGGAGCCTTGCGGGATACCGGCCCGGACCTCATTGCGAAGTTTGCATAGGTCGTTATGGGGGATGTCCCTCTTGGTCTTCATGAAGGAGGCCCTGACCCTGCTTGAGAGTGCATTGGCTTCCGTCATCCCCTTGGGGAGGTCCCCAAGAAGCTCGGTTACGCCTTCTGAATTGATCGAGGCGTAGAAACTGCGCACGTCTATTTCCTCGAACCACGCGTAGCCTTGAGCCGCGAGTTCGACGATCCGGTGACATGCTGCCGGTTGGCCGCCATCGCTGGCGTATTGGTCCGGTCTGATCTTTATGAAGGGTTTGGCCGCTCGTTTCAGCACGAGTTGGGCTGTCCGGCCGCGAAGATCGAAGTTCACGACTGGGCGATAGCCCTTCTTCTTCGGTTCGGCCCGGAAGGTGGCGGTGCCTTGTGTCTGCCGAAGATCCATATCGGCTGCGATCTCGTGCAGCTCTGCCCTCTTGGCTCGCTGGCCTGCCGGTAACCTCCTGTTGGCGTCCGATGCCGCCACCAGCTTCGCGTCGAAGGATTTGCAGTACATCCGGCCTAGCCGCTTCGCCTGCCGGTGCTTCCCTTCGGCTTCAAGCCGGGTGATCTGCTCCCGCAGTTTCCGCTCATGCCGCTTTGCCGCCTTGCCCCGCTTGCGCTGGGACGGCGTTTGGATGCGCACAACTGGCGTCACCGGGCTTTTCGCCAGTGAAACCGGTTGCACTAGGGGGCTGGATGGCCCGGAGAGGTCTTTTCCAAGCATCTCGACGCACGATCATTGACGCGCGTCGCCGCCACACCCTATAGTCTGGGCGCAGCTGCACAAACGCGGCTTGCGATGAAGAGCGCCATTCGATCCGGCAAGACACGATTGCGCTCAAAACTCCAAAAGACCTCCAGGTTTGCGCCTGGTGGTCTTTTTTATTTCCCACAAGCCGCAATTAGTCAACAGGCTACGTTGACTTTGTCGCTCCATCTAACTAAGTTGAGCATATTAGTGAAGTTTTTCGACAACGGAGATCGTGATGGCAGTGCGCACGTTGAGCTTTGCAGTCAACGACAGCTTTGTTGCGGAGCTGGATCAAGCGGTCACGCGCCATCGTCGCGCTAACGCGGACCGGAACTGCTCCAGAGCGACTTTCATCCGCGAAGCTGTCGCACGCGCCGTAGCCGAGATCGGAGGCGAGCCAATGCCGCAGGTCCGTGAACGCCGCCGCGAGGCTGTCCGCTCCAGCGCGGCGGCCTGACCATGTCGCGGACCATCGCATTCCCGGTCCCGGCCGGCGTCGTGGAAGGTCTGGACTACGCCCTCGCGGAGCGGCGCAAGTTGGACCCCGCCACCCCCTCGCGGAACCTGTTCCTCGCCCAACTGGTTGCGGACGCCGTGGCCGCCGAGATCCGCAATCTCAAAGACAGGACCGGCCGCAAGCAACCCTGATCACCTACCCGCCGCGCGCCGTCCCCCTCCGGATGCGCGGCCCGACCCAACCACCATCCGAGCCCGCATTCCGCGGAGCCCGTCCAAGAGCACAGAGGGGATCACGATCATGAACCTATCCGGCTTCTACTCGCGCGAGGGCTCAGTCGGCCTTGGCAGCACGCTCTTCAAGGACGTGCGCCCGGTCGCCGAGACGGTGTCCAAGAGCCTTCCGGCCACCCCAGTGAAACCGGTTGCACCGGCCTTTGGCGACCTGACCGCTGTCCTCAAGGCCATGCAGGACGGCTTCAAGAACCTCGCCGCGGCGATTGCCCCGCCCGTGAAGAAGGCGGCACCGACCCCCGCACTGCGGCTCGTAGTGGCCCAGGTGACCGCACCCGTCACGACGAACACGGCATTGGTGACGGCCGAGAAGCGGGCTCGGCGTGCGGAGATCGCCGCGGAGGAGGCCCAGAAGGCGCCCCAGCGTGCCACCAAGGTGCTGTCGGTGTCCGGGAACGCGCCGTCCCTGCCGCTGGAGACCGAGGCCCAGCGTCGGCGGTCGCAGCAGGATGCCGTGGCGGCCCAGCGTTCGGTGGAGAATGCCGCTGCCGATCGCGTTCTCGTATCGAAGGGCGGCGCGAAGGTGCTGGCCCTGAAGGCGCTAGACCCGAGCCTGTCCGCCAATGCCTTGGTGGTCCTGGCCTATATCCTCCGGAAGTGGAACGAAGCGGACCGGCGTCCGGTGCGGGTCCGCGCCTCTGACGCAAGCGACGCCACGGGTCTGACCACCGTGGAAGCTCAAGCGGCTCTGGACGAACTCGAAGCGGCGCGGGCCACGATCGTCGCCATCAACTCAGTCGGGACGCGGCTGGTCATGCCGAGCCACGCGGCGGCAGGCGAGTAAGGGGGAGACCATGACCGCGTTGACCTTCGATGATGCGACGGAGGCGCTACGGCGCCTCCACCTGGAGGGTGATGCTCTCGCGGACATCGCCCACGCTGCCGGCCGTTCCACTCGGAACTATGCCGCTGATCTACTCGCCCATCTCACCGAGGTGCGCGCGACCGTGGAGGCGGCGGCCCGCGGCGGCGGACAGACGCTTCGCATCGGTGCTCGGGAGAGCATGGCCGAGCGCTACGTGCTGCTGCCCGGCGGCGCCATCCTCACGCGGCCTGCTCCGTCCGAGCTGGCGGAGGTGTCGGCATTGCCTGCGGAGCCCCTGCCGCCGCGCATGCTCCGTGCCGATGCCACCGGCCAGCTCGACGCGACCGACTTGCGCCCGGGCGAAGCGTTCGTGCCCGCGGAGGAACTGCCATGATCGTCCCGCCCACCCAGCAGGACGCGGCCAACGACTACCGGCTGTCCGCCGGCCTCCTGAAGGCTCACGTCCTGGACGGGGTGCCGATCGAGCGGCTTGCGGCCGACTACGGCTACACAGCCACCCGGCTCCGCACCAAGCTTCTGGATCACGTGGCGGCCTGCTTCGTGGCGATCCAGGGGCCGATCGAAGAGCCGGAGGCCACCCCCGTGGCACCCGCGCCTCCCGCGGTACGCGTTCGGGAGCGGATTGCACCCCCCGCCCCGGCGGAGCGTCCCCGCATTCGGGCAGTGCGTCGCGCCTGATCCTCACCTCCGGCCCCACGCCGGCATCACTTTAGACGGAGGCAATCCGCGCCGCGGGCAGTCCTCTCCCACCTGCTAGCGCCGAGATCCCAAGTGGAGCGGCGCGGGAGAACCGCCATGCCCGTCACCAACCCCCGCTTCCACATCGAGCATCAAACCGCGCCGAACTGGCCTTCCGAGGTGGTCACGCATGACGAATGCGAGCGCCACCTTCGGAAGCTTTCGCGGATGGCTTGTGGATGCATGAAGTACGGCTCGTGGACCGTACGGCCGAAGGCCACGATCTACACCGCGAGCGGCCTGTCCACCGAAACGAACATCGCCCGCCTGTTCCTCACTATGAGCGCGGATCAGCCCCTTCAGGCGACCGATTTCGCGACCCATCAGTGCGATGATCCGACCTGTGCGCACCCGGACCACCTCCTAGTCGGTACGCATCAGACGAACGTGCGGGACAAGTTCCGGCCGGGCCGGAGCATCCTGGAGCGGAAGCCCGAGCGGTTCTACGATCGCCTACTTCTGGAGATCCCAGAGCCGGCCGACCTCGCTCCAGTGATCAGCACGCCGCGCATCAGAGTGGTCGCGGCAACCTGTCCGCCTGCGCCTGCCATGGTCGCCTGATCACACAGCAAACGGTCAGTACAGCCGCGTAGAGCTTCGCCAACTTTCCGCGTTCTTAAAGGTGCGAAAGACCTTCTGACGCTCCGCCTGTACTGCCCGACACGCTCGTACCTTCCGAAAAAAACGCGCCTTTCGCGAAAGGTGCCGCACCACATCATCAACAAGCAGGGGAATGACATGTCGAGCCGCGGCGCCAACGTCACCGTCACGATCGGGGCCGCATTCGCGGGTTCGTTCAAGAGCGTCCTCAAGGAGGCCGATCGGGAGCTGAAGGCGTTCGGCAAACGGGCCAGCAAGAGCATGCGGGCCGCGGATCGAGCTGCCGGGAAGCTCGGGAAGTCCGTCGTTGGGATCGAGCGGGCCGCGGCCGGTGCTCACAAGGCGGTCGGTGGCACCGTCAGAGAGTTGCACGCCCTGAAGGGTGGGGCCGCCCATGCCGCAACCGCCGCCCGCGAGATGCGCACGCTAGCCCAGGAGACCCGGTCCGCCACGAAGGCCACTCGGGCGCAAACCGCGGCGACGGTCCGGGGTGTCCGTGCCCAGGCGAGGGCCCAGGCGCGTGCCGCCCGCTCAGTGAAACCGGTTGCACTGGCGGCCCCTGGAGCTGTCGTGAGCCGCGGCATGCCCACGGTTGGATCGAGGCGGCCCCGATCCGGCGTGCCCGCGGTTGCCCGTGGAGGCCAGCCGCCCGCCCCTCGCCCGCCCCGTGGTGGTGCTGGAGCCCGTGGCGGTAGCGGTGCTGCCCGGCGTGCTGCCGGTGGTGGGCATGGTGGCGGCCGTCGCGGTGGCGGTCATGGCGGGAGCAACAATCATGACGCGGCGGCCATCGTCGGGGGCGTCGGCGCGGCCGTGTCCGGTCACACGATCTGGGACGCGGTGAAGAGCGGCGGCGACATCAACGATATGCAGGTGCTGCTGAAGCTCCAGGGGCGCACCGCGGCCGAGATCGCCCAGACCACCAAGGACGCCCAGAAGATTGCGGCCGAGAACCCCGCCATCTCGCTCCTGGAGGCGTTTAAGACGATCGTCGACGTGGCCGACACCGGGGACCGCGACATGCGGAAGGCCGCCCGGCTCGCCCCCGTGATCGCCAACTCGGCCAAGATGGTCTCCCTGGTGTCCGATGACGCCATGAAGGGGCACCTGGGCGAGGGTCAGTCCCGCTACCTGGGCCGCGCGATCGAGGATCTGGGCAAGGGCACGAAGTCCGAGGGCGAGATCAAGGAGTTCGTGGACACGGTGACGGCCGGGACGATCGCCACCCGGGGCATCTTCAACCCCAAGGAGCTGTTCCAGACCATCCAGAAGTCCGGCGGCACCGCCCGCGGCTGGAGCAACGACTTCATCGGCACGGTCCTGCCCGCCATCACCATGGCCCTGGGCGGCTCCGGGGCCGGCGACGCCATGTACATGTTCGGCAAGGGCTTCACGAAGGGACAAGTCCAGCTCTCTTCCGCGAAGGCGATGATGGACCTGGGCCTGATCAACCAGCGCGACCTAGAGCCGTTCCCGGTCAGGTAGCGACAGCCAAGTCGTCCTCGTAGCCAGCTGCGGCGAGGTAGTTGCGGCACTCCTGCGGAGTGAAGCGCGTGAAGGCCTGGCGGATCGCCGGCCAGAGATCCGGGATCGTGCGAGCGGCCGCGCTGCGCAACAGCGCCTTCAGCTTTGCGAAGGCCTGCTCAATCGGGTTGAAATCAGGGCTGTATGACGGGAGGTAGAGCAGCCGCGCTCCTGCGGCCTCGATCGCCTCACGCACGCCAGCGACCTTGTGGGCTGGCAGGTTGTCCATGACGACGATGTCGCCCGGGTGCAGCACCGGGATCAGGGTCTCGGTGACGTAGCTGCAGAAGCGCCTGCCGTTCGTAGGACCGTCCAGCAGCGCGGTCGCGCACAGCCCGCTGGTGCGCAGGGCAGCGGTGACGGTAGTGGTTTTGTAGTGACCCTGCGGGGCTGCGAGCCGGCAGCGCTCGCCGCGTGGTGCCCAACCATAGCGCCGCGCCATGTTGGTGGCCGCCGCCGTCTCGTCCAGGAACACCAGCCGGTCCGGGTCGAGCTCGGGCTGTGCCTCGAACCACGCCTCGCGGGCCGCTCTTACGTCGGCACGCTCCTGCTCAGCTGCGTACGTCGCCCCTTTTCCAGCTGATCCCGTGGCGGGCAAAGAAGCGCGACAGGCCGCTCGTGCTGGTCTGGACGCCCTGCTCAGCCAACCGGTCGCGCAGCTCGCGTAAGAAGAGGCGAGGCTCCTGCTCGGAAGTCATCAGGATCAGCCCAGCATGCGCCTCGATGCGCTTCGAGGTGTGATCACCGCCCATCGGCTTGGGCGCGACATGGCCCTCTTGGTGTGAGCGCTGCGACCAGCGGCTGGCGCTCGAGACACTGACCCCAAAGCGAGCCGCGGCTCGGTGGCACGAGGCACCTGCCGCCACGGCAGCCACGACACGCTCGCGTAAGTCGACGGACAGAGGTGAAGGCATCAGCATGCTCCTTCACCCGTCAACCCGCCACCCGCTAATCCGTCGCAATCAGCCCGGGACCGGCTCTAATGTACGACGGCAAGAAGTACCTGGGCGTCCGCCCGGACAGCATGCCGGGCGCCGAGCTGCTGCGGTCCAACCCCTACGACTGGTTCAAGGCGACCGTGATCCCGGCGGCGCTCAAGAAGGCCGGCATCAACGACGTGGGCGCGGAGCGGACCCGCTTCAACAAGGCCCACGAGAACGACGCTGAGCTGTCCGGGCTGTCGGCCGACGACAAGAAGGTCCGGCTGAATGATCGCTTCCGGGAGCACATCGACAACGTGCTCCAGAAGTCGTCGGACACCTTCGCCAAGGCGAAGAACTTCAGCAAGATGATCGCTGACTTCATCGCGCAGCAGGAGCAGATTGACCATCAGCGCGACTTGATCCGGAAGCAACCCAAGAACGCGACCGAGATCATGATGGGCGAGAATTTCACCGCCCAGGTCGAGAAGGTGACCAGCTCGTTCCATACCCTGATGAGCGCTCTGGGCGCCCCGGAGGTGGGCTTGGCGATCACCGCCATGAACTCGATCGCCGGCACCATGTCGTCCCTGGCGACCGCGGCCAACGCCAACCCGGAGACGGTCAAGAGCGTGATGGCGGCCTTCGCGGCGGTCACCGCGGGCTTTGCCGCGTCGGGTATCGTGGGCCTTGCCAGCACCGTGGCGCTGTCCGCCGGCCTTCCCGGCGTCGTCATCGGCGGCATCGCGGCTGCCCTTGCCGCCTGGGCCGCGCTGGACTGGGACAGCTTCGCGGAGGCCGGTAACACCGCCTTGTCCGCGATCGAGGCCGTGGGCTCCGCCTTGAAGGCGGTCAACTCGGCCCTTGGGCTCGATGAGGACGGCAACGGTACGAACGCCGTGGGCCGGATGGTCTCCCGCTTCCTGGGGAATAACGTCGAGAGCCTGTCCCAGGCCGAGCGGAACCGCATGGGGGATGAGCGGGACCGGGCTAAGGCCGCCTATGACGCTACGGAGGGCGCCAACGCGGGCTTCCGGGGATCGAGGCGTGCCGCGGCGAAGGCCGAGCTGGACGCGAAGCAAGCCGCCCTGGACGAGCTGGACGCCCGCCGGGAGCGGTATGCCCGTCGCAACCAGACCCCCGGAGCTGCCACCGTCGCCACGAAGTCCGATCCTCAGACCGTGATCGGCACCGCGGACGCCATGTCGGGGAAGAGCGCGGCCACGAAGGCGGCGGAGGCTGCCGCGATCAAGGACACCCAGGACGCGGCGGCGGCCCATGCCCTCCACGCGGACGAAGCGGCCACGAAGGCGATCGAGGCGTTCAAGGGGAAGCCGCAGGGGCCCGGCACGCCTCCGCGCTCGATCCGTCGCCCGAAGGCGGGTGACCCCTACTCGCCCAGCTCGCCCCCGGTGTCGGCTGAGAACGTAGCGCCCGTCCCCGGGTCTACCTTCTCGCAGCCGCGGCCGGGCTCGCAGGGTGCGCCCGTGGTGCCCGGAGCTACGGTCGCGCCCGGTAATCAGGGCCCGATCAAGGTGGAGCAGCCATTGAAGCTGGTCACCCCCGTGCTGATCACGGCGCAAGGGGTGATTGCCGTCAAGGATGACACGCTCAACGGGACGATGTCGGGACTGATGGGAACACTGAACTCGATCGCGGCGTCCTCCGCCGGCACCCAAGCCAACACGGCGGCAATCGCGGCGTCCTGTGCTGCCATTGCTGCGAAGGACTTCTCCCCCCGGATCACCGTTCAGGGTGGTGGAGCAGGGCCTGCCGGGGCATCGCGGGAGCGCTCCAGCTTCAGCGATTGAGGTGTGCGCTAGCGCATTCTTATTTGCGCCATTGTGTTGTGAGGTTATGGGCAGATCGAGCGTCACCCCGCAGGCAAGTTCTCGCCTGCGGGATGCGCCCGGTTCCGGGAGGGATCGTGGTTTTGCCCGCAAGACGAGCCACGCCCTACCCGGCCTCTGCTGCTAGCTCAGGTGGCTCAGCAGCAGCATTCCGTACCCGACCGCCGCACCAGCGTGCGAAGCGGCCAGCAGTACATACACTGCCGTCATAGCCCTCACCTCCTCTCCGCCAGTCCGCCTTGTCTAGGTGACGCTGGCTAAGAGTAGGCAGCACGCACATTGCGTCGGCAATACGATCCAGCATGACCTAACTCAGGAACTTGGTCCGATAATCCGCGGATCATGGTGCGTTGACGCACCCGACGGTCCACAGGGCACCTGACACGATGGACCCCGGAGAGGGTCAGCAAGGGCTGTAGAGCTTGCGCACGCGGCTGATGGGCCCGAAACAGCTCTGGGAGGCTGCCCGGAGCCACCTACGCGTGATCGAGGGTGGCGGCCGGTTCACCGAAGGCGTCGGGCAGGACCGCACCTACAGCGGTTCGTAGGTCTCGCGGTACATCATTATCCTGATGCCGCGGCGGTTGTTGCACAGCCGTAGCGTCGGCACACTTCCTGGGGGTGGCGGCGGACCGGCGGGGGCATCGCGGGAGCGGCAGTCGTTCAGTGACTAGACGGCTCCATCGGTAGACACCTTGTAGGCTTGCTATCTAGACGGCTTGAAGGCGGCCGGCGTCCCTGGCAGGGGCTTCGGCCGTTCATTCCGATGCTACGGGGTCGGGCATGAAGGGCCACCGGCTCTTCACGAGTTGCACGGGGCCGGAGTGGTGGAAGAACTGCACCTCCGTGAAGGTCTGGCCGAAGCCTGACGCCTTGGGTGCCCACGCATAGGGGACGAGTTCGTTGAAGGCGTTCTGCGCCGACACGAAGCCGACCTGGATGCAGGACAGAAGGTGGTTCGGGCTGCTGTCCCGGAAGCGGGCCGTGTTTGCGTCTCCGATGGTGTCTGCGAAGCTGAAGACCCGCGTCTCTATCTCTCCGGCCTTCACGGTGAAGGGAGCGACCTTCGCGTAGGCCCGGCGAAACGCATTGGGCCCTATAAGCTCGATTTCGCAGTTCACCCGGTTCAGTTGGTCGTAGCTCTTCATCGTCGGCTGGACGATCAAGGCTACCTCGTTGATCGCGACCGGGCGGTTGCCGTTGTTGATGAAGGTAAGGGTGTGCTGCGACCTGATCAGCGGCGGGTCGCTGGCGATCACCTCCGGAACGGCAAAGGAGGAAGCCATCCGGAGATCGTAGCGTTCGTCCACCAGAGAGTAGAAGGCCGAGAAGAGGGACACCAAGAGCGCCACGACGGAGATGACCAAGCTCAAGTTGACCTTGATGCGGCTCTCCGGCTTCGTGGGCTCGCGGTCACGGCGCCACCGCGCTCCATCCAGAAGGCGTCTAGCGGTCATGATAGCAAGACGCCTCGCGAGCTAGAGATCAGGCGCCGTGTCCGTGCCGGCGTAGAACGTCCCGGATGGCCTCCTCCGCCAACGCCTGGGCCGTGGTATCCTGATCGAGAGCGATCCGGCGGAGGGCCTTCCGCTCCGCGGCCGCCATGGCGTCGAGCACGCTCACCGTCTCCTTAACGATCCGTCAAAACGGCAGCCGATCGAGCCGGCCCGCTTGCTCAACGTCTAGCGGGCGCGCGATCGAGCCGTCGTGCTATCAAGCCGTCAAGGCGTTGAGCTAGTGTGCGTACTTGACGACAAACCGAGCCCGATCGCCCCCGAGCGGCACGATGTCTACCAGCTCCCCCTCACCCTTCGGCAGCAAGGCGCAGATGATGTGCGTCCAATCACCCTTCGCCTGTTGGAAATCGGCCGGCAGGCCAGAAACCTCAAGCGACGGTTGAACGGTCACCGACCGCATCACATCGCCCCCGGCGCCCTTCGTCTCCTTGAACTCTGCCTCTCGATACCTGATCGAGCTACAGAGCAAGGTGAGGGGCGGCGGCTCGTGCTCCGGCCGCGTGTAACGCCCTTCAAGGCGAAGAGTACCGGTGCCGACTGTGCCCATAGATCCTCCAGGTTGTAGAACGCGATCTAGAGCGTCTTGATCCGCTTCAGCAGGCGTTGGACGCCCGTCACGTGCCACGGTCCGCCGCGCTCTGTGGGGACCCCGCGCGCGTTCATGGCGTCGGCGAGCTTCCGCACGCTGCTGTGCCCTTCCGCCTTCAGCTCGGTCACGACTGGGGCCAATGCCGCGGCCCGCTTGTCCGCCACTGCCTTCAGCTCGGCCACGCCCTTTGCCGGGTCGCCCCGCGGCTTCCGCCTCCGGATGTTGACCTTCGGCAACTCCGCACGCGACTGTGCCAGCAGCGCCAGCGCGGCCTCCGTCACCCTTGTTCTGCTGCTCACGATGCCCCCCAAAATCTGCAACCGGTTTTTGTAGCACTTGTGTACACGGTCGAACCGGCGTAGGACAGGGGAGCGTTACATTCTTCCTGACGCTCGTTCGCACGAATGTAGCAGCACCTCCGGGAGCAGCCGTGGCACAAGGTAAGCTCGTCTCCTACCTGCGGGTCTCCACGGAGATGCAGGGCCGGTCCGGGCTGGGCCTGGAGGCGCAGCGGCAATCGGTCGCCAACTTCCTCAACGGCGGACAGTGGAACGTGCTGGCCGAACTGGTGGAGGTGGAGAGCGGCAGCCGGGATGATCGGCCGGAGCTACGCAAGGCCCTGGCCCTCTGCCGATTGCACAACGCCACCCTGGTGATCGCCAAGCTGGACCGCCTTTCCCGTGACGCTCACTTCCTGCTCGGCCTCCAGAAGGCTGGCGTCCGCTTCGTGGCGGCCGACATGCCGGAGGCGAACGAGATGGTAGTGGGCATTATGGCCGTGGTGGCGCAAGCCGAACGGCAGATGATCGCCAAGCGCACTCGGGAAGCCCTCGCGGCGAAGCGAAGCTACTATGCCACTCTATCCAATGCGGACCGGGCCGCGCTTCAGGCCGCCGGCAAGGCGACCAGCCTCGGCAATCCAACCAACCTGGGCAAGCGGGACGAAGGCCGCGCACTGGGCAGAGCCCGCCGAACGGAGATCGCCAACGGCCGGGCAGCCGACCTCGCCCCGATCATCGCCGACGTGAAGGCAGCGGGCGCTGTGTCGCTTCGAGAAATTGCAGCGGCGCTGAACCGTCGTGCTATCCCGGCCCCTCGAGGAGGAGCATGGTCGGCCGTGCAGGTTCAGCGAGCAACTCTCCGCATATCTGTCTCACCCGTCTGACAGGTCTATTATGCCTGTATTCATGTTTTGGAATTTGGCTAAAAACAATGTTTCTAGATTGTTGGCGAGCGCTTGCGAGGACAATAATGTCGATATATTGGTACTAGCCGAATGTATTGAGAGCAGCAGCGAAATCCTTATAAGTCTTAATGGCAATATATCACAGAGGGTCTTCAGAGAATACAAAGTAGTTGATAGTTACGTAAGAGTTTTTGTTCGATACGACTTATCGTGTTTTAAAGCTTTATATGATGACGGTAGAAGTTCTATTCGAGAATTTAGACCACCTGTAGGGCTACCGCTTCTGCTTGTGTTCTGTCATTTACCAAGTAAGTTGTACAAAGATGATAAAAATCAACATTTCGTGGTTCGCGGATTAGTCAACGAAATTTACCGTTGCGAAGATCGGTTGGGTCATAGCAACACACTTGTGATCGGAGATTTGAATATTAATCCATATGAAGATGCCATGATTGCAGCAGATGGATTTCACGCTACGATGGACAAAAGGATAGCAATGCGTGTATCCCGGAATGTTAATGGCAAAAAATGGAAATTCTTTTTTAATCCGTGTTGGAATTTGTTAGGAGATGAAAGTTCGGTGTCGCCGGGAACATTCTATTACAACAATGGCGGTGATATTTTTAATTTATATTGGAATTTCTTCGATCAATGCTTACTACGGCCAAATTTGCTTACGTATTACACAGATGGATGTTTTCAGATAATCCATCAAATTAGGGGGAGAAGCCTTCTAAGTAAAACTACCACGGATCGAAGTATCTCTGATCATCTACCAATAAAAATTTACCTAGATACGGAAAGGTACGTGCCATGAGCGCAGGTTTTTGGGCGGTTCCTGATGTTGGGGACGTTAGAACTCCAGCGGCTATGCTGAAAGAGCAAGCGAGTGCTCTTACTGATGCTACTAAAGGTCTGCTTCAAGCCGAAGTCGCGACCTCAAGTGAGTCGCAAAGTATAAATCATACGTTATTTATCACAGCTCCGGCATTGTCTGGTTTTAGGTACAGCGTTCTGAGCTATAAACATACAATTCTACTTTATCCAGGCACTGTATTTATCCCGTTTAGAGGTACGGCATTTCAAGTATCCAACGAGGAAGAATTTACCAATCTGCTAAAAAACACTCTCTCATCAAAGGAAATTAGCAATGTTATTTCGAGTTTGCTAATACAATCACGAGATGGATGATCAGAAAAAACTTCATGTTGGTTGTTAGCACCTAAGACATGGGCAATTTATCTGGGACCATTCGCAAGAGCATTGCAGAACCTCGGGGAACAGCGATGACATAGGGCAAGTTAGTCGTCTACCTGCGGGTCTCCACGGCGTTGCTGGACCGCTCCGGGCTTGACCTAGAGGCGCAGCGGCAAGCGGCACCGCACCTCCTGAATGGAGGACAACGGAACGTCTTGGCCGAGTTGGTGGAGGTGGAGAGCAACATCTGGGATGATCGGCCGGAGCTACGCAAGGCCCTACACCTCGGCCGGCGGCACAACGCCACACTGGTGATCGTCACGGATCATTCGCAGAGCATGCGGCGACCGTCGACGCCTAAGTAATCTGCCGCACTAGCAGGTACCTCGCCACGCTGGAGCAAATCGCACAACGTGATGGTGGATCTTCCAGCGAAGGTCATAGGTAGGAGTTTACGATGAGGGTGAAAGATCTTCCGACAACCGCCACACTTGTCCTTAGCATCAGCTCGGGTTTGGCCTTCTTCCAGGCGATCCCAGCTTTGAACCCCTTTGCTTCGGACCCTTCGGCAGATGCTGACGTTGGTGGAATGGTCCGCGCGTTGTTCGGAGCAACGGCCGCTGCCCTCTTTGCCCTTCACAGTGCGATCAATGATGCCGATGCGCGCATCTGGGCACAACGGATCATGCGCTGGCCGGCGCGGCACACGTAGAGCATTGAGTGAAATCAGTAGCACTACAGATCGCCCGGCGGGGTGCCTGGCCTCGACTGCCGCCGGATCACATGGGCGAGTTGCCGCAGGGTGACCTCCTGATCCGGGTAGCTCGCGGCGATGGCATCGAAGGCGGCAACCGCGGCGTCAATTGGGTAGCTAACACCCAAGCGCAGCTTCACCCGCCCCCGATCGTCCCGCACCTCCAGCGTGAAAGGCCCGCTGGGCGGGACCGGGGGTCCAGGTCGAGACCCTTCGCCAGCTTCAGCATCGCGAGGCACTGAGCTTCGTACTTCCGCGCCGCAACTGCTCTCAGCCCACGCTGATGGCGGCAGGAGACCGTCAGAGCCCGGAGTAGATCCACCGTGGCGATGTCCGGGCCGAACTGATCCATGAAACGATCGAGGCGGTAGCTTCCGTGTCGCCGGCAGGCTCCTCCGCCCCACGGTTGCTTGAGACACCCCGTTAGCGGACGGTCTCCGCCTCAGGGGTGAGAACGATGACGACGACTACAGGAGCGGTTGCCGGTTCGGTCGGACCTGGCCGGGGTGGGCGCATGTCCCGGCAGCGCAAGCGGGACGCGGTGTTGCGGCTTCTGCGTGGTGAGGACCTGGAGAGCGTCTCGCGCGGCCTGGGCGTGACGGCGGCGACCTTGTCGGGCTGGCGCGATGCTTTCCTGGCGGCGGGCGAGGCCAGCCTGTCCACCCGGCCCCTCGATGCGGACGCGCTGGAGAGCGGGCGTCTCAAGGCCAAGCTCGGCGAGATGCTGCTGGAGCGCGAGCTGCTGGAGGCCAAGGTCGCCGCCCTGGAGGCGCGTGGCGCCGGCCCTTTGGCCCGCAGGCGGTCGCGGCCATGAGCCGGACCGTCTCGCCGGCCAGCGGCAGCGTCTACGGGCTGGCTCGGGTGTGCCGGATCTGGCGCGTGTCGCGCGCCACCGTCCACCGGCATCTCTCACCGCCCCGCTCAGGGCTCGGATCGGAGGCCGGGTCCGATCCCGCGCGGCGGCCCGGCCCGGTCGGGGCGATGCTGGATGCCGCACTGCTCCTGCGGATCCGCGCCATCCTGACCGACAGCCCCTTCCACGGCGAAGGCCATCGCAAGGTCTGGGCACGGCTGCGCATGAAGGGCGTGCGCACCTCCAAGCGCCGGGTGCTGCGCCTGATGCGCGCCCACGACCTGTTGGCCCCCACGCGGGTCGGCACACCGCGCGGTCCGCGCAACCACGACGGCACCATCATCCCGGACAGGGTCGACACGATGTGGGGCACCGACCTGACCACCACCTGGACGGCCGAGGGGCAGGTCGCGGTGTTCGTGGCCATCGATCACTGCTCGGCCGAGTGCGTGGGCATCCATGCGGCCCGCCGGGCCACGCGCTTCGAGGCGCTGGAGCCGATCCGCCAAGGGGTGCGGCAGCGCTTCGGTGGCTTCGCGGCCGAGATCGCCTCCGGCCTGAGCGTCCGGCACGATCACGGAAGCCAGTACATGGCGGACGCCTTCCAGGCGGAGCTCGCGTTCCTGGGCATCGCGAGCTCGCCCGCCTTCGTGCGCGCCCCGGAGGGGAATGGCTGCGCCGAGCGCTTCATCCGCACCCTCAAGGAGAACCTGTTGTGGGTCGAGCACTTCGATACGGTCGAGGATCTGCGCCACGCCCTGCTGGCGTTCCGAGATCTCTACAATGAGACGTGGCTGATCGAGCGACACGGGTTCCGGCCACCGGCCGATATCCGCGCCGCGCAGCTACCACCCGCGGCCATCGCCGCGTAGGCTTCAGATCGGTGTCTCACAATCCGCAGGCGGTACAAGGCTGAGCAATCGACCGTCAGCCGCTCGCCCCTATCATCGCCCAGGCGGGTCACACGGCACCGCGCACGTAGCCATTTGAGATCCGCTGGCCCTGATCACGAAGCCGGGCATCGGCCGCGCCCAGGTCAGAAAGGGCATCCTCCGCGAGCTGCACAAGCGCCGTCCAGCGGTCGCCACCGGCCGCTCGGAGGTAGGCCAGGGCTACCGTGTCCGCCTCCGTGGGGGTCCACGGTTCCACAGGTGATGCGCCTTGCCGCTCTGGCATTTCGGATGCTCCGTTCTAGAACGAAAAAGGAACAAAGCCGATCGAGCCGGGCGGTTCAACCCGAACGCGCCCCCGATCCGAGATCGAGCATGGTGTCCTGTGGGCGCCTGTGGATGCGGACCGAGAATGACAGTCACCGCAAGCGCTTGCGGGAACGAGCCTATCCCGCCCCTCCGTGGGAAACCCCTTGCGGCTCTCCGGGCGGTCGCGGCAAACCCGGGCGCCTACGGATGCAAGCCTACCCGTCTGTGATGCCGCTGCTTGTCGAGATGGGCTTGGTCCGGGTGCGGGATCGAGGCGGGCCGGCTTGGCTGCTCACAGAGACCGGCCGGCGGATGATCGCCGAGCTGGGCCACGACGAAGCCTAGGGCTCGGCGCCTACTCAATCCGAGCGGGCCTCATTGTCCATTTGCCGAAGCACCTCCTGGACGGCCTCGCGATCCTTCATGCGGCTACGCGCCTGCACCAAGAACCCGAGAAAGAGCACGAATGCCCCACCCGTAGCTAACTCGTGCTGGTAGTGGGAGAGTAGCAGCAGGAACACGCCGGCCGCGATTGCAACGGCAACGTCGGTTAGATGCTCGTGGAGTTTAAGGAGCTGTACGCTGGCGTAGGTCCGCCACCGCCTCTCGTCCGCCATCCATTCCCTGAACAAGCCGGTCTCCTCACGTATGGGGCGGACCTGCTAACCACGGTCTTGATCGTTGTGCGAGCCCTACGCCTCCCCGATCACCGTGAGCGGATCGTAGCGATGCGTCGTCCGTTCGGCCCATAGATGGAGCGACCGAAGGCGGTGCTCCTGATCACGGCCACGCGTCGGCCGTTCGCGGCATAGACCTTCTCGGCCTTGGGGGATGCGACTGCGGCGGCCGGCACCGTGACCCAGGCGATTGTGGCGACGGCGAGTACCGAAATCGTCCTCACCAACGAAGCTCCTGCTTCGGGATTGCGCGGAACTCAGCTCCCCTATCAAGCTCCCGCTTCTTGTAGGCACGGGATTTTTCCATATCACCTATGCAACTCTCTAATGAGCTGTACGCGTGTTCAGCGAGGCTCCACTTGAGGCAGGCCCGCTGATCTTCCTCTTCGACGGTATCCCAGCGTGCCTTCAGCTTGTCATAGGCCTCTTGCTGTTCTTTGAAGCACTGCTGGTATTTCTCTTGCGGAGTGCCAAAGCGCCACTTGTTGCTGACCTGCGAGCGGCAGTGACTATCTGCGTCCACACGAGGCAGTGGCTCCGCGCCGGCAATCCCGCTGAGCAGTGCGAACCCTGCAACGACAGTGAGGGTAAGGGTGGTGGGTCGGTTCATCGGACCACCTATACCCGAATGGCGCGGCGGCGCGGGGCAGCTTCCTGCGGCTTCAACACCTGGATCGGTCCGGTAGCCTCGATCACCGGGGTCGCCTCCGGCTCGATCGCGGCCACCAGCTCCGCCACCCCGGGGAACTCGATCACCTCCGGCACGCTGTTACCGCGGCGGAGCCTGGGGGCGCTGTCGGACCAGTCCAGGCCCAGGCGCCGGATCAACGTGCCGGCCCTGTCCGCAGTCCAGGGGCGCCCGTCGCGGGTGGGAACGGCCATTCTGGTGAGCGCAATGGCGACCTGGGCCCGTACCCGGACCCCGGCTTCCCACAGCTCCTCCATCGGCTCCCGAAGGGCTTCCGCATCCAGTTGGGCCTGCTCCTCCCACCTGACCCCCAGGCGCTTGAGCAGGCGTCCCGCGGACCTCGCATCCCACCGACGGCCGGAGGGCGAGGGCGCGGCCAGCCGGTTCAGCTCGATCGCGACGGCGGCGTTCCCGCGAGTGCCCGCCTCCAGCAACCGCCTGACGGTCCCGCGGTGCTCCTGGGCCGCACTCCAGGCGTAATCCCGGGCCGCGCGGGCGCTCATGTCCCGGGGATACTGGGGGGTGGCGGTGCTGTCGGCCATGGGGCTCATCCTAGTGGGCGGAGGCGGTGCGGGCCATCTTGGCGGCCTGCCAAGCGGCGCGGAGGGCAGTTGACAGGGCCTCGCGGCGGGAGATGCCAAGGCGGTCCTGGAGCCCGGTGGCGGCCACCGCAGCGGCGGCCATGATGGCGGATTTGTCGAAGGTGCCGGAGGCGGTGACGAGGGGCCAGCGGCGGGACCGCGTGAGCATCTGGACCTGGGCACGGGCACCAAGGAGACCGGCGGGGATCGCGGGGCGGCTGTCATGGCCGGCGCGGGCGATCCGGGTCCAAGAAACCATCCGGCGAACCATGTTGATCGTTCCTGCCTCTCATGATATGAAACATATCACTAAGTCCGGAGGCGTCAAGATGCAATCACGTGATACAGAAGAGATCACACCCGGACAGGTCCGAGCCGCCCGGGCATTCCTGCGCTGGAGCGCGCACGACCTTGCGGAGGCGGCCTCGCTGGGTATCGCCACGATCCGCCGTGCGGAGGGTCAAGAGGATCGGCTAGGGGTCACCGCCGCGAACGCGAAAGCCTTGCGATCCGCTCTGGAGGCTCAGGGGATCGAGTTCATTGGCGGAGAGGACCCCGGGGTTCGGCTCCGGCGGGGCGCTCTGATGGCGGGCTGAGCTGCCGCGACCCAGTGAAACCGGTTGCAGTCACCCCGGGCCAACTACCGCGAAGCCTCTACGTCCCACGCTCGACCTTGATGAGATGCGAAAGGTCTAGCCCATCGTAGCGGATACGCTCGATGTGACACAGCAGCCTCGGCGCGGTGATTTGGCCCGTTCCGTAGTCCGCCTGAGTGCCACTGGCCTCCCATCCACCAAGCGCCACAACGGCATCGAGCGGCACAGCGGCCTCACGCATGGCGTCCCGGAAGGTGTGCCGAAAAGAGTGAAAGGCGTTTCGATCCCGCTTCACGCCCACCTCCGCGAGGAAGCGTGAGAACCACTTCGAAAACGGGCTGAAGTACCCATCGGCGCCCCGCACGATGTCCGGGAATAGCCGCTCTACGCCAGCCTTCCGCATCCGCTCGACGTGGCGGGCAAAGCCGATTTGCTCAAGCGTGGGATGGACGGGCACGTAACGCTCGCCGGCGTCCGTCTTGATGCGCTTGCGGTCAGCCTCGTCAACGTCGTCGCCATCCGCCGCGATGAAGATGCACAACACGCCCTGAAAGAGGCGCACGTCATCGGTGCGAAGCTGCGCGATCTCGCCTTGGCGCATCCCAGTGAAGAGGCTGATCAGTGGGACCCAGAACCTTCCCCGTCGCGGCCGGTTCAGTCCTGGCTTTGCGTAGCCGCCCTCATCGTCCAAGCAGCCGGTGAAGAGCGGAGCCTTGAAGATCTTGGTCAGCTCCGCGGTGGTGAACGGGTCGCGGCGGCCTCGCTTCTTGACGCCCTTTAGCGCGAGCCGCTTGGCCGGATTTTGAGTGATCCAGCCCTCGCCCTCCGCGTAGTTGAAGAGGGTGGCAAGGGCGTCCAAGTAGTGGTTGATCGTGCTTGGACGCAGACGATCGGCTTCCGGCTTCGTCAACTTGGCGACCTCTACCAGAGCCTTGCCGGGAAAGCGTTTCGTTGCGTTCGGTGGAAGCGTCTGAACCGTCGCCCGGAACGCTTTGCACTCCTCCCGGTCGATCTCACGAATAGGCCGGTCCGCCCCGAACATCTCGCTCGCGAGCCTGAAGACTGATGCATATGTCTGCTGAAGCTTGGTGATCTGCCCTGCCCGCTCAGGCTCCGCTCGGAACGCCGCGATCACCTGGGCCAGCGTTCTGCCGTTCGGCTCGGCCCGCGGCCGGAACACGGGATCGAATGCCACATCCCGGTAGTCGTCTGCCAGCCGCGCCCTGCTACGGTGGACGTCCTCAAGCCGGCCCCTGCGCAGAAGGGCGAGTAGCTGCCGAAACTGCGCGGAGGCTGCATCCTCTCGGCTCACCACGAACGGCAACGGCGATCCGGCGGAGCGGATCGTGTTGAGTTGGCGCCGGAGCAAGCGAACGTCGTTGGCTCGGAGAAGGCGGATCGCGGTCTGATAGGACGCATCAAGGCCCAGGTCATCCGGGTCGTTCAGCGCCGCCTCTTCTTGGCCCAAGCCGATCAGCGCTTCGTCTCGATCAAGCGGAACCGCCATCCGCGCCCGCTGCTCACCTTCGGCAGCCACGGTTGTGAACCAGCCGATCGCCATTTGCTCGATCGCGGCCTCGCTCAGCGAAGTAAGCGGGACGCTCCCGACTGTGTCGCCGCCATCGGATGCTGCCCGGTCACGAAGGGCTCGGCACTGCTTGTCGAATGCGTCCGCCTCGTCGCGGACGCGGCGCTTGGCCACTGCGAGATCTGCGGTGCGAAGCGACTTCCATACCTGCTCCCGCCCGAAGGCGGCTACCAAGTCACGAGGCACCTTGGCCTTGAAGTACCAGTTCGCGGAGCCCTTGCGCTGCGCGAGGTAGGTGTGGCGGCTCACGTCGGACATGCTCCCGGATAACACCGTGGGGTAGCAGTCGCCTACTCGTAAGCCGCTGATTTCGGTGCATTTAGTGGCGCATCAGCCACTTACGGATGCGCTGGCGGAAGGGGTGGGATTCGAACCCACGGTGGAGTTGCCCCCACGGCGGTTTTCAAGACCGCTGCCTTAAACCACTCGGCCACCCTTCCTGGCGGCATCCGCGACCTCACGGTTACGGCCGCGGTGGAGGTTGCGTCAACAGCAGAACAACCGGTTGACCTCCCCAAACATTCCGCCTATCTCACCGCCCACGCCCGGAGCCGCTCGATGCGCTGCGGGCTCTGCCCCGCCATCTTCGACACTGGATGCGCTGGGTTCACGGCTGATTGGGGGATAGTTTAACGGTAGAACGGTGGACTCTGACTCCTCTAGTCCTGGTTCGAATCCAGGTCCCCCAGCCACCGCGCCGGCCCGCCCGATCCCAGATCCGGCGGGTTTTTTCTTGCTCGCAGCCCGGCGCGGCCTTCTCTCATCCCGCAGCGATCCTCAGCGATGAGTAGGGTCAGGCACGGCCCGGCCGCCATCGCCCGTTGACGCACCGCGGCGCGGCCGCCTAGATCGGCCCATGCGCCGGTGCCAGCCTCTCACGGTTCGAGGGCGCGCGATCATCGGCTTGATCGCGCTCTACGCGCTGCTGCTCCAAGCCTTCCTGGGCCTCGCTACCCCGGCGCGAGCCTGGAACGATCCTGACGCGGTGATCTGCGCCGGGCACGCCTCGGGCGACCCCGCCGATACGGTCATTCACGTCCATCCCTGCTGCACGGTCGTGCAGGCCGGCGCGCTGGCGCTGCCGACCATCGACGCGACCGCCTGGCCCGCCGCACCCGCGACGCGCAGCGCGTGGCGCCCCGAGTCCGAGAACCCGACGACCGGCCCGCCGGCCACGACCGGCACCGCGCGAGGTCCACCGAAAGCCTGACGATCCCGCTTCCGATCGTTCAGGCCCGGACCTCCCATCATGTCGATTGTTCTCCACGGCGACGCCCCCGCATACGGGGCGGCCGCCACGCGGCGACTGTCCCGCGACGCCGTCTATCGCGCCGTCTGGCGGTGGCACTTCTACGCCGGCCTGCTGTGCCTGCCCTTCCTGATCAGCCTCTCCGCCACCGGCGCGCTCTACCTGTTCAAGGACGAGATCAACGGCAGCCTGTTCGCGTACCGGACCCAGGTCGCGCCGCGGGCGACGGCGCCGATCGGCCCGGACCGGCTGATCTTCAACGCGCTGCAGGCCGTGCCCGACGCCGCGCCCGTCACCTACAACGATCCGGCCTCTCCGGACGCCACGGCGCGGGTGACACTCGCGGTGGGGGACCGCCGGATCCACGTCTACCTGAACCCCTATACCGGCGACGTGCTCGACCGCGTCGACCGGGATCGCGAGCTGATGGCGGTGGTCCGCGGGCTGCACAGCCTCGCGCTGATCGGGCCCGTGGCGAACGCCGTCATCGAGATCGTCGCGGGCTTCGCGATCATCCTGGTGGTGACGGGCGCGTACCTGTGGTGGCCGCGCGGCCGAGCGGGCGGCGTCGTCACGGTGCGCGCCGGCCCGTACCGGCGCGTGTGGTGGCGCGACCTCCACGCCGTCACTGGGTTCGTCGCCGGCGGCGGGCTGCTGTTCCTGGCGCTGACCGGCCTGCCCTGGTCGATCTGGTGGGGACAGGAGCTGCGCGCGTGGTCGAACGCCGCCGGCCTCGGCCAGCCGGCCGCCCTCTGGGCCCACCGGCCGGTCTCGACCGTGCCCCTGCGCGAGCGACTAGAGGATGCCGGCTGGACCCTGCAGGACGCGCCGGTGCCGCGCTCGGCGCCGGCCGCCTCGGCCGCGAGCGTCGGGATCGACGACGCCGTGGCGATCCTCCGACGCCTGGGGATGCCCCGCGGGTTCGAGCTGGCGCTGCCCGTCGGCGCGGACGGCGTCTACGCCGCCGCCGTCTACCCGCGCGACGTCACGCGGCAGCGGGTCATCACCCTCGACCAGTATTCCGGCCGCCCGTTGGTAGATGTCCGTTTCGGCGATCTCGGACCGGTCGGCCGAGCGATCCAATACGGGATCGGCATCCACAAGGGCGAGCACTGGGGCCGCGTGAACCAGTTCGCGATGCTGGGCTTCTGCCTCGCCACCGTCCTGCTCGCCGTCACCGCCGGAACGATGTGGTGGAAGCGGCGCCCGGCCGGCAGCCTCGGCGTGCCGCCCTGGCCCCGCGACCGGCGCGTGGCCGCGACCGTGACCGTGATCATCCTCGGGCTCGGGGCGCTCTTCCCGCTGACCGGGCTCGCCATCGCCGCCATGGTCGGCCTCGACGTCGCCGCGGGCCGGCTCCGAAGGCGGTGGGCGCGCTGATCGGGTGCGGGCGGGCGCCGTGCCCGTGCACCCTCCTCCGCGCCTGAGACGCGTGCGCCCGGGCCTCCCGGGCGCGGTGCTGATCGTGCTGGCGCTCTGGATCCAGGCGCTCGCACCGGCCCTCGCGCTCCGGGTGGCGCAGGCGGATCGGGGCGCGCTGCCCGGCCAGATCCTGTGCGGGCACGCGCCGGATCTCGCCGGGGACCTTGCCGTCGGCCCGGGGGCGCCGGCGACGGGATCCTGCGCCCTCTGCGGGCTGTGTCGCGTCGGCGCCGTCCCGCCGCTCCTTCCGGCCTCGCCCGGCCTCGCGCGCCGCCTCCGCTGGGCGGCGGCGACGTGGCCGATCCCGCCCCCCGTCCGGACCGCGTCGGCCCCCGCCGTCATCGGCCAGCCCCGCGGGCCGCCCCGCTCCGCCTGATCGCCCGTCCTCCCGGCGGCGCCGCCGCTCGCCCCATCGATCAGACGAGACCTCCGATGACCTCCGATCCCACCGTCCTGCGCGGCACCGCCCTCGCGCTCCTGCTCGCCGGAAGCCCCGTCCCGGCCCTCGGCCAGGCCGCCGTCACCCTCGAGGAACTCTCCGTGGAGGGCGAGGCCGCGCCCACCGCCGGCCGGACTGCCGCGCCGGCCCTCGGCGTGGCGGCGCCGCCGGGCTCGGCGCCCGCGGTCATCGAGCACCCCGTAGGCGAGATCGTCACCGGCATCGGCCGCGACGACACGATCGCGAACCGGCCGGCGATCAGCGTCGGATCGGTCCTGGTGAACAGCCCCGGCGTCACGGTGCGACAGGGGAACGGTGGCCGCGACGTGGTGATCTCGATCCGCGGCAACAACGCCCGCTCGACCGGTGTGATCAAGAACACCGTCGTCCTAGAGGACGGCTTCATCCTCACCCAGCCGGACGGGGCGTCGCGCTTCGATCTCACGGATCCCCGCGCCTACGGCCGGATCGACGTGTTCCGCGGGCCGCAATCGCCGCTCTTCGGCAACTACGCCACCGGGGGCGCCATCGCGTTCCGGACGCGCACCGGGCGGGAGATCGACGGCTACGAGATCGGGGTGGATGCTGGCAGCTTCGGCTACCTCAGCAACTACTTCACCGTCGGCGGCGTCAGCGGCCCGTTCGAGATCAGCCTGTTCGCCAGCGATGTCCGCGCCAACGGCTACCAGGACCACGCGAGCTACGACACGCAGACCGTCAATCTGCTCGCGAGCTACACCCCGACACCGGACAACCGCTTCACCCTGAAGGTGATCAACAACACCCTCGATGCCAACCTTCCCGCCCGCGCGTCCCTGGCCCAGTACCGGATCAACCCGTACCAGCGCGGCTGCGCCGCCGCGGCGAGCGCGGCCCCGGGCTGCACCACCTTCAACCTGTTCCGGAACGGCGCCTTCGGCGCGACCGTGCCGGTGACGGCCGACGAGGGCGGCTTCGGGCGCAAGGACCGCCGGACCATCGTGGCCGCCCGCTGGGAGCACGACATCGACGCGTTCACCGCGTGGCGCACGCAGCTCGGCTTCGACGAGCGCAACTTCAATCAGCCGTTCTACACGACCTCGTCGCGGGGCTCCTACCCGTCCTGGAACTTCCTGACCGACCTGACCCGGCGCGGCGACCTGTTCGGTCTGCCGGCGACCGGCTACGTCGCGCTGGCCTACAACACGATCGACAACCACATCACCACCTTCAACCGGGCCCCCTACGACGGCCCGCGCCTGGGGGCGTTGATCGGCGATCAGTCGGCGGTGCAGTCGAATCTCGGCGGCCGGGCGCGGCTGGAGCTGGCGCTGTCGGATCAGTGGACCGGAATCGTCGGCCTGAGCGCCGAGACCACCTCGATCACCGGGCGCAGCGTCGCCTACGCGTACGCGGCGAGCGGCACGACGCGGACGGTGGCGGACGCGAACCGGTCCTTCCTCAACGTCGCTCCCGAACTGGCCCTGGTCTACCGGCCGGACGCGGCCTGGGCGCTGCGCGGCCGGGTCGCTACCGGCTACACCACGCCGGCCGCCAGCAACCTGTTCATCACCCCGGCCGGGCTGCCCGGCAACAACACGCAGCTCCAGACGCAGGAGAATCTCGGCTTCGATCTCGGCGCCGAGTGGAGCCCGGTGACCGATCTCCGCTTCGGCGTGACCGGGTTCTACGAGTTCTTCCGCAACGAGCTGGTCTCGCAATCGCCGGGGGCCGGCCTCCTCGCCTACACGTTCAACGCGCCGGCCTCGGAGCATCGCGGCATCGAGGTCGGCGCCGACTGGGCCTTCGCGCCCGGCTGGCGCGGGACGCTGGCCTACACGTTCGACGACCAGATCTACACCCGCTACACCGAGCAGCTCAGCGCCGGCAGCCTGACCCGGACATTCGACCGGGCAGGGAACCGGATCCCCGGGGTTCCGACTCACCAGCTCCTCGCCCGCCTCGGCTACGACGTGCCGAGCGGCCCGCTCGCGGGTCTCGGTGCCTTCGTCGAGACGGTCGTCCAGGGCGATTTCTACCTCGACAACGCCAACCTGCTGAAGGCGCCGGGCTACGCGGTGGTCAACGCCAACCTTCACTATGCCACGGAGCTGGCGGGCGGTTACGCGAAGCGGCTCAGCCTGTACGTCGAGGTGCGCAACCTGTTCGACACGACCTACGTCGCCTCCGCGCAGAACCTCGCCAACGGGATCAGCGGCACGACCGGTCTCCAGAACGGCGCCGCCGTGCTGGCGACCACCACGGGGTCGGTCTTCGCGGGTGCGCCGCGGAACGTCGTCGGCGGCATGCGGCTGGCATTTTGATAACCGCGCGAAGGCTCGCGCGTGGTGTCGAAGTCGAGCCTGCACTATGCTCCGGCGGTCGATCGCAGGGCCGGCCCGAGGCGCGCGGTCCGGACCGCGCGGCGGGGCCGTGGGCGGGGATGTGGCGCGATGGTCGGATGAGGCGGCGAACCGTACTGGCTGGGTTGCCCGTGGCGCTCGCCGGGTGGCCGCGCGCCGCGCTGGCGCAGGGTCAGGCCCATGTTGCGGCTCTCTGGCCCTTCGCGGAGGGCGATCCCGAGGGCCGGGTCCTGGCGGAGTCGTTCCACGCCGGGCTGCGCGATCACGGTCATCCGGATCAGCGGGTCGACGATCGCTGGACCGGGGCCGACCGCGAGCGCACGCGCCTCCTGGCGACCGAACTCGTGGCCGCACAGCCGCATGTGATCTTCGCCTACCTCAGCGCGCAGCTCACGGCCGTGGCGGCGCTGACGAAGCAGATCCCGATCGTGTTCGTCGGCGCCTCGAACCCGGTCCGCTTCGGGTTCGTGGAGAGCCTCCAGCGCCCGGGCGGCAACATCACCGGCTTCACGCTCTACGAGGCGCCGCTGGGCGGGAAATGGGTGGCGGCCCTCAGGGAGGCCGTCCCGAGCCTCAGGCGCGTCACGCTCCTGTCCAATCCGAGCACCGAGATCCGCGGCGAGAACCTCTACGCCGAGCCGTTCCGCACCACCGCGGCCGCGCTCGGGATCGAGCCCGCGGTGGTGAAAATCGACACGGCGGCCGACATCGAGCCCGTCATCGCCGATCTGGCGCGGCGGGGCGACGGGGGCCTGATCGTGGCGCCAGGCACGTTCAGCGAGGCCAACGGCGACCACATCGTCGCGCTCACCACGAGCCTCCGGGTCCCGGCGGTCTTCGCGATCCGGCGCTTCGCCTACCGGGGCGGCCTGATGTCGTACGGACCGGATCCGGTGGAGACGGTCCGCCGGGCCGCCGCCTATGTCGGCCGGATCCTGCGCGGCGAGAACCCCGCGACCCTGCCGGTCCAGGCACCCACGAAGTTCGACTTCATCGTGAACCTCAAGACGGCCCGCAGCATGGGCGTGACCATCTCGTCGGCGCTCCTGGCCCAGGCGGACGAGATCGTCGAATGACGGCGCCGCGCCCGCTCGCCGCCCCGCCGGCCGCGACACCGCCGCCGCGGTGGTTCCGCCTGCCGCTCGCGGGGAAGTTCGCGGTGGCCTTCGTGGGCCTCGTCAGCCTCGTGCTGCTCATCAACGGCGCCGTCGACCTGACGCTGAACTACCAGGACGCCAAGCGGACCGCGATCGAGACGCAGCGCACCAAGGCGCGCGCCGCCGCCGAGCGCGTCGACGCCTTCCTGTCCTCGATCGAGAGCCAGATCGGCTGGACGACCCGCGCCGAGTGGCGGCGAGTCTCGCCCGAGCAGCAGCGCTACGACTTCATCCGTCTTCTGCGCCAGGCGCCGGCCATCACGGAGGTGGCGTACCTCGATCCGGCCGGGAAGGAGCAGCTGCGCGTCTCGCGGCTGGAGCCCGACGCCGTCGCGAGCGGCAAGGATTTCTCGACCACGCCGCGTTTCACCCAGGCGCTCGCCCAGAAGACGTGGTTCGGCCCGGTCTACTTCCGGCGCGGGTCCGAGCCGTACATGACCGTCTCGGTGGCCCATGCCGGCCGCGACCCGGGCGTGACCGTCGCGGAAGTCAATCTGAAGCTGATCTGGGACGTGGTCAGCGCGATCAATGTCGGCGAGCACGGCTACGCCTTCGTGACGACGGCGACCGGGCGACTGATCGCGCACCCGGATCTGAGCCTCGTCCTGCGCGACACCGACCTGTCCGGCCTGCCCGAGGTCGCGGTGGCCCTGCCCGGCTCCCGGATGGCCGGTCAGGACTACGAGATCACCACCGGCATCGACGGCGGCTGGGTGCTGGCGGCACACGCCACGATCCCGCGGGTCGACTGGATCGTGTTCGTGCAGGAATCGCTGCGCGACGCCATGGGGCCGGCGCTCGAATCCGTGATCCAGACCACCTCACTGATGGGTCTCGGCGTCCTGCTGGCGGCGGTGGCGGGCACCTTCCTGGCCCGGCGCATGGTCGTGCCCATCCGCGAGCTCGAGAACGGGGCGGAGCGGTTCGGCGCGGGCGACCTGTCCGAGCGCATCGTGATCCGCACCGGCGACGAGATCGAGACCCTCGCGCACCGGTTCAACACGATGGCGAGCCGGGTTCAGGATTCCTACGAGACGCTTGAGGCCAAGGTGGAGGAGCGGACCCGCGACCTCAACCAGTCGCTCGACGATCTCCAGCGGGCGCAGAGTCGGCTCGTCCAGTCCGAGAAGCTCGCCTCGCTCGGACAGCTCACCGCCGGCATCGCCCACGAGATCAAGAACCCGCTCAACTTCGTCAACAACTTCGCGTCGCTCTCGAACGAGCTGGTGGACGAGCTGCGCGAGGTGCTCGAACCGACCGCCCTCGATCCGGACACGCGCGCGGAGGTCGAGGAGCTCGCCGGCCTGCTCAAGGGCAATCTCGAGAAGGTCGTCCAGCACGGCAAGCGCGCGGACTCGATCGTCAAGAACATGCTGCTGCACTCGCGCACCGGGTCCGGCGAGCACCGCCCGGTCGAGGTCAACGCGCTGGTCGAGGAGAGCCTGAATCTTGCCTATCACGGGGCCCGTGCGGCGAAACCCGGCTTCAACGTGACCCTCGTGCGCGACTACGATCCGGCGGCCGGCCTCGCCGACCTGTACCCCCAGGAGATCACGCGGGTCCTCCTGAACCTGATGTCGAACGGATTCTACGCCACCGAGAAGCGGGCCGCCGAGGGCGATCCCGGCTACGAACCGACGCTCTCGGTCGCCACCCGGGACCGGGGCGACAGCGTCGAGGTCCGCGTGCGCGACAACGGCACCGGCATCCCCGACAGCGTCAAGGCCAAGATGTTCGACCCGTTCTTCACCACCAAGCCGGCCGGCGAGGGAACGGGGCTCGGCCTGTCGCTGAGCCACGACATCCTCGTCAAGCAGCACGGCGGGACGGTTGACGTCGCCACGGAACCGGGTGCCTTCACGGAATTCATCATCACCCTGCCGCGCCAGAGTGTTACGCCGGCCGCGCCGCCTCAGCCGGCGACAGAGCCGGCGACCGAGACCGAGAGCCAGCCATGAACGTCCTGATCCTCGTCGTCGACGACGAACCCGACGTGACGGACCTGTTCCGGCAGCAGTTCCGCCGCGAACTGCGCGCCGGACGCTTCGCGATGGCCTTCGCGCACTCGGCGGCGGAAGCCCTGGAGCGGATCAACGGCGCCAACGAGCCGAGCCTGATCCTGATGCTGTCGGACATCAACATGC
Source organism: Methylobacterium sp. NMS14P (assembly GCF_028583545.1). NCBI lineage: Bacteria > Pseudomonadati > Pseudomonadota > Alphaproteobacteria > Hyphomicrobiales > Methylobacteriaceae > Methylobacterium > Methylobacterium sp. NMS14P. The sequence continues at coordinate 6,220,087 of NZ_CP087106.1, read as the reverse complement.
CCGGGATGACCGGCCTCGAATTGCTGCCCCTGGTGCGCGCCGCGCGGCCCGACGTGCCGGTGATCATGATCACCGCCTACGGCGACGCGGAGACGCGCGAGAAGGTCCGCGCCGCCGGCGCCGTGGGCCTGATTACCAAGCCGATCGACTTCGCCGTGCTGAAGGCCGAGATCGATCGCCGGCTGTCCGCCTTCGCGGGGACCGAATGACCCCCGGCGCGCCGAGCGCCAAGATCCTCGTCGTCGACGACGAGCCGGATCTCGAGGCGCTGATCACCCAGAAGTTCCGCCGTCAGATCCGCCAGGGGCTCGTCACGTTCCTGTTCGCCCATGACGGGCAGGAGGCGCTGGACCGCCTCGCGGAGAGCCGCGACGTCGATCTGGTCGTGTCCGACATCAACATGCCGCGGATGGACGGGCTGACCCTGCTCGCCAAGCTGCAGGACCTCGCCGAGCGCCCCTCGATCATCATCGTCTCGGCCTACGGCGACATGGCGAACATCCGCACGGCGATGAACCGGGGCGCCTTCGACTTCCTGACCAAGCCGATCGACTTCGCGGACCTCGAGACGACGATCGAGCGGACGCTGCGCCACGTCGCGGAGCTGCGCGAGGGGCGGCGGCGGCAATCGCTCGCCGAGCGGGCCCACGCCTCCCTGGCCCGGTATTTCTCGCCCAACCTCGCCGAGCGGCTCGCCGGGGACGCGTCCGGTCTCGAGCTCGGCGGGCACCGCCGCGACGTGGCCTCCCTGTTCACCGACATCGCCGGCTTCACCAGCCTGGTGGAGAGCCTCGACCCGGCGCAGCTCGCCGAGATCCTCAACGGCTACTTCGCCGAGATGACCGACGTGGTCTTCGCCCACGAGGGGACGGTCGCCAAGATCGTCGGCGACGCCCTGCACGTGCTGTTCGGCGCGCCGGGGGACCAGCCGGACCACGCGGCCCGGGCCGTGGCCTGCGCCCTCGCGCTGGACGAGGCGGCCGAGGGCTTCCGCGGGCGCTGGCGCGAGCGCGGGATCGAGATCGGCGTCACGCGGATCGGCGTCCATGCCGGCCCGGCGATCGTGGGCAATTTCGGCGGCGGCCGGTACTTCGACTACACGGCCTACGGTGACACCATCAACACCGCCGCCCGTCTGGAGAACGCCAACAAGGCCTTCGGCACCCGGATCTGCGTGAGCGACGCGGTCGTGATCCGCGCCGGCCAGTTCCGCGGCCGCCCCCTCGGCGACCTGCTCCTGCGCGGCAAGCAGACGGCCCTGCGCGCGTACGAACCCCTGACAGAGGCGGCCTACGCCGACGCGCTGCTCGCCCAGTATCAGGACGCCTACGCGAAGCTCGATGCCGGGGAGGCCGGCGCCCTCGCCGCCTTCGCGGCCCTGGTCGGGCTGCGCCCCGACGACGGGGTCGCGGCCTTCCACCTGAAGCGCCTGCTGAACGGCAGCAGCGGCAGTCGGGTCGAGGTCCGCTGAGCCCCGCGCCCCGGCAGGGCTCCCCTGTCGCGCCCCGATAGCCCCACCTTAAGGCAGCGCCTATTACGGTCCCCGGGCGCCGGTCGGATTCCCTGCCGATCGGCGCCGCTCGGAACGGGTGAAGGCGGGAGACCGGCGCATGAGACGGCGCGACGTCATCGCGGGCCTCGGCGGCGCGACCGCTTGGCCGGCCCTCGCCTCGGGGCAGGCGAGAGGTCAGCGTCGCCTGGGAATCCTGCTGGTCTACGGCGAAGCGCATCCCGACAGTCCCGTCATCGTCGACACGCTGAAGGAGAGCCTCAAGCGGGCCGGCTGGATCTGGGGGCAGAACCTCACCGTCGACCTGCAGTACGGCAACGGCGACGCCGAGCGGATGCGCGTTCAGGCGGAGGAGATCCTCGCGCGCAAGCCCGACGTGGTGCTCGCTCAGGGCGTCGTCGGCGCGACCGCGCTCCAGCGGGCGACCACGACGGTTCCGGTCGTCTTCATGATGCTTCAGGACCCGGTCGGCGGCGGCTTCGTGACCAACCTGTCGCGGCCCGGGGGGAACCTCACCGGCTTCACCAATTTCGACTTCGTCCTCGTCGGCAAGTGGCTGCAGCTCCTGAAGGAACTCAGCCCCGGCGTGACGCGGGCCCTCGCCCTGATCAACCCCGATTACCGGGCGCGCCTCGCCGGTTACACGGCCGAGATGGCCCGGATCGGCCCCGAACTCGGGATCGACGCCCGGATCGCCGGCGTGCACGACGCCGCGGAGATCGAGGCGGCGATCGCGGAATTCGGGACCAAGCCGAAGGGCGGCCTCATCGCCCTGCCGGACGCGGTGACCGGCGTGTACGGCCAGCGGATCGTTGACCTGGCGGCAACCTACCGTCTGCCGGCCGTCTACGCCTACGCGGCGCCGGTCCGCCTCGGCGGGCTCGCCGCCTACACGACCAGCGTCGAGCAGGATGTGCAGCGGGCGGCCGGCTACGTCGACCGGATCCTGCGCGGCGCGGTGGTCGGCGACCTGCCGGTGCAGGCGAGCGAGCGCTTCATCACACTGCTCAACCTGACGACGGCCGCCACCCTGGGGTTGACCATCTCGCCCTCGCTGATGGCGAAGGTGGACGAGCTGGTCGAGTAGCGGCCGCAGGTCGTCGCGGCGGCGCCGCCGCGACGACCTCGACGAGGTGGATCAGCTGAAGGCCGGCAGACGTCCGTCCGGCGAGTAGCGGTCGATGGCCGACGGCAGGTCGCGCGAGAGGCGCGCCAGCAGCTCGCTCTTGCTCAGGCCGGTCCGCTGCTCCAGGGCCGCCAGCGTGTCCGGCCCGATGGCGCGCTCCAGATCGGTGGTCGGGATGTCGCGGTTCGGGCCGTGGTTGATCCAGGACTGCGCCGTCTCGGCGTGGCCGCCCTTGGTGAAATGATCGACCAGTTCGGTCAGGCCACCGGCGATGAGGCCGCCGACGCCCCCCGCGCTGGCGCCACCGAGGAGGCGATCCAGGTTCGCCGGGATCGTCGACCCCGTCGCGGGCGGGACCTGCGGGGCCGGCGACCGCCCCGCGTCCTTGGCGTGGCCGCCGAGCCACTCGGCGATCCGGTCGCGGTTCTGGTAGCCGGCCACCGCCAGCAGGCCCAGCAGGGCGGTCATCGAGGGGTATCCCTTGCTCATGGCGTCGTCCTTCCTTGATGCGGGCCGGAGCCCGGGTGGTACGGCGGTGGGCCGCCGCAACGGGTCATGCCGGCGTCTGGGCGGCGTCGGCGGCGACGGCTCTGCCGGCCAGGGCCGACCCGTCATCCGCGCCGCGGCCGGTCGCGATGGCGCGCTTCACCGTCGAGCGGGCCGCGTCGATGGCGATGGCCGCCGCCGACATGGTCCGGGCCTCGGTCGGCCGCTCCAGGGCATGCTTGGCGATGTCGCCCGCGAGATCGTCGATCTCCCGCGCCAGGATCTCGAGACGCCCCGGATCCGAGGTCTCCTGCGCCTCCTGGCGGATCTGCAGCAGGCGGTCGGTCGCCTCCTCGACGCGCTCGCGGCGCAGGCGTGACAGGCGCTGGCCGATCCAGGCGAGCGCGGAGCCGATGCCGCCGCCCAGGAAGGCGAGCAGGTAGATCCAGGTCTCGTAGCGCTCGATGAAGCTCTGCTGCTCGCGCTCGTAATAGTCGACGGCACCGGGGTGGATCGGCAGCCGCGCGCTCGTCGCGCCGACGGTCCCGTCATAGGCGGGGGCCTGAACGTAGTCGGCGGCCGGGGTGACGTTCGCCATCGCGCTGCGCAGCTCGAACAGGTGCTGGGTGACGTCGGCCGCCACCGAGCGGGCGAGGCTCGAACGCGCCATCAACCGGTACGAGGCGCCGACCGTGTGAACGTCGTCGGCCGGCACCTTGGGGCTGCCACCGAAGGTCTCGGCCGGCATGGTGACCACCTGCAGGCGCGGCAGCCGGGCGACGATCGCCTCGGCATTCTCGACATCCACGAATGAGATCTTGCGGTTGCGGCTGGCCGCCTGAACGAGGCCGACGATCCGCTGCGCCGTCGGCGCGGTCGGCGCGATGACCGAGATCACCGCGTCGACCCGCTTCCGGGCGATGGCCGCGCCGAGTTCGCTCTCGGCCATCTCGACCAGGGCGACGTGGCGCGGCGGCAGGCCGCTTTCCGGCTCGGTGGTGACCAGCGTCAACCCGTAGTGCTCCAGCATGGCGCGGATCAGCGCCTCGTCGGCGTCCCGGTGGGCCAGGATCGCGAGGCGCTTGCGGTCGAGGTCGGGGAAACGGTCGATCCCGGACGCCTCCGGCGAGGCGATGATCATCGCCTGGTCGCGCAGGATGGCCAGCGTCAGGCCGTTGTCGGGGAGCTCCACGTCCGGCCGCACGATCGCGAGATCGACCCGCCCGTCCCGGAGTGCCTCGGCACTGTCCCGCACGTCGTCGAAGGGCAGGATCTTGAGGCGGATCTCCTTGTGGCGCTTGGCCAGGGCGTCCGCGTAGGCCTGGATCAGGGCCGGCTCCGTCCCGTCCTTGGGCGCGACCGCGATCGTCAGAACGGTAGCGCGCGACACCCAGTAGGCGACGCCTGCGCCGACGCTCAGCAGGATAGCGAGCACCAGGAAGACGAGTTCCTGACGCAGGAAGAGACTGGCGAAGCGCCGCATCGGCTCTGCTCTCGCGCGTTGGGTGGTCCGGCCCGGCACCATGCCGGACGAGGGCACCAGGCGGCGCCGGGGTACCGGCGCTGCCGTGTCGGGATCAGTGCTTTCCGGTGATCTTGTCGGCGAGGTTCCTGGCGCCGTCCTCGACGTCGCCGACGGCCTTCTGCGCCTCGCCCTCGGCCACCAGCCGGTCGTTGCCCGTTGCCTTGCCGGCCGCCTGCTTGACGTTGCCCGCCGCCTCGTTGGCCAGGCCCTCGATCTTGTCGCCCGTTCTGCTCATCGCGTGCTCTCCCTTCTCGTGGGTCAGGATGTCCGGTCGGGCACCTCCGCCCGCCGGGCCGTTGGACGACTTGGACTTCGTTTCAATCTCGCTGCCGCGAGCGATCTGAACACCGCCGACCGAGGGGCTCCCGGCCAGCGTCGCATCTTCGATCGACGCCTCTCGCGCGGTCACCATCCGCCGACACTTCGGTCCGCCGGTGATCAGTACAGAGTCACAGATGATGAGCGTATCACGCGGGTCAATGGTCTTGAATTAACAGTACGATGAAACTCATGCACCGGGCCCTTGCAGTGGAAATCCGTTCTCGCGTCCCCAGACGACTGCCTCGCTGCGCTTGTGGATGCCGATCTTGCGGTAGAGCGCGGCGCCGTGATTGCGCACCGTGTTGCGCGACAGCCCGAGCTTGCGCGCGATCGCGTCGTCGCTGAGCCCCGAGCAGATCAGGTTGAGGATCTGGCGCTCGCGCACCGTCAGGTTCGGCGCCGCCGCGTCGCCCGCCTCCCGGCCGGGACGGCGCAGGTTCGCCAGCTTCTCGATCAGCCCGCGGCTGAACCACGACGTGTCGGCCATCACCGTCTCGATCGCGTCGAACAGCTCCCGCTCCGTGTGCTTGCGCTCGGTGATGTCCTGCAGGACCAGCAGAACGAAGGCCGTCTCGTTGATCTCGACCCGCTCGGCCGAGACCATGCAGTCGAGGCTCGCGCCGCTCTCGTGGCGCAGGCACACCTCGACGCCCAGCACGTAGCCCTGCCGCGCCAGCGCGGCCTCGACCTGCAGGCGCTGCGTGTCGGCGACCCACAGGCCGGCCTCCTCCAGCGAGCGGCCGACGACGCGGTCCTCGCCCAGGCCGAAGACCCGGCCGAACGCCTCGTTCACGCCCGTGACCTGACCGTCGTCGGCCCGCACCAGCACGGTCGGCACCGGCGTCATCCGGAACGCCTTGGCGAAGCGCTCCTCGCTCTGGCGCAGCGCGGCCTCGGCCTTCCGGCGCAGCTCCAGGTCGGCGAAGGTGAACAGCATGCACGGCTCGTCGCCCATCGCGATCGGCTGGCCGGCGACGATCACGAACCGGCTCCCGCCGTCGGGCAGGTCGAGGCAGGCCTCCATCTGCGGGATCGTGGCGCCCTCGTTGAGCCGCGCGACGGCGAGGTCGCGGTTGCGGGCGCCGGCCAGGACGTCGACCTCGTAGGCGCTGCGGCCGATCACGGCGTCGCGGGTGTAGCCGGTCATCTCCAGGAAGCCGTGGTTGACCTTGACGTGGCGCAGGTCGGACAGCCGCGTGATCACGGCCGGGGCCGGGTTGGCGTTGAAGGTGCGCTCGAACCGCTCCTCGGCCTCGAACTGGTCGGACACGTCCTTGAGGATCAGCGCGAGGCAGCTCGGATTGCCGTCGCGGTCGGTGGCCACCAGGCTGCGCAGCGAGTGGACGAAGTCCATGTCGGGCTTGTCGGCCCGCCGCACCTCGACCACGACGTCGTGGAAGCGCTCGCCCGCGATCACGCGCTCGATCGGGTACTGGTTTGGCGTGATGTGGTTGCGGTAGCGCAGGCAGAAGCGGTCGCGGTAGGCGTCGACGGTGGGGCCGAGCTCGTCGAGGCTCTCGGCGCCGTGCATCGCCAGGGCGGCCTCGTTGGCGTACGTGATGGTCTGGTCGGGCTCGACCAGGATCACGCCCTCGCTCAGGCCGGCGATGATCTGCCGGAGCTCATGCCTGTCGACCCCCGCCGTCACAGCTTCTGCCCCCCGTCACCCGCTCACTGCCCTGTCGGCAGCGGGGCACAAACGGGTTGCGCACAAGCCGGTTCCGCGCGATCCGCGATTTTCACTGGTATACCTGAACCATTGACGTCGTCGATATCAACCAGAGATAAGTCTGCGTCCCTCAAGCGAGATATCTTGCCCGTCGCGGTGATGTCTCCATCCCATCGAGCCCAGAGCTTCACCGTGAAGCCCGCAGACGAAGAGCGCGATCCGACCGGCACGTCCGATCCAGCCATTTCGCGTGTCCACGCGCAGATCGGCGAAAGGCTGCGGAAATACTATTCAGAAGTTGCACCAATCGAGATCGGCTCCCGGCTCGCCGACGTGCTGGACCGCCTGTCCGCGGCCCTGGATGCCGCCGAGGCCGGGCAGCAGGTGCCCGGTGCTTTCAAGGACGATCTGATCGCTCTGGTGCCACGCCTGCGCCGTTACGCCCTGTCGCTGACGTTCGACGGCGTCGAGGCCGACGATCTCGTGCAGTTCACGCTTCTCAAGGCGTGGGAGCATCGGCAGCGTTTCCAGCCCGGCACGCGCCTCGTCGCGTGGCTGTTCACGATCCTGCGCAACGGTTTCATCAACGGGCGGCGCAAGCGACGCCTCGAGATCCCGGATCCCGACGGGGTGCACGCCACCGCCCTCTCGGAACCGGCCGCCCAGGAACACAGCATGGGCTTGAAGGAGATCGAGGCCGCGATCGACCGGCTCGAACCAGCCTATCGCGAGGCACTGATCCTCGTGGCTGTGGACGGTCTTCCCTACGAGGTCGCCGCCAGCGTGATCGGGTGCCCCGCGGGCACGGTGAAGAGCCGGGTCAGTCGGGCCCGTGACCGTCTGCTTCACGAACTGGGTGAGCGCTGATCCGGGGGCGCATTCGCCGTCCGGCGCCGTATGCTGCCGGGACGAGGACGCGGTCAGATCGATCCCGTGATCAAGCGGATCGGCGATCGGACTGCGCCTGCACGGGCGTCCGTTCGATGGGCAGGCGCGCGACCGAGGCCCCTCTGGCATCGCGCACGACCAGCACCCAATCCTCCTCGTAACCGTCGTCGGCAAGCTCCTGCACCATGTCCCGGATCACGCTCCGGGCGTCGTCCAGCGCCTGATCGAGGCTCGTCGCCTCGATGCCGATCTCATCCTTGATGATCTCGCGATCGTGCTCGATATCGAAGTAGAGTCTCCGCGGCACGAGGCGTAGGTCTCGGCGACCGCCGCTGGTGAGACCGGCGATGTCGAAGATCTGCGCGGGATCCTGCGCGTTCCGGGACGTTGCGACCCTCAGGAGCGCGAGTCCGCCGCCCACCAGCACGGCGGTCGCGCTCGCGGCACAAGACGCCAGTATTACCGCGTAGAAACCGAAGTTTTCCCAGCCGAACGCAAGCACAGCCAATCCGCTGCACAAGGCAGCCAAGATGACAACCAGCGGCATCCCCCCAGCCCTCGATCGCGCGTCGTCTATCGCATATGGGGTATATGGCAATAACCCGTCACGCAAGAGCGGACAGCAACAGACTCACCCCACGAATTATTGATTGCGGCAAATCACTGACATAGCGAGCATTTCGCAGATATGATTAACAGCGTCGCCGCCTCGGGATATGCCGCAGCCGGAAGGTTCGAGCATCAGAAATAGAATCTATATGCAGGTCAATAATCGCCAGCGTGAGGAACTGATCCAACGCGGCTCCTATTCGTCGGAAGTCTCCGCTTCTGCACGCCCCTCACCGCATGCACCGGACGAGATAGGTACCTGATCTGCCGACCACCCTGCGGCACGTCGAGCCGCGCGAATGTCGCCTCTGAAGCCCAGCTTCAGGCTCGGCGTGTCGGTGCTGGGCTTCATGACAAAGGGACCGTGGTCGATCCTGCAGAGATCGCCCGCATAGGAAGCGTCAGCTTGCGATCAGCATCTATCGAATGCGTGGAAAGGATCTCTCCTCAGCCTATTTCAACAGCGACGCACTCGGCAGAACAGGGCGGCCCGTCGCAGGCCCCGACCGAGCCTCGCACGGTGCGGCACTGAGAGATCCGCCGGTGACAGCGATGAGCGAGCACTGCGTCGTCACGGAGGAGCGCAGGCACCGGTTCTACGACAACTCGCGGCTGGTCTGCGGATTCTAATTGGCCGCGTTCGTCGATCTTCTCCGGCGCCGACGGGAACGGCGTAAGTCGCCAGTCGCCGAGTCCCGAGATGACTGCCCGCATGAGCAACGCGTGCGTCCAGTCGGACCGCGAGGGCTGCCTCGGGACCGTCTACGTGCGCGCTCGCATGAAGGAGCGCTGGCGCTGATTGGCCGAGGAACGCGGCCCGAGCAGTTTCTGGAGAGCCGCGGCGGAGGCGATCGCCTACAGAAGGCTGCTCGACGCGCCACCCGTGAGCGAGCGGCTGGCCCGCGCGACCAGCTTCGCGAAGGCCAAAGCCGCCGCGGAGGCCTGCGTCCGGGATGGGAACGACCGGTCGGACTCGGCCACCGTCATCTCCGTCTCGTCGAGCAGCACCCAGGTCCACAGATGCTGTCCGGTGGCGTGGATCTTGAAGTGCATCGTGAGCTCGCGGGTTGAGGCATCGCGCCATCATGCCCGGCGAAAAGCCTCGCGGTGTTAATGGGTTGCGCCGCGCAACATCCTAGGTCGGGGAGACTGAGCCTCATCCCCGATATCCACGTTGACCACAGGCCGCGTAGCCTGCCGGCTGTCGATTTTTGTGCGCATGCCGTGCGACTGATCGGCAAGACGCCTCGCCTCAACGCATCTTTTGATGGGGACACCGACGGCGGATGTTGGTCGTTAGGCGCCGTTGTCGCCGACCGCAACCATGAGGCCCCAAGGCTCAGGGCGAGGAGCCTCCGTGCACGCGGTCGGCAGGAGATGCCGTCCGCACACTCATGGATCAGATCGCTCCCGTTCGCCTCAGCCGCACCCGCAGGAAGCCTCATCCGGCCCTCGTGGTGGCTTGGCTCGTCCTGGCCGTCGGGCTCTGGTTCGTCATCTACGCGGTGTCCGGCCGCGTCGTCTGGTTCTGGTAGGGCGGGACACCGACACCGTCTCGCAGATCGCCGGCGCGTACTCGGCCGGCTCGGAGCAGAGCCCGCATCCGCGGCCTGATCACCACCATCGCGCGACGTCGGCACGACGAGGGTCCGTGATGCCGCGAGGTCGCGATAGGGACTGCGCGATCTATCGACCGGTCACGTAAGTTCGGGGTCAGCCGGGAGACGACGCGCGCATCGCGGGTGCCGAGCACCCATGCGGCGTGCTGAGCACGTGGCCGACCCGCGATTTAGCAGAGAAGCAATGCGCAGCCCAAGAAGGCTGCCAGCGCGCTGGCGCTCCCAAGGGGAATCGAACCCCTGTTTTCGCCGTGAGAGGGCGACGTCCTAGACCGCTAGACGATGGGAGCTTTCCGGCGGCGCGGGGCTGCTATAGCCACCACCCGGCGGCGGAGCAAGTGCCTTTGTCAGGAAATCCGCCGCGGCGGGTCAGATCGGGAGCGAATAGGGGTCGTGGTGGATAACGCGCAGGACGAGCGGGCCGGAATCGTGGCCGAGGGAGGGGTGCGGCTCGACCGGGCACTGGTCGCCCTGTTCCCGGATCTGTCGCGGGCCCGGCTGCAGGACCTTATCCGCACCGGCCAGGTGCAGCGGGACGGCCTCCCGGCGCTCGACCCGGCCAGCAAGGTCGCCACCGGCGCGCACATCGTGCTCACGGTGCCCCCGGCCGCTCCGGCGGAGCCGATGGCCGAGGCCGCGGATCTGCCGATCGTCTACGAGGACGACGACCTGATCGTCATCGATAAGCCGGCCGGCCTCGTGGTCCATCCCGCCCCGGGTCACGAGAGCGGGACGCTGGTCAACGCCCTCATCGCCCATTGCGGAGCCAGCCTGTCGGGGATCGGCGGTGTGCGCCGGCCCGGCATCGTCCACCGCCTCGACAAGGACACGAGCGGGCTGATCGTCGTCGCCAAGAACGACACGGCCCACCAGGGCCTCACCGCCCAGTTCGCCGATCACGGCCGGTCCGGACCGCTGGAACGCGCCTACGCCGCCGTGGTCTGGGGCCTGCCCCAGCCGCGGGCCGGGACGATCCAGGCCCACCTCGCGCGGTCGCGCTTCCATCGGGAGAAGATCGCCGTCGTGTCGGACGCGAGCGGGCGCCACGCGGTGACCCACTACGCCGTGGCCGAGGCCTATCGCGAGGCGGCCCTCGTGCGGTGCCGGCTGGAGACGGGCCGCACCCATCAGATCCGCGTGCACCTCGCCCATCGCGGACATCCCCTGCTCGGGGACACGGTCTACGGCGGCGCCTTCCGGACCAAGGCGGCCCGCCTGACGCAGGACGCCCGCGCCGCCCTCACCGCACTCGGGCGCCAGGCGCTCCACGCGGAACTGCTCGGCTTCAGCCACCCGCGCACCGGCGCGACGCTGCGATTCGAGAGCCCGCTACCGCCCGATATGACCGCCCTGGTGCAAGCTCTCAGGGCCGAGGCGGACGGGGCGCCGCGCGGGTAACCGCCACGCCGCGGCGTGCGAAAGATCACCCCGTACCGCGTCAGATCGTGACATGGTACGACCAAAATCGCCGGTGGCGCGTTGTTGACGACGTGGGTGTCATCGACCGCGACCGGCTCCCCGGTGACCCGTACGAGATGGGGGGCCGGCAGGGTCGGCTCAAGAGCGGCCCGAGTGGACGGCACTGTTGTCCGTCGCGTCCGCCCGACAGGGGGACATTAGGTCCAGGAGAATGCCATGGCCGGTACGCTGCCCGTGCTCGCCAACGAAGGTGGCCTCTCGCGCTACCTCGACGAGATTCGCAAGTTCCCGATGCTGGAGCCGTCGGAGGAGTTCACGCTGGCGAAGGCCTGGCGGGACGCCGGTGACCGCGAGGCCGCGCACCGGCTCGTGACGTCGCATCTGCGCCTCGTGGCCAAGATCGCCATGGGCTACCGCGGCTACGGCCTGCCGATCGGCGAGGTCGTGTCGGAAGGCAATGTCGGCCTGATGCAGGCGGTCAAGCGCTTCGATCCCGACAAGGGCTTCCGGCTGGCCACCTACGCGATGTGGTGGATCAAGGCGGCGATCCAGGAATACATCCTGCGCTCGTGGTCCCTCGTGAAGATGGGCACGACCGCGAACCAGAAGAAGCTGTTCTTCAACCTGCGGAAGGCGAAGGGCAAGATCTCGGCCCTCGACGAGGGCGATCTCAAGCCCGATCAGGTGAAGCAGATCGCCACCCGTCTCGGCGTGCCCGAGCAGGACGTGATCGACATGAACCGGCGCCTGTCCGGCGACACCTCGCTCAACGCGCCCCTGCGCGAGGAGGGCGAGGGTGAGTGGCAGGACTGGCTCGTGGACAACAGTCCGAGCCAGGAGACCGTGCTGGCGCGGGAGCAGGAGGGCCAGAACCGCCTGTCCGCGCTCAAGGACGCGCTCGGCGTGCTGAACCCGCGCGAGCGCCGCATCTTCGAGGCCCGACGCCTCGCCGAGGACCCGATCACCCTGGAGGACCTCTCCGGCGAGTTCGGCGTCTCCCGCGAGCGCGTCCGGCAGATCGAGGTTCGCGCCTTCGAGAAGGTGCAGGAAGCGGTCAAGCGCAACATCGCCAGCCGCGAGTTGCCCCGGACCGGCATCGAGGCCCGCTGACCGGTCCGCCCGCCCGGCGCGCGTGACGCGCCGGGCGGGCCCAGTCGGATTAGAGCCCGGACGGCGACCGCAGCCGGGTGGTCACTGCCACGCGTCGAAGGCGTTCTGCATCACCTGGGCGCCGGCGGCGCCCTTCTCGAAGGTCAGCACCGCCCGGCGACCGGACGTGTAGCGCAGCGCGATGTCGAACCAGTTCCGGTGCAGGAGCAGGTCGGTGTTGCGCTCGACGTCGTTCTGCAGCGACGACAGGCCGATCAGGAACAGGTTGTCGCGGACGCGGACGGGCAACCCCGAGACCGGCGAGCCGCGGGCGCTCTGCTCGTCCTTGGCCTGGAGCAACCCGACATCCTGGACCGTTCTGGACGCGGCGTTGCCGCCGCTCTGGCTGAACGCCAAGCTGACCGTGTGGGACGCCGGCAGGGTCGCGTCGAGATTGCGCTGGATGGTCATCACCAGCGTCAGGCCGGCATCCGGGATGGTCACGGTGGCGACGACGGCGTTCTGGACCGGCTGCCCCTGATCCCCGTTCACGGTCTCGAGCCGCCACGTCACCCGCCCCGGCGTCACGGTTGGCTGACCGCCCTCGGCGCCCGTCGCCTCCTCGACCAGCTCCGCCCTCTGCGCGACGGCGACGCCGGCATCGGCGGGCGCGGGCGTGGCCGCCGCGCGCGGCGGCGCGCTGTTCTCGACGCGCGTCGGGGCCTTCGGTGCCGGTGCGGCGTCACCGCCGACCCGGTCGCCGAACTTGGTCTCGCCCTCCGGCTGCTGCGTATCCGCGGTCTCCGTGCCGCCCGACGGCAGGTTCTGCGGCCGGTCGCGCAGCAGGAAGGCCGCGACGGCGATCAGGCCGATCACCACCGCCAGGACACCGCCGACGAAGACGTTGCGCAGCACGCGGGACCGACCGGTCCGCGGCGGGACCACCTCGATCCGCGGCCGCTGACGACCGCCTGCGGCCTCGGCGTCCGGATCGTCGACCGCGGGCGCCTCCGCGGCGGACGTCTCGGCAACCGGCGGGGCCGCGTCGGGCGCGACGTGCGGCGGTATGCCCGGGCGAGGCGGCGCGAACGGGATCGGCGCCTCGCGCGGACTGGCGCCGGCCTCCCGATCGCCCTCGCCGCCCGCGACCGCGAAGGGCGGCTTCGCGGGCGGGAGGATGGGCGCCGGCATCGGTCCGGTCGCCGGATCGGGGGGAGACGGTTCCGGGATCTCCGGCTCCGTGACCGCGGGCACGATCGGCTCGGGCGCGACGGGCTCCGGAACGGCCGGAGCCGGCATTGGAACCGGAGCGGCCTTCTCGGGCGCCTGAGCGGCATCGTTGGCAGGCGCCGGGAGCCCGCCGTGATCGACCTCGAGCCGCTCGATCGCGACGTCGAGCGCCCGGCGCTCGAGATCGATGTCGGCCTCCGACAGCGGCGGATCGAGGGAGCGCAGCTGGCTGATCAGGGCGTTGCGCGCGCGGTCGTAGACCGCCTTGCGCAGGGCGGGCGTTCGGTCCGGCAGCGCGTCGAGCGCGCGGGCCAGAAGCGGGTAGTAATCGGCCATGATACTCTGGTCCGCCCCTTCGGCCGCCGTCCGGCAACGCCGGTCGGAGGCCGGGGACCGAGGTCCGCGCCCGCCCGACAGGTCCGGTCGCGGCCGTCGGCCGGTTTGTCGTATCCCACCGCGCGGATCAGGGCCCGCGCGCCGGTTGCCTTCGAGACGGCGGCCGGATCGCGAGACGGGCCGCTCAGCCGCCGTCCCGTTCTAGATCAAGCCCGCGCGGGCTGGATACAGGCAGGGCCGCCGAAAACACGCGTCGTCAACGGGATAGCGCGCGAAGGGTCAATCCTCGAACGGGTTGTGCATGAGGATCGTGTCGTCGCGCTCGGGCGAGGTCGACAGCAGCGCCACCGGCGCCCCGATCAGCTCCTCGATCCGGCGGACATACTTGATCGCCTGCGCGGGCAGATCCGCCCAGGACCGGGCCCCCGCGGTCGTCTCAGACCAGCCCGGGATCACCTCGTAGACCGGCTCGATCCGGGCCTGGGCCGCCTGGCTCGCCGGCAGATGGTCGATCGGCTGGCCGTCCAGCATGTAGCCGGTGCAGACGCGGATCTCCTCGAAGCCGTCGAGGATGTCGAGCTTGGTCAGCGCGATGCCGTGGATGCCGGAGGTCCGGACCGTCTGGCGCACCAGCACGGCGTCGAACCAGCCGCAGCGGCGCTTGCGCCCGGTGTTGACGCCGAACTCGCGCCCGCGGCTGCCGATGGTCTCGCCGATCTCGTCGAACAGTTCGGTAGGGAACGGGCCCTCGCCGACGCGGGTCGTGTACGCCTTGGCGATGCCCAGCACGTAGCCGATCGCCCCCGGGCCGAGGCCCGAGCCCGTCGCCGCCTGCGCGGCCACGATGTTGGAGGAGGTCACGAACGGGTAGGTGCCGTGATCGACGTCGAGCAGCGCCCCCTGCGCGCCCTCGAACAGGATGCGCTTGCCGGCCCGGCGCTCCTCGTCGAGCAGCGACCACACGGTGTCCGCGAACGGCAGGATCTTCGGCGCGATCGCCTTCAGCTCGGTCAGCAGCGCCTCGGCGTTCACCTCGTCGATCCCGAGGCCGCGCCGCAGGGCGTTGTGGTGGGTCAGCACGCGCTCGATCTTGGCGGGCAGCGCGTCGGGGTCGGCGAGGTCGACGACCCGGATCGCCCGGCGGCCGACCTTGTCCTCGTAGGCCGGCCCGATGCCGCGCTTGGTCGTGCCGATCTTCAGGCCGGCATTGGCGGTCTCGCGGAAATGATCCAGCTCGCGGTGGAGCGGCAGGATCAGCGTCGCGTTGTCGGCGACCCGCAGGGAGGACGGCGAGACGTCCACGCCCTGCGCCTTGATCCGCTCGATCTCGTCGATCAGGTGCCAGGGATCGACCACGACACCGTTGCCGATGACAGAGAGCTTGCCGCCGCGGACCACGCCCGACGGCAGCAGCGCCAGCTTGTAGGTCACGCCGTCGATGACGAGCGTGTGGCCGGCATTATGCCCGCCCTGGAATCGGACCACGATGTCGGCCTGCTCGGAGAGCCAGTCGACGATCTTGCCCTTGCCCTCGTCGCCCCACTGGGCGCCCACAACGACGACGTTGGCCATGCCTGCCTGCTTACCCGCGACGGAAACCGGGACGGCGCCGCCCACGGGTGCAGGCGGCGTACGTCCTGAGCCGTTTCCGCGATCCGGGCAGCGAAATCAAGCAAGGGGCCGCATGATCGGACCGCATGGCGGTCCGCCGGGCCCCGTCGCGACCGGTTTACTTGGCCTCGGTGCCGGGCTCCCGACCGGGCAGTTCGTGGGGCTTGATGACCGGCATGGAGCCGGATTGATCGGGCTTCACCACCGTGCCGGTCGTGCCGGAATCCGGCGGCTTGATCACGCCGTCGTTCTTCTGGAGCTTGTCGCTGAGCGACTGGTCCTGCGGCGGCGCGTCCGCGTCGGGGCGCACGCGCTCGGGCGGCGTCGGGGCGGGGCCGGTCGTCTGGGCGCGAGCGGGCACAGTCGCGACAGTGGCCGCCAGGGTCGTCGCGAGGGCGGCGAGCAGGGTCTTCTTCGGCACGAGGGCCTCCCCGGTTCGAGACACGAATTCGGGGAGGAACAGTCGGAGACGGGATCCGTTCCTGTCCGCGGTCGGGTCCGATGTCCCGTCCTGTGGACGGGATTCGGGGGCCTCAACCCTGGCGGGCGGCCTCGATGTAGAGCTCGCGCAGGCGCCGGGTGAGCGCGCCCGGCCGTCCCTCGCCGATCGCGCGACCGTCGATCTCGACGACCGGCATCACGAAGGCGGAGGCGCTGGTGTAGAAGGCCTCCTGCGCCGCGTAGACCTCGTCCACCGGGATCAGCCGCTCCTCGATCCGCAGGTCGGCCTCCTGCGCGAGGCGCAGCACCGAGGCCCGGGTGATGCCCGGCAGGAGCGCCGTGGAGAGCGGCCGGGTCACGAGCACGCGGTCGCGGCCGATGATGAACGCGGTCGAGGAGGAGCCCTCGGTGACCGCGCCATCCTCGACCATCCAGGCCTCGGCGACGCCGGCCTCGGCCGCCTGCTGCTTGGCGAGCACCTGCGCCAGCAGGGCCACCGACTTGATGTCCCGGCGCTTCCAGCGCAGGTCCTCGACGGTGATCACCCGGGCGCCGCTCTCGGCGAGCGGGTTGGCGAGCACGGTCTTGGCCTGCGTGAACATCACCACGGTGGGCTCGGTGCCGGCCTTCGGGAAGGCGAAGTCGCGCTCGGCCACCCCGCGGGTCACCTGCATGTAGACGAGCCCCTCGGCGACGCCGTTGCGGGCCACGAGCTCGGTCTGCAGGCGCTCCCAGCCCGCCGCGTCGTGGGGGTTGCGGATGCCGATCTCGCCCAGCGAGCGGTCGAGGCGCGCGAGGTGCGCGGCGTTGTCGACGAGCTTGCCGTCGATGATCGCCGAGACCTCGTAGATGCCGTCGGCGAACAGGAAGCCGCGGTCCATGATCGGCACGCGCGCCTCCTCGTAGGGGAGGAACTGGCCGTTGAGGTAGACGGTGCGGGGAGCGGTCACGGGGAGCTGTCCTGTGTTCGGCGCGGGCCCGGGAACGCGGGCCCGCGCGCGCGGGTCGAAGCAGGAATCGTGCGGGATCTCAGCGGTCGCCGAAGACCCGCGCGAAGATCGTGTCCACGTGCTTGAAGTGGTAGCCGAGATCGAAGCACGCCTCGATCTGCTCGGCCGGGAGCGCCGCGGCGACCTCCGGGTCCGCCTTGAGCAGCGCCAGGAAATCGCCCTCGCCGCGCCAGACCGGCATCGCGTTGCGCTGGACCAGCCGGTAGGAATCCTCGCGGGAGACCCCGGCCTGGGTCAGCGCCAGCAGGACGCGCTGCGAGTGGATCAGGCCGCCGAGCCGGTCGAGATTCTTCTGCATGTTGGCCGGGTAGACCAGCAGCTTCTCCATCACCCCAGTCATCCGGGCGAGGGCGAAGTCGAGGGTGACGGTCGCGTCGGGGCCGATCATCCGCTCCACCGACGAGTGGGAGATGTCGCGCTCGTGCCAGAGCGCGACATTCTCCAGCGCCGGGGTGACGTAGCCGCGCACCATCCGGGCGAGGCCCGTGATGTTCTCGGTGAGGACCGGGTTGCGCTTGTGCGGCATCGCCGAGGAGCCCTTCTGACCCTCGGAGAAGAACTCCTCCGCCTCGAGGACCTCGGTGCGCTGGAGGTGCCGGATCTCGATCGCCAGCCGCTCCAGCGACGAGGCGACGACGCCGAGGGTCGCGAAGAACATCGCGTGCCGGTCGCGCGGGATCACCTGGGTCGAGACCGGCTCGGCGGTCAGGCCCATCTTCTCGGCGACGTACTGCTCGACCCGCGGGTCGATGTTGGCGAAGGTGCCGACAGCGCCCGAGATCGCGCAGGTGGCGACCTCCTCGCGGGCCGCCACGAGGCGGCGGCGGTTGCGCTCGAACTCGGCGTAGGCCTGGGCGAGCTTCAGACCGAAGGTCACCGGTTCGGCGTGGATGCCGTGCGATCGGCCGATGGTCGGCGTCATCTTGTGCTCGACGGCCCGCGTCTTCAGGGCGGCGAGCAGCGAGTCGACGTCGGCGATCAGGATGTCGGCGGCGCGCACCAGCTGCACGTTGAGGCAGGTGTCGAGCACGTCCGAGGACGTCATGCCCTGGTGGACGAAGCGGGCCTCGGGCCCGACGATCTCGGCGAGGTGGGTCAGGAAGGCGATGACGTCGTGCTTCGTCACCGCCTCGATCGCGTCGATGCGGGCGACGTCGAAGACCGCGTCCTTGCCCTTGGTCCAGATCGTCTCGGCGGCCTCCTTGGGGACGACGCCGATCTCGGCGAGCGCCGTGGTGGCGTGGGCCTCGATCTCGAACCAGATCCGGAAGCGGCTCTCGGGCGACCAGATCGCCGTCATCGCGGGGCGGCTGTAGCGGGGGATCATGGGGGCCTCGGCACGGTCCGGATTGCGTGCGTGGCCGGTAGCATGCGCCGGGCCGGCCGCTCAATGCGCATCGGGCATGCCGGGACGGCAACCAGTGTGAAACAAGCGCCGCGGCGGGCTCAGTCGATCCGCACCCAGCCCTGGCCCATCAGCCGTTCCTGCGGGCGGAAGCGGGACTTGTAGTCCATCTTGCGCGAGCCCTCGACCCAGTAGCCGAGATAGAGATACGGCAGGCCGAGCCGGCGGGCCCGGCGGATATGGTCGAGGATCATGAAGGTCCCGGGCGAGCGCGCGGCCTCCGCGGGATCGTAGAACGAGTAGACCATCGACAGGCCGTCGGAGAGGACGTCCGTCAGGCAGAAGGCGAGCGGCGGCCCGGAGCCGCGGCCGGTGATCGCCGTGTCCGGCCCGTGCCGGCGATACGACACGAGGTGCGTGTCGACGTGGCTGTCCTCGACCATCATGGCGTAGTCGAGCACGGTCATGTCGACCATGCCGCCGTCGCCGTGCCGGGCGTCGAGGTAGCGGCGGAACAGGGCGTACTGCTCGGAGGCCGGCCGGTTCGGCTCCGGCGTGCCGACCCAGTCGGCGCCGCGCGCCAGGATGCGCCGCTGGCTGGCGCTCGGCTCGAACTCGTCGACCACGACGCGGACCGAGACGCAGGCCCGGCACGTCTCGCAGGCCGGCCGGTACGCGATGGTCTGCGAGCGGCGGAAGCCGCCCTGCGTCAGGATCTCGTTCAGGTCGCGGGCGCGCCGTCCGACCAAGTGGGTGAAGACCTTCCGCTCCTCCTGCCCCGGCAGATACGGGCACGGCGAGGGGGCGGTGAGGTAGAATTGCGGTGTGTCGCGCGGATGGCTGGTCACGCTTCTCACAGACCCTGCGCCGGGTACATCCTCTCGGCGCCGGCGTGCCAGTGTACAGGCGACCGGCCGGGGCTCAATGGCCCGGCCGGTCGCACCGTGAGATTTTCATCAGCGGAATCGCGGCTCAGCGCGCGTGGACGACGGCGAGGCCCAGGAGCAGGTCGTGCCCGAGGCGGCGGTCGGAGCGCATGAGCCCGAACGCGATGTCGACGCACCAGAGCAGGAAGGTCGAGATCGCCACGTAGAACAGCAGCGCGTGGACGGCGGCCGTGATGACGTCGACCCGGGCGCCGCTCTCGGGCGCGACGGTCCGCAGGCCCATCATCCGCTGGCCGATGGTGCTCTGCTTCGGCCCGCCCACCGTGATCGCGCTGTAGATGATCCCGCTCGCCGGCAGGACCGCGAACAGGGTCCAGCCGAGGCCGAACGTGACCACGCCGACGACGGTGATCACCAGGGTCAGCAGGGCCGTGAAGCCGAAGATGAACAGGATGTCGAGGAGATAGGCGACCGTCCGGCCGCCGAGGCTCGCCCGCACGAACGGGATCGGCAGCGCGGTTGCGTAGCCGGGCGCTTCGAAGCGCTGCGCGTATCCGGGTTGAGGGTTCTGCATGGTGTCGCGTCCTGCAAGCGAGGCTGCGGACGTGAAGGTGGGTGCGCATCCCGAAGGCCGCAAGGGGATCTTCGGGGGGATGCGGGTCGGAAGGCGCGCGCGCTCAGCGCCCGGCCGGGTCGTCGGCCGCGGCGTCGGGCGTGTCGAGGTAGAAGCGCTTGAGCATGTAGAGCGACGGGCCCGACAGGGTGCTGGCCTCGGTGGCGAGGGCGACCAGGGTGGTGCCGGCATCGAAGCGGCAGGTCAGCCAGTGCTGCCGGTTCCCGTCGGCGTAGTCGACCCGCACCGAGTTCGCCGACGGCCCCGGCGCCGCGCGCAGGAGCCGGATGCCGTCCTGCGGCGCGACCGCCGGGAGCGCCCGGCGGCATGTGGCGACGCGATCCCGCAGCAGGGTGTCCTGGCAGGCCACGAGTCCGCCGAAGAAGCCGACCACGACCGCGGCCCCGAGGAGCCAGCGGTGGCTGCGTTTCACGGTTGGTTGCGCAGGCGCTCCGCGACCCGCGGCGCGTGGTAGGTGAGGACGCCGTCCGCCCCGGCCCGCTTGAAGGCGAGGAGCGCCTCGACCATCGCGCGGTCGCCGTCGAGCCAGCCGTTGCGGGCGGCCGCCTCGATCATCGCGTACTCGCCCGACACCTGGTATGCGAAGGTCGGGACCTGGAACTCGTCCCGCACCCGGCGGATAATGTCGAGGTAGGGCAGGCCCGGCTTCACCATCACCGAGTCCGCGCCCTCGTCGAGGTCGAGGCGGACCTCGCGCAGGGCCTCGGCGGAGTTGCCGGGATCCATCTGATAGGTGCGCTTGTCGCCCACGAGGGCTGCCTTGGTGCCGATCGCGTCGCGGAACGGGCCGTAGAAGGCGCTGGCGTACTTCGCCGCGTAAGCCATGATCTGCACGTCGAGGAAGCCGGCCTTGTCGAGGCCGGCGCGGATCGCGCCGACGCGCCCGTCCATCATGTCGGACGGGGCGAT
Organism: Methylobacterium sp. NMS14P; assembly: GCF_028583545.1. Taxonomy (NCBI): domain Bacteria; kingdom Pseudomonadati; phylum Pseudomonadota; class Alphaproteobacteria; order Hyphomicrobiales; family Methylobacteriaceae; genus Methylobacterium; species Methylobacterium sp. NMS14P. The sequence goes on along the minus strand of NZ_CP087106.1, from coordinate 6,199,423 downwards.
GATGTCGGTTCCGGCCTCGGCCTGGATCAGGCTCTGCTCGACGAGGACCGCCACGGTCTCGTCGTTGAGGATCGCGCCGCCCTTCATCAGGCCGTCGTGACCGTGGCTCGTGTAGGGATCGAGGGCCACGTCGGTCATGATCCCGATCTCGGGCACGGCCCGCTTCACGGCGCGGACCGCCCGGCAAACCAGGTTGTTGGCGTTCAGCGCCTCGGAGCCGGTCGGGTCGCGCAGCGACACTTCCGTGTAGGGGAAGAACGACACCGCCGGGATGCCGAGCTTCGCGGCGCGCTCCGCGTCGCGGACGATCTCGTCCACCGAGAGGCGCTCGACGCCCGGCATCGAGGCGACCGGCTCGCGGCGGCCCTCGCCGTCGATCACGAACATCGGCCAGATCAGGTCGTCGACCGTCAGGGTGTGCTCGCGGACGAGGCGGCGCGACCAGTCGGCCTTCCGGTTCCGGCGCGGGCGCTGGGTGATCTTCAGACCCTCCACGCGGGCGCCCTCGCGGGCGGCCTCCACGGCGAGAGGGCGCGGCTCTGGCAGGGTGTCTGACATGCGGCTTCGCTACCGTTCGCGCGGACCACGCCGCGGATCGCGCGGCGCCCGTGCGCCGGAGGCGTTCGACTACCACACCGAACTGGCGCGACGAAACCCGACCGTTGACGCAGGACGGCGGAACCGCTTCAACCCGGCGACCCCGTCCGATCGATCAGGATCCCGGCCCTTCCCGCATGAACCGCCGCAAGAACCGGCCCCTCACCCCCGCGAGCCCCCGATAGTGCCCGGCTACCTTCCGATCCGGCGCAAGACGCCGAGGCCGGGCGGCATCCCCAGCGACCGCATCGAGCGCGTCCAGGGACCGACGCCCGGCACGTGGGACACGGTGCTGATCTGGTTCATGCGGCTCACGGCGCTCGTCTGGCTGCTGAAGAGCGTCTTCGCCTGGGCGACGATCCTCGACGTGCTACCGGGCGTCCGCCCCTTCGAGGCCGAGCCCTTCGGCCGCCAGTCCGCGATCGTGTACTTCGCGGTGATCGACGCGGCGGCGGCGATCGGATTGTGGCTCACGAGCGCCTGGGGCGGCGTGATCTGGTTGCTCGCCGTCACGTCGGCGATGACGCTCGCGGTCCTGACACCGCAACTCTTGCCGTTATCGGTGCCGCTTCTCGTATTCGGGGGCTGTGTTGTGACGCTGTACTTCCTGCTGTCCTGGCTGGCCGCGCAGGAAGCACGGTGAACGAACCGTTCTTATCTTCATTCAGTTTGTCTTTACCGCGAAGAGTAAATCGCGAATTCATCCTGTCGCTTAAATCGCCTTTCATTCCCGGGCTCTAGCTTAGCCATCATCAACGGCGCCGCATCGAACGGGTGCCGGATCATCGGATGGCGAGGCAGAGATGAAGACCCAGAACGCCCGTGTCGCGCAGATCGAGGCTCCCGAGGAGGCCGCCTCCGCGAAGGGCTCGTACCTCGAGGCGCTCCACCTCGTGGAGCGGCTGCACCGCCGGCTCCTCGACGTGATCAAGGACGAGTTCGAGCGCCGCGGCCGCGAGGACGTCAACAGCGTCCAGGCGCTGCTCCTCTACAACATCGGCGACAAGGAGCTGACCGCGAGCGAGCTGCGGACCAAGGGCTACTACCTGGGCTCCAACGTCTCGTACAACGTGAAGAAGCTGGTCGAGGCCGGCTACCTCCACCACGCCCGCTCGAAGACCGACCGGCGCTCCGTCCGGATCAGCCTGACCGACAAGGGCCGCCAGGTCCACGAGATCATCCAGGGGCTCTACGACAAGCATGCCCGGACGATCACGCCGATCGGCGGGATCTCGGAGGAGGACTTCAACCGCCTGAACCAGGCCCTCACCCGCCTGGAGCGCTTCTGGACCGACCAGATCCGCTACCGCCTCTGAGGCGCCCTCAGAGGTTCAACAGGCCGACGATCCCGGCGATGACCGCGTAGGCGAAGCCGGCGTTGATGACGACGCCGAACATCCCGATCACGAGGCCGCCCAAGACGACGAGACCGTCGCGCTCGACGAGACCGAGCCCGACCAGGCAGACCGCGAGACCGAGCGGGATCTGCCCGACGATGGGCGCGGCCACGATCAGTGCCAGCGCCAGGGCGAGCAGGACGATCCCCATGCCGCGCATGCCGAGCGCGGTCTCGAACACGCTGACGCGGGGGCGCGACCAGCGCTCCAGACGGCGCAGGATCGGCACCGCGCGGGTGACGGCGCGCCGGACATCCGTCAGGGCGATCGAGCGGCCGAGGAGCATCCGCGGCAGCCACGGCGCCGACATCCCGGCGGCGATCTGGATCGCCACGAGGAGCAGGAGCAGGCCGCAGATCAGCGGGATCGGCGGTGGCATGGGCAGGCAGTTCGGTAGCCCGAGCAGGACCACGAGCAGCGCGAAGGCACGGTCCCGCAGGACCGCGACGATGTCGCCCACGGTGAGGCGCTCGCCCTCCTGGCTCGCCAGCACGGTGAGGACGTCCGACGTTCGTGCACCGGAGGTCAAGGATCTGCCAACCTTCGCTTTCCCGCGGGGGCTCTAGCCGAGAACATCTGGCACGCCAAGCACGGCAGATTCGCGACAGCGCGATGGCGCCCGGCGGGCGGATGCGCGGCCAAGGGCCCGCAAAATTCCCGCAAGCATCGCGCGGCCCGTGGCGCGACCTTCGACAGCATTGCGTGCCGTCCAGAAGGTCGATCGGGCCCGGGTTCGGAAAAATCCGGGGATCTCGGGCCACGCGCCGGTGCAACGCGGTTAATTTTACCTTACCGTGATCCTTCGACGCGGGAGGATCGACTGTGCCGACGCGGCGCCTCGCCCAGAAGATCAGTGGTCGCGCGTCCGCGATCGCGACGGTGCTCTCGGGACTGGCGGGTATCGCGAGCCCGGCCCGCGCCAGCGAGATCGACACGCTGCTGTTCGGCAGCCTCGACGCCGGCGGCGACACCTTCCTGACCGTCGGGGCGAAGGCCGGCCTCACGTCCCTCGCGCAGGAGGGCTTCGCCGCGGTGGCGAGCGCCGGTGGCGGAGGGCGCGCGGAGCGCGGGGCGGACGGCCCCCGCGTGCGCTACACCGTCGCCGCCGCCGCTCTCGCCGGCTACCAGTGGTTCTTCGACTGGGGCGTGGTCGCGGCCTATGCCGGGCCCGAGATCGCGCGGGAGGTGCTGATCGCGGGACCGCAGCGCGACGCCCTCCCGACCCGGTTCGGGGTGCGACTGCACGGCGAGGTCTGGGCGCGCCCGACCGAGGCGACGCTGCTGCAGGCCAGTGCCGTCGCGGGTTCGACCCGCGACAGCCTGTGGGCGCGCCTCGCCTGGGGCTACCGGTTCTGGGAGACCTATCTCGGCCCCGAGGCCGCGCTCTACACGGACGGGACCGGCTACGCGAAGTGGAGTTTCGGCCTCCACGGCACCGACTTCGCCCTCGGCCGGTACAGCTTCCGGGCGTCGGCGGGCCTCCAGTCCGAGAGCGGCCGGGGTCGGGCCTGCCCCTACGTGACCCTGTCGGTCTGGTCGCCCCTCTGATCGGCCGCCGGTCGGGCCTCGAGGGCGTCGAGGAACGCGGCGGCGTCGCGGCGGATCTCGGCGCGGCGCCCGTCGCCGAGGCCGCGGAGCGTCCGGTACGGCATGGCCAGGCGCTGATTGCCCGCCAGCCGGTCCTCGTTCTCGATGAGGAAGTTCCAGTAGAGATAGTTGAACGGGCAGGCGTCCGGCCCGGCCTTGACCTTCACGTCGTACGCGCAGGACGCGCAGTAGTCGGACATCCGGTCGATGTAGGCACCCGAGGCCGCGTAGGGCTTCGAGCCCATGACGCCGCCGTCGGCCCACAGCACCATGCCGTGGACGTTGGGCAGTTCGACCCATTCGTAGGCGTCTGCGAACACGATCAGGTACCATTCCTCAACCTGCGCCGGGTCGAGGCCGGCGATGAGGGCGAAGTTGCCGGTGACCATCAGGCGCTGGATGTGGTGGGCGTAGGCGTGGGCGCGCGTCTCCGCGACGACCTGCGCGACGCAGTTCAGCGCCGTCTCACCCGACCAGTAGAACCACGGCAGGTCGCGGCCCGCGCCGAGGGCGTTGCTGTCCCGGTAGGCGGGCATCCGCGCCCAGTAGAGGCCGCGCACGTATTCCCGCCAGCCGAGGATCTGCCGGATGAAGCCCTCGACGCAGTGGAGCGGCGCCGCGCCGTCGCGGTAGGCGCGCTCGGCGGCCCAGCACACCTCCTCGGCGGTGAGCAGCCCGGCGTTGAGGGCGGGCGACAGGAGCGCGTGGTACAGGAACGGCGCGCCGGTCTTCATCGCGTCCTGATAGTCGCCGAAGGTCGGCAGGGCGTCGGCCAGGAAGTGCCGGAGCGCCGCGAGGGCGTCGGCCCGGGTCACCGGCCAGGAGAAGCCCGTGAGATCGCCGAAATGGTCGCCGAACTCCGCCTCCACGAGGGCGATGGCCTCGCGCGTCACGGAATCGGGCTGGAAGCCGATCCGGTCCGGGGGGCGATGGCCCCTGGGCAGGCGCTTGCGGTTCTCGGGATCGTAGTTCCAGCGGCCGCCCGCGGGCTCGCCGTCGTCCATCAGGAGGCCGGTCCGGCGCCGCATGCCCCGGTAGAAGGTCTCCATACGCAGATGATGCCGGCCCTCCGCCCAGCGGGCGAAATCCGCCCGCGGGCACAGGAAGCGGTTGTCGGCGCGGATCTCGACCGGGACCTCCAGGGTCTCGCGCCAGTCCTGCATCATCTCCCAGACGCGCCACTCGCCCGGCTCGGTCACCACGACCCGCTCCGGCCGGTGGCGCGCGACGGCGCGCTCCAGCTCGCCGGTGAAGCTGCCCGTGTTGCCGGCGTCGGCCAGGCGCACGTAGTCGACCGCGAGGCCTTCCGCCTCCAGCTCGGCCGCGAAGTGGCGCATGGCGGCGAACAGGAAGGCGATCTTCTGCTTGTGGTGACGGACGTAGGTCGCCTCGTCCCGGACCTCGACGATCAGCACGACGTCGCGCTCGGCATCGAGGTCGACGAGGCTCGACACCCGGCGGGTCAGCTGATCGCCGAGGACGAAGCGCAGCGTTCCGGACGTTGCGGCGGCGCCGCGGCGTCTCCCGGCCATGCCTCAGACCGCGCCGGGCCGGGCGGAGCGGATGCCATCCGCGGCGCGGGCGCGGGTCGCGGCGCGGACGATGCCCCCGGTCCCGCCGTCGATGCTCACCCGAACCACGCTGTTCCCCCTTGCCACCGACATCGGCCCATTCAAGGTAAGGCCGGGGACGCCGCCGGGCAGGCGGCGGATCCGCGCCCTCCACGTGCACAAGGTCGCAGGCGGCAAGCATGAAGTTCGCGTTCGCCGGCATCGACTTCCTCGGCGGGGTCTTCGAGGGACTGCTGGACGCCGGCTGGACGCCGGTGAAGCTGTTCACGCGCCCCTGCGACGGGGTCTACGACCATAACGAGGTCATCGTCGCCCGCGCCCGATCCCTGCGGCTGCCGATCCAGCTCTCCCGGATCCGCGAGCGGGACATCGAGGCGCTGCAGGCCGAGCACGGCCGGGACTGGGCGCTCGTGGTCGCGGGCTATCCCTGGCTCATCAAGGGCTGGAAGGGCCGCGCCGCCTACGGCCTCAACTTCCACCCCTCCCCGCTCCCGACGGGCCGGGGCCCCTACCCGCTGTTCCGGGCCGTCCTCGACCGCTACGAGACCTGGGGCATGACCGCCCACGTGCTCGCCGACGGGTTCGACACCGGCGATATCCTGGCACAGGAGATCTTCGCCCTCAGCCCCCGCGAGAGCCACGAGACGCTGCTCGCCAAGTGCCAGATGGCGGCGCGCCGCCTCGCCGCGGGCCCCCTCGGCCGCGACCTGCCCAACCGCTGGCGGCGCTCCGAGCCGCAGGGCGACGGCTCCTACTGGCCGCGCGCCACCGATGCAGACCGAACGCTCGACTTCCGGCAGGACGTCGAGACGGTCCTGCGCCGGGTGCGGGCCTTCGGCACGGTCGAGACGATCGCGCGGCTCGGGGATGCCCGGGTCTTCGTGGCGGAGGCGCAAGGGTGGCAGGAGCGCCACGCGCACACGCCCGGGGCGGTGGTGCACCGCCACCGCCGCCACGTCGTGGTGGCGGCAGTCGACGGTTACGTCCAGCTGACCCGCTGGTCGCCGGTCCCCCTCGCGGAGGCCGGCCAGGTCGGCCGCTGAGCGCCCCGGACGGGAACCGAAGCGCGGACCCTGATGTTTCCGGCGGCCCGGGAATTCATGCCCGGGCACCACGGGAGTCCGCCATGTCGACCCGCGCCAGCCTCGCCGCAGCCCTCGGGTTCGCCGCACTGTTCACCGGCTCCGCCTTCGCGCAGGCGGTGATCGTGACACCCGACGAATTCGGCCCCGACGACGACGTCGTGGTGCGCGACTACATCGTGCGCAGGCCGGTAGGCCCCGGACCGATCGTCGGATCGATCCCTCTGCGGCCTGGCAGCATCGTGCCGCCCGACGTGCGGCTCGCGCCCTTCACGGAGGCCCCGAACCCGCGCCTGCGCCGATTCGGCTACTTCGTGGCGCCGGGCGACAAGATCGTGGTCGTCGATCCCGACACCCGCGCGGTGGTGCGCATCCTCGACCGCTGACGACGGACGGCGGCGCTCACCAATCGCTGAGCGCCGCGCGCTTCCAGCGGTCGGGCGCGACGCAGCGGTACTCGTACGCCTCGTCCCAAGCGTGGTCTCCGGGTGTGCAGGGCGCGCGGCTGCTCGCGGGCGGCCGCGGCAGGCTCTCGCGGAGGGAGGCGGCCTGGATCTGCCCGCTGTCGCTCACGCGCACGACCGGCCCGGCCGCCGTACCGTAGACCAGATCGCGCCCGTCGAAGCCGAGGCTGCGCGAGAAGCCGCCCTCGCGGTCGCCGTCTAGCCCGATCGCCTGCCCGGCCGCGAGCAGCATCGGGACGCCGGTGAAGCGCGCGGCGGCGGCGTCGATCCCGATGCCGTAGGTGCCCTCCCCCTGGAACGAGATCGCCCGGTCGGTGATGGAGCCGGTGAGGTTGCCCATGAGGATCCCGTAGCCGGTATGGGCGCCGGGCACGCCGCCGGTGGAGATCTGCAGACCGACCCGCTGGCGGTTGCGGTCAGTGGTCGGGGACTGCGCCGAGACGTCGATCTCGGCGCCGATGCAGGAGGCCACAGGATCGGCCTCGTCGGTCATGTCGACACAGTTGAAGTTCCCGGCCCAGGAGGGCCCGACCGGTCCCAACCCGTTGGGTTCCTTGAAGATCGTGCCGTTGACGGCGACGTTCTGCGCACCCGTGCTGGCGAGGGCGCGGTTGTGCAGCTCGCCCGTGATCGTCCACTCGTAGCCGGCATTGTGCGGGCCGGTGGACCCGAGCGCCCAGAGCGCCTTGTAGGTGTGGGTGGCCTCCCCCGACCCTTCCGGCACGTGCCGGTCGACCCGCAGGGTCGAGACCGGATCGAAGCCCTGCGGGCGGTTCCAGAGGAAGACGTGGCCGCCGTCCAGACCGGGCACCCCCGTCCCCTGCACGCTGCGCGAGAAGTTCGGCGGCCACGGCTGCGGTGCGGAAGCCGGATCCGGCGCGGGCGCGGGCGCGTCACGGGGCGGCTGTGCGGGCGCCTCGGCGCCGGCGAGCGTCGGCAGGCCGATCGCGAGGAACGCCAACAGGGCCGTGCCGGGGCGGTTGCGCATGATCGTCTCCGGACGTCCTCTCGGCACGGCCTCTCCCGGGAACGCACTGGCAGAGGCCGCCCGATCGACCAGATAGGTTTCAGGATCGCATCGGCGACGCCGGCCCCGGATCGCCGCGGATATGACGCCCGTCACCCCCTGGAGGGATCCGATGACCGCCCTGAAATTCCTGCGCACATGGTTCCTGGTGTCGATCCCGCTCGGTCTCCTGATCGGCCGCTTCATCAAGGCCGGCGAGGGACCGCCGCGGGAAGACCGGCGGTGAATACCGGAGAGTGGATCGATAGACCGGACGCGACTTGCTGTTCTCTGGCGCCGGAGCCGATCATCAATAACATGTTAGCAAATCCGGCGCATTTTTTACTGATATCGCGCCATACCGGCCGACCTGGGCAGGAAATTCGGCCGTGTCCCGCAACGCCAGCCCCCCTGCCGCCTTCGTGGAACGCCGGGCGACCGAGCGGAAATCCACCGCCCTGCTGGCCTTCGCCCAACATCGGGACGGCGCTCGCTATCCCTGCCAGGTCAAGAACATCTCCGATCGCGGCGCGATGCTGGAATTCCTCGGTTCGCAGGCGGTGCTGCTGGAGGACGTGTTCGACCTCGTGTTGGCGAGCGCCGAGATGCGCTACGCGGTCCAGCTCGTCTGGCGCAAGGAGCGGACGGTCGGCGTCCTGTTCTGCGGCGACGCGGTGTGAGACGGGGGGCCGCCGAGCTCAGACCGCGAGCGTCGCCATCAACGTGAGCCCGACGGCCGGCAGCGCGAGGGCCAGGACCGCGAGGGTGTCGAGCGGCGCCGGACGGCTCGCCGCGAGCCAGCGATGCTCGGCGAACTTCTCGGCCGCGAACCCCGCGAGAACGAGGCCGCAGCCGATGGACATGACAAGCGCGGACATGAACCGGCCCTTTTTCGCAACGCCGCGCGGAGGGTGCGCCTGACGGAAGTACCCGCGGCGCGGCCATAAAGTTCACCGCGCGGCCGGTGCCCGCGCGAAAAAGGGCCGCGCGCCGCGGAGCGCCCGCGAAGGCGCTCACGCATTGCACGCCTCGACCTGCCGGCACGGGGCCGCGCCTCCCCGCGGCGCAGGGGTTGCAATCCCGCGCAGATCCGTCGAGGCGGGAGCCCAGCGTCCTCGACGGGGTCGCGGGCGGCGGGAGGCCGGAACCTGTGAAGACGAGCGGCAACGGCGTGGCCGTGGGACACGATGGCTGGCTGTACTGGGTCGGACGCGCCCGCGAGGTCGAAGCCTTCTACGGCGAGACCGCGACCTCGCGGCGGATCCTGAAGCGCTGGACGCGGCTCATCGGACGGCGGGCGCGCCGCCTCGACGGCCTCGGGATCCGGCACGTGCACACCGTCGTCCCCGACAAGCTGGCGATCTATCCGGACCTGCTCGGTCGCCCCTTCCCGGGACTCGACGATCCGCCGGGGATCCGGCTCGCCCGGCTGGTCGCCGGGAACAGCGGGGCCCCGATGGTCGACCTGCAGACGCCGCTCCTGGCGGCGCGGGTCGAGGAGCCCGTCTACCTGCGGACGGACACGCACTGGACCTACCGGGGCTACCTGACGGCGTACCGCGCGCTCTGCGAGGCCCTGGACGCGCCGGCCGCCGCGCACGTCTTCGCCGGAACCAGCGTGACCGAGCGCTTCACCTTCGATCTCGGCGAGAAGCTCGTCCCCCCGGTCGACGAGGCCTACGTCGCCTACGACTTCCCGCGGCGCGCGGTGCGGACCGACGCGAACGCGCTGGTGGCGGTGCGGGAATCGGGACGGGCCGTGCGTGCGCGCGGACTGTTCGTCGGATCCCGCGTCGTCCTGGGGAACAAGGAAGCGCCGGACCCGCGGCGGGTGGTGCTGTTCGGCGATTCCTACATCTACAGCCCGGGTGCCCGCCTCACCGCGATGCTGGCCGAGACCTTCGGGGAGGTTCACGCGATCTGGTCGGCGAATATCGACTGGGCCTACGTCGAGGACGTCCGGCCCGACATCGTGATCTTCGAGATCGCCGAGCGGTTCCTGCGACAGGTTCCGAACGACCGGATCCGCATCGATCGCTTCGCGGCGGCGCGGGCGCGCCGGGCCGTCAGCCCGACGCTCCGCGAGCGGATCCGTCGCTGGCTGCGCTGAGCCCCTGGCGGGCGCCTCGAATAGCGAGAGCCCCGCCGCGATGCGGCGGGGCTCTGGTCCGTCAGGACGTGCGACGGCTCAGTAGCCGCGGCCGTAATAGCCCGGGCCCCGATCGAAGGCGCCCGCCGCGGCGGCACCGGCGGCCGCGCCCGCGATGCCGAGGCCGACCGCGGCCCCGGTCGACAAACCGCGGTGACGCCGGGAGCCGAAATCGCGCCGCGGGCCGTAGCCGCGATCGTAGCCGCGGCCGTAGCCGTAGCCGTGGTGGCCGCCGTAACCGTAGCCATAGCCCTGCGCCTGGGCGCCGGTGGCGCCGAGCGCGCCGAGGGACAGGGTGACGGCGGAGATGAGAGCGAGCTTGCGCATCGGTGACTCCTTCGCAGTTGCGTTGGGAGCCCAACCCAAAGCGCAACCAGGGGTTCCGATATTCGTGTGGGCGGAACGGCAACCGCGCCGGGTATCGGGAGGGACGCTCGCGGATGGGGTGAGCGCGCGGAGACGCGAACCCAGGGCGTGTAGATTACCCATGCGCGCGCCGCGACACTGCAGCACCCCTGCGCACCAGGCATCTCTGGACTACCGCACCGAAGCGGACGCGCTGGGAGCTGCGCCGATGCACGCCTTCATCCGCGCCGCCGTCGCTCTCGACGGGACCCTGGCTGACTTATCTACCGTCCTGACGCTCGTCACAGCGATGGCATAGGCTTCAACCGCTACACGGCAGGCCTGCACGCCGGCCTCGGCAAAAAGCCGCGCTGCGTGCACCAGGGCGGCCTGCACGATGCTGTCCTGCACAGGGCCGGGGCCGACTTCGACCACGGCATGCGCCGAACGCCCGCAGACGTTGGCGGCACCGTGGTGATGCCGTGCTCCGCCTCACCGTCACGCCTTCGCGGCTGCGCAGTCGAACTTCGCCGCACCTCGACCGTTCCAGTGCTGCAGCAGCACGGACAACCGCATGACCCGCACCACGATGGCGCTCGCCGGCACCCTCAGTCTCGTCCTGGCCGGCCCCGCCGCAGCCCAGGTGGTCACGGGAGGTGCCGGCAACACCGGCGTGACACCGCCGTCCAGCACGGGTGGGGCAACCCCTGGCGCCCGAGATCTTGGCCCGAGCCCGATCACTCGCGGCAATGAGGCCAACCCCAGCAACACACCCGTGCCCGGCACGACGCCGGGCGTGAACATCGGCGGCACGCCGACCGGCGGCCCTCCTGGAACCGGCGGCACGTCAGGTGGTCCGTCGCTCGGCAGGTGATCCGCTCAGCCCGCCCCGATCGGCTCACGGGACGGGGGAGCGCCTGATCTCACCAGCGCGGGAACCGCGCCGATACGCGACGCGGCCCGCGAGCGGGATGCTCGGGCTCGGTCAGGGGGCCGCCACCGATGGCGGTCCGGGGCTGTCACGGGCTCGGGCCGGCTCGGACCGCAGAGTGCCACCCCTGTGCGACCCGGGCTCCCCGCGGGAAAGCACCGAATTGTCAGGCTGCTCGAAAAGTCTGATTCTTCCGGGAGGATGGTGAGCGCGCTGGGACTCGAACCCAGGACCTACAGATTAAAAGTCCGTTGCTCTACCAGCTGAGCTACGCGCTCGCGTCCCGGGCCGCGCGGCGGCCCGTCGGGGACGGCGCGTCCGCAATAGGTGAGCGGGCCCGGGGGGTCAACACGAGGGAGGTGGACAACCCTCAGGCCGCGTCGCCGCGGGTCCGCTCCACGATGCCCCGGGCCTCGTCGAAGGCCGCGTCCGCGTCGAGTTCGGTGGTGTCGAGGCGGACCGCGTCGTCGGCCATGCGCAGGGGCGCGGCGCTGCGCGAGGCGTCCCGGGCGTCGCGGGCCTCGATGTCGGCCAGGATCGCCGCGAAGGTCGCCGCGTCGCCGCGGCCGGCCAGCTCCCGGTGGCGACGGCGGGCGCGCTCCTCGGACGAGGCGGTGATGAACAGCTTCACCGAGGCCTCGGGGCAGACCACCGTGCCGATGTCGCGCCCGTCGAGCACCGCCCCCTGCGGGTCGGCGGCGAAGCGGCGCTGCCACGCGAGCAGGCCGGCGCGGACCTCGGGCACCGACGACACGCGGGAGGCTGCCTCGCCCATGGCTCGCTCGCGCAGGCGCGGATCGTCGAGCCGGTCGGCGTCGAGGGCCTGGGCCGCCCGCGCCGCGGCCGCGCCATCGTCCAGCGACAGGCCGGCATCGATCAGCGCCAGAGCCACGGCCCGGTAGAGGAGCCCGGTATCGAGATGCGGCAGGCCGTAATGGTCGGCCAGACGCTTGGCGAGGGTGCCCTTGCCGGACGCGGCCGGTCCGTCGATCGCGATGACGAGCGGCATGGCGGTCACGCCTCGATCCGGCCGCCGAGGGCGTGCATGGTCGGAAGGAAGCTCGGGAAGCTCGTGGCGATCATCGCGCCGTCATCCACCGTCACCGGATCCCGCGCCGCGAGCCCCATCACCAGGAACGCCATGGCGATGCGGTGGTCGAGATGGGTCGCGACCGTCCCGCCGCCGGGCGCCGCCGCGCCGTCACCCTCGACAACGAGGTCGTCGCCCTCGACCGTGTGGCGAACGCCGTTGGCCGCGAGCCCGGCCGCCACGGCGGCGAGGCGGTCCGATTCCTTCACCCGCAGCTCGTGCAGACCGTTCATCCGGGTCCGACCCTCGGCGAAGCTCGCCGCCACCGCCAGCACCGGGTACTCGTCGATCATCGCGGGCGCCCGCTCGGCCGGGACGTCGACGCCGGTCAGGCGGCTCGCGCGCACGCGCAGGTCGGCCACGGTCTCGCCGCCCTCCTCCCGCTCGGCCACGCGCTCGATCTGCGCGCCCATCTCCAAGAGCGTCGTGATCAGCCCGATGCGCAGCGGGTTCATCATCACGCCCTCGATCACCACGTCGGAGCCGGGCACGATCAGCGCCGCCACCAGAGGGAACGCCGCCGAGGACGGGTCGGCCGGCACCACCACGTCGGTGCCGCGCAGCGTCGGCTGGCCCGTCAGCGCGACCTTGCGGCCGTGGCCGCCCGGACCGTGCGGCTCGACGCTGACCGCGGCGCCGAACAGGCGCAGCATCCGCTCGGTGTGGTCGCGGGTCGCGGCCGCCTCGATCACAGTGGTGACGCCGGGGGCGTTGAGGCCGGCCAGCAGCACCGCCGACTTGATCTGCGCCGAGGCCGCCGGGGTCTCGTAGGTGATCGGGATCGCCTCCCTGGGACCCCGCAGTGTCAGGGGCACCCGGCCGCCCTCGGCCTCGGCGAGGACCTGCGTGCCCATCCGGATGAGCGGGTCGAGAATGCGGCGCATCGGCCGCGAGCGCAGCGAGGCGTCGCCGTCGAAGGTCGCGGTCACCGGCTGTCCGCCGACCACACCCATCATCAGCCGGGAGCCGGTGCCGGCATTGCCGAAATCGAGCACGTCGGCCGGATCGCCGAGGCCGCCGATGCCGACGCCCCGGACCCGCCAGCTTCCGGGCCCGAGGCGCTCGACGCCCGCCCCGAGCGCCTTCGCGGCGGCGGCGGTGCGCAGGACGTCGTCGCCCTCCAGCAGCCCTTCGACCCGCGTCTCGCCCTGGCTGAGCAGGCCGAGGATCATGGACCGGTGCGAGATCGACTTGTCGCCGGGCGGGCGCAGGCGGCCGCGCAGCGGGGCGCCCGGCGCGGCGGTGAGGGGCTGGGGACTCGAATCGTGCGACACGGGACGTCCGTTCGGGCTCTGAGACGTGGGCCTGGATCCGGCGCGTCGCGCGGCCGTGCCGCGGCGCTGCAATCGGATGGTGAGATCGCCGCGCGGTTAACACGAGCACCGCCCGCCGTCATCCATCCGTTGCCCGCGCCGATCCCCGGACGCCGGCCACCGGTGCGCGCCGCCCGGAACGCCCTGCGCGGGCTCGATTGACAGGGGCCATCACCGCGACTAACGGGGCGCCTCCCCCGAGACAGTACTGACGACGAGGTGTCCGCCCGTGGCCCGACCGGAACTTGGCTTGAAGCGCCAGTGCATGAGCTGCGGCGCGAAGTTCTACGACCTCGCCCGCGATCCCGCCGTCTGCCCGAAATGCGGCGCGACCTATCAGGCGGTGGCCACCTCCAGCCGTGCGGCGCCCCCAACGCTGTCGCGGGCCCCGGCCAACACCGACGATGAGGACGAGACGGACGAGAAGGGGCCGGAAATGGTCTCCCTCGACGAGGTCGAAGCCGCCGAGGACGACGCGGATCCGACGCCCGAGGACGAGACGGTCGAGGACGGGGATTCCTCCGACGACGACACCTTCCTGGAGGAAGAGGATTCCGGCGACGACGACGTCTCCGACCTGATCGACGGCGATATCGAGAACGACGAGGAGGGCTGAGGCGGCCTCCGCCTCCCCGACCGGAACCCCCTGCAAAAAACCCCCGGCGGGAGCGTAAAAAGGGGGTTGAGTCCGCGATCCGAGCCGCCTATAGAACCGGCCTCGCCGGCCGCGACCCGGAGCGGCGAGACCCCGCGGTACCCAAACCGCGGTGGGTGAAAAAGTGGGGCCTTAGCTCAGCTGGGAGAGCGCTTCCATGGCATGGAAGAGGTCATCGGTTCGATCCCGTTAGGCTCCACCATCCCACCCTCGCGCGACGCGGCCCGCCCCGGGACGCGAACCGCTGTTAAAAATATGGGGCCTTAGCTCAGCTGGGAGAGCGCTTCCATGGCATGGAAGAGGTCATCGGTTCGATCCCGTTAGGCTCCACCATTCCTCTCGCGCGACGCGGCCATCCCGGCCTTCCGCACTTTGAGGCAAGTCCCCACAGCACCGTCCTTGCGAGCGGAGCGAAGCCATCCAGTCGGCGCGACGACCGAGATCGCGCGGTCCCGGGTCACCTCGCTGTGCTCGTGATGACGGTGAGGACACCGCCCGAGGGCTTCAAGCGGAAACCGTCTTGGCCGATCGGGCCCGCATCCGGACACGCTGTACCGATCCGGCTCAGCGGGTCAGATGCCCCAGCGGCAGGGCGGTGGTGTACTTCACCTGCCCCAGGGCGAAGCTCGAGCGGATGTTGGCCACGCCGGGGATGCGTGTGAGGTGATCGAGGACGAGCTTCTGGTACTGGCCCAGATCCTCGACCACGACCCGGAGCATGTAGTCGGCCTCGCCGCTCATCAGGTAGCACTCCATCACCTCCGGGCGGCCGCGCACCGCCTCGTCGAACGCCCGGAGCGCGGCCTGGGTCTGCTTCTCCAGCGACACGTGGACGAACACGTTGACCGCGAGCCCGAGACTCAGCGGGTCGACCACCGCCACGCAGCCGCGGATCACCCCCGCCTCCTTCAGGTCGTTGACGCGCCGCCAGCACGGCGACGTCGACAGGCCCACCCGCTCGGCGAGGTCCGCGATGCTGATCTCGCTGTCCTGCTGCAGGCATTCGAGGATGCGCAGGCTCGCGGCGTCGAGGGTGGCCGGACGTGCGGGCATGGGTTCTGTCTCCGGTCTCGAGCCGCTTCGCGCAGCCTCGCGAGATCCGACAGCCACCGCCACGACCCGGCATGATTTGCCGCCTATCGTCGGCGTCGCGGAATATCAATCCGCCTGCTGGGGCATTGCAGCAAATATTCGGCATGTCCCGCCGCAGCGATCCCCGTATGATCGCGCCAGCCAGGGAGGCCGCGCCGATGAACGCCATACCGCCGAAAGCCACGATCGCGCGGTCCGCCGAGGTCGATCACGACCCGGCCGAGACCCAGGACTGGCTCGCCGCGCTGGAATCGGTCTTCCGCACCGAGGGCGCGGCCCGGGCCCGCTTCATCCTCGACCGCCTGGAGCGGCGCTCGAAGGAGATTGGCATCCTCGACGAGGCCCTGCCCTACTCGCCTTACCGGAACACGATCGCGCTGGAGAAGCAGCCGCGCTACCCCGGCGACCTCGACATCGAGGAGCGCCTGACCTCGATCATGCGCTGGAACGCGCTCGCCATGGTGGTGCGCGCCAACATGGCCTACGGCGAGCTCGGCGGCCACGTGGCGAGCTACGCCTCGGCGGCGGAGCTGTTCGAGGTCGGGTTCAACCACTTCTTCAAGGGCGGCGCGGACGGCGACCTCGTCTATTTCCAGCCGCACTCGGCGCCGGGCGTCTACGCGCGGGCCTTCCTCGAGGGCCGCCTCTCCGAGGAGCAGCTGAAGCACTACCGCCAGGAGATCGCCGGCGACGGGCTGTGCTCCTACCCGCATCCCTGGCTGATGCCGGATTTCTGGCAGGTCCCGACCGGCTCCATGGGCATCGGCCCGATCCACGCGGTCTACCAGGCGCGGTTCATGCGCTACCTCGGCGACCGGGGCCTCGCCGACACCGGCGGCCGCCACGTCTGGGGCGTGTTCGGCGACGGCGAGATGGACGAGCCCGAATCGATCGGCGGCCTCGCCCTGGCGGCGCGCGAGAACCTCGACAACCTGACCTTCGTGATCAACTGCAACCTGCAGCGGCTCGACGGGCCGGTGCGCGGCAACGGCCAGATCATCCAGGAGCTGGAGAGCCTGTTCCGCGGCGCCGGCTGGAACGTCATCAAGGTGCTCTGGGGCTCGGAGTGGGACGGGATCTTCGCCCGCGACACCAACCACGCCCTGCTGCGCCGCTTCGCCGAGACGGTCGACGGCAAGTACCAGACGCTGGGCGCCAAGGACGGCGCCTACAACCTCGCCCACTTCTTCGGCGAGGATCCGGAGGTGCGCGAGCTCGTCGCCCACATGTCGGACGCCGACGTCGACCGGCTGAAGCGCGGCGGCCACGACTTCCGCAAGCTCTACGCGGCCTTCGCGGCCGCCAAGGCCACCAAGGGCCGGCCCACGGTGATCCTGGCCAAGACCAAGAAGGGCTACGGCATGGGCGGCGCGGGTGAGTCGCGCATGACCGCCCACCAGGCCAAGAAGCTCGACGTCGACGCGCTGCGCGCCTTCCGCGACCGGTTCGCCCTGCCGCTGTCGGACGCCCAGGTGGAGGGCCTGGCCTTCTACAAGCCGGCCGAGGACGGCGCCGAGATGCGCTACCTGCGCGAGCGCCGCGAGATGCTCGGCGGCGTCCTGCCGGCCCGCCGCCGCACGGCGCCGACCGTCGCGGTTCCGGCGCTCTCGACCTACGCGGGCTTCGCCCTCGAGGCCGGCGGCAAGGAGATGTCGACCACCACCGCGGTGGTGCGCCTGTTCGGCAATCTCCTGAAGCACAAGGATCTCGGGCCGCGCATCGTGCCGATCGTCGCCGACGAGGCGCGGACCTTCGGCATGGCCAACCTGTTCCGGCAGGTCGGGATCTACGCGCCGCAGGGGCAGCTCTACGAGCCCGAGGATGCCGGCTCGATGCTCTACTACCGCGAGGCCCGGGACGGACAGCTTCTGGAGGAAGGCATCACCGAGGCCGGGGCGATTTCGTCCTGGACGGCGGCGGCCACGTCCTACAGCGTCCACGGCCTCTCGATGCTGCCGTTCTACATCTACTACTCGATGTTCGGCTTCCAGCGGGTCGGCGACCTGATCTGGGCGGCGGCCGACCAGCGGGCCCGCGGCTTCCTGATCGGCGCCACGGCCGGCCGCACGACGCTCGGCGGCGAGGGCCTGCAGCACCAGGACGGGTCGAGCCACATGCAGGCGGCCGCGATCCCGAACTGCCGGGCCTACGACCCGGCCTTCGCGTACGAGATGGCGGTGATCGTCGACCGGGGCGCCCGGGCGATGATGGAGGAGGGCGAGGACGCCTTCTACTACCTCACGGCGATGAACGAGAACTACGCCCAGCCCTCCATGCCGCACGGGGCGGAGGCCGGGATCCTGAAGGGCATGTACCGGCTGTCGGGGCCTGAGGCGGGGAGCGCCGCCGTGCGGCTCCTCGGCTCCGGGGCGATCCTGCCAGAGGTGATCGCCGCGGCGGCGCTGCTCGCGCAGGATTTCGGCGTCGCGGCCGAGGTGTTCAGCGTGACGAGCTTCAGCGAGCTGGCCCGCGACGCCCGCGAGGTCGAGCGGCAGGCGATGCTCAACCCGGAGGCCGAGGCGCCGGTCAGCCACGTGGCGGCGCTGCTGCCGGGCACGGCGCCGATCGTCGCGGCGAGCGACTACGTCCGGGCCTACCCGCAGCTGATCGCCTCCTATGTCGGCGCGCGCTTCGTCGCCCTCGGCACCGACGGGTTCGGCCGCAGCGACACCCGCAACGCGCTCCGTCGGTTCTTCGAGGTCGACCGGCAGCACGTCGTCATCGCCGCCCTGCACGCCCTCGCCGAGGCCGGCAGCGTGCCGCGCGCCACCGTGGCAGACGCCATCCGCCGCTACGGCATCGCGGCGGACGCGCCGGCGCCCTGGACGATCTGAGGCCGCGCGCCCCCTCAAGGGGCGCCGCCCGTCCCACCCCCTCTCCGAACGCCCGACCTACGGATATCCGCCCGCATGAGCGCCGCGCTGCAGATCGCCCTTCCGGATATCGGCGACTACCGGGACGTGCCGGTCATCGAGCTTCTGGTGAAGCCCGGCGACCGCCTCGCGGTGGACGACCTGATCCTCAGCATCGAGTCCGACAAGGCGACCATGGAGGTCCCGTCCCCGGTCGCCGGCGTCGTGCGCGAGTTGCTGGTGTCGGTGGGGTCGAAGGTCTCCGAGGGCACGCCGATCCTGACGGTGGAGCCCGCGGAGGGCGGCGGGGCCGAGACCGCGGCAGAGCCGTCTGCCCCGGCCGCAACGGTGTCGGCTTCCGGGCAGAGCGCCGATCCCCTCTCCCGAGCGGGAGAGGGACAGGGTGAGGGATCGGAGTTTTCCGGAGACGGCGCCCCCCTCACCCCAACCCACTCCCGCACGGGAGAGGGCGCCGGTCGCGCCTCGCCGGAGCCGGTTCAGGCCGATCCGATCCAGGCGACAAGCGGCGACGTGCATGCCAGCCCGTCCGTCCGCCAGCTCGCCCGCGAGCTCGGCGTGGGACTCGACCGCGTTGCCGCGACCGGGCCGAAGGGGCGGATCCTGCGCGAGGACGTGCACGCCTTCGTCAAGGCGGCCCTCGGCGCGCCGGCCCAGGCGCCCGCCGCCGCGTCCGGCA
Organism: Methylobacterium sp. NMS14P; assembly: GCF_028583545.1. Taxonomy (NCBI): domain Bacteria; kingdom Pseudomonadati; phylum Pseudomonadota; class Alphaproteobacteria; order Hyphomicrobiales; family Methylobacteriaceae; genus Methylobacterium; species Methylobacterium sp. NMS14P. Next base: position 6,180,595 of record NZ_CP087106.1, on the reverse strand, counting down.
TCGGCGCCGGCCTGCCGCCCTGGCCTGAGGTCGACTTCGCCAAGTACGGGCCGGTCCGGCGCGAGCCGCTGTCGCGGATCCAGACGCTGTCGGGCGCCAATCTGAGCCGCAACTGGCTGACGATCCCGCACGTCACCAACTTCGACCGGGCCGACGTCACCGAGATCGAGTCGTTCCGGGTCGGACTCAACAAGGAGACGCGCACCCCGCCCGCCCGGGTCACCATGGTGGCCTTCCTGATCAAGGCGGCGGCCTCGGCGCTCCGCGCCTACCCGCGGTTCAACTCCTCGCTGGAGGGCGGCGACCTCGTCCTCAAGGACTACGTCCATGTCGGCTTCGCGGTGGACACGCCGAAGGGCCTGATGGTGCCGGTGGTGCGCGACTGCGACCGCAAGGGCCTGATCGAGATCGCCACCGAGATGGCCGCGATGGCCGAGAAGGCCCGGGCCGGAACCCTCCCGGGTTCCGACATGCAGGGCGGCTGCTTCTCGGTCTCGTCGCTCGGCGGCATCGGTGGCGACGGCTTCACCCCGATCATCAACGCCCCCGAGGTCGCCATCCTGGGCGCGGCGCGCTCCCGCACCGAGGCGGTCTGGGACGGCGAGGCCTTCCAGCCGCGCCTGATCCTGCCGCTCAGCCTCTCCTGGGACCACCGCGTCGTGGACGGCGTCGCCGCCGCCCGCTTCCTCGGCCACGTGGCGTCGGTCCTGTCGGACCTGCGCCGCGCCCTCCTGTGACCGCCGCCGCCATGCCCGAGACGCTCGACATCCGCGTCCCCGACCTCGGCGACTACGCCGACGTGCCCGTCATCGAGATCCCGGTGGCGCCCGGCCAGCCGGTCGCCCGGGACCAGACCCTGCTGGTGGTCGAGTCCGACAAGGCGACGCTAGACATCCCCTCGCCGGCGGCGGGCCGCCTCGTGGAGATGCTAGTCGGCCTCGGCGACACCGTCTCGGCCGGAACCCTGGTCGCCCGCCTCGCGGTCGAGGCGCCCGAGGCGCGCGCCGAGCCGGCTCCCGCGCCGGCCGCCGCGCCAGTTCCGACCGCGCCGCCGCCGAGGCCGCGGGCGGAGGCGGGCTGCGACCTCCTGGTGATCGGCGGCGGACCGGGCGGCTACTCGGCCGCGTTCCGGGCCGCCGATCTCGGGCAGCGGGTGGTCCTGGTGGAGCGCCACGCGACCCTCGGCGGCGTCTGCCTCAACGTAGGCTGCATCCCCTCGAAGGCGCTGCTCCACGTGGCCGCGGTGACCGAGGAGGCCGTCCGGCTGGCCGCGCACGGGATCAGCTTCGGCGCGCCGACGGTCGATCTGGAGAAGCTCCGGACCTTCAAGGCCGGCACCGTCCGCCGCCTCACCGACGGGCTCGCCCAGATGGCGCGCCAGCGCAAGGTCGAGGTGGTCCGCGGGACCGCGCGCTTCACCGGCCCCGACACGGTCTCGGTGGCGCTGCACAAGGGCGGCACGCGGGACCTTACCTTCGCCGCCGCCGTCGTGGCGGCGGGCTCGTCGCCGGTGGCCCTGCCGATGCTGCCGGACGATCCGAGGATCATGGATTCCACGGGGGCGCTGGAACTGCCCGCCGTGCCGCGCCGGCTTCTGGTGATCGGCGGCGGCATCATCGGCCTGGAGATGGCGACCGTCTACAGCGCGCTCGGCGCGCGGGTGGACGTGGTGGAGCGCCTGCCCGGCCTGCTGGAGGGCGTCGACCGGGATCTCGTGAGCGTCTGGACGAAGCGCAACGCGCACCGCTTCGACCGGATCCTGACGGGGGTCGAGGTCGTGTCGGCCGAGGCGAATCCGGACGGCATCGCCGTGACCCTCTCGGACGCGTCCGAGCCCCGGACCTACGACCTCGTGCTCCAGGCCGCCGGCCGCCGCCCGAACGGCGCGACGCTGGGTCTCGACGAGGCCGGCGTGAAGCTGGACGGCGGCTTCGTGCCGGTGGACGCCCAGATGCGCACGAGCGTGCCGCATATCTTCGCCATCGGCGATTGCGTCGGCCAGCCAATGCTCGCCCACAAGGCAGTGCACCAGGGCCACGTCGCCGCCGAGGCGGCCGCCGGCCACAAGGCCGGGTTCGACGCCGCCGTCATCCCCTCCGTCGCCTACACCGACCCGGAGATTGCCTGGGCCGGGCTCACCGAGACGGCCGCGAAGGCGGCCGGGCGGGCCGTGGAGGTGGCGCGCTTCCCCTGGGCCGCGTCGGGTCGGGCCATCGCCAACGGCGCCGATTACGGCCTGACGAAGCTGCTGTTCGACGCGCAGACCCGGCGCGTCGTCGGCGGCGCCATCGTCGGCCCGAGCGCCGGCGACATGATCGGCGAGGTCGCGCTGGCGATCGAGATGGGCGCCGACGCCACCGATATCGGGCGGACGATCCACCCCCACCCGACACTCGGCGAGACGATCGGGCTCGCCGCGGAAGCCGGCCTCGGCGTCTGCACCGACCTGCCGCCGGTGACCCGTCGGTAGGTGCCGCGTCGGGCCCGGATTCGGTCGGCCCGTCGCGCGGCCGGCTCGACGGATCGCCGCGTCTTGTCTAGATCTCGCCCCGCGTCGCCGACTCGGCCGGGAAGCGGCCCGGTCGGCGCGCTCTGCCGGGCCTCGATGCTGCGGCACTTGGCGAAGATCTGGTGGTTCAGCTGCGAGGATATGGCCCGAGATGCTGTGGCACACCGGGAAGTCTTTCCGCCATGCCGTCCGCATTGTGCCGCTACTGGCGCGGGATCGATCAACGCGCGAGGACCCGCGGCGCACGAGGCCCGCAGCGGGGTTCCGCCTGCCGCCCATGGCCCTCGCGGTGCTGCTGGGATCGGTCGCGGTGACCGGATCGCCGGCCCGGGCACGCGATGCCGCCGTTGCGCCGAAGCCGGCCGATGCGCCGTCACCCGCCGAGGGACCGCAGGCGCTCATCGCCTCGCTGCGCAGCCGCATCCTGGCGGCGCACAGCGCAACCTTCGCTCTCGAGAGCTGGTGCGCCGACTACAAGCTCGCCGGGGATCCGCACCTCGTGGCGGAGCGCGTGTCCGTCGCCGACAAGCCGCTGACGGCCGCGCAGCGCGCGCGCCTGGCGATCGGCCCGGACGAGCCGGTCCGCTACCGCCGGGTCCGCCTCGCCTGCGGGGACCGCGTCCTGTCCGAGGCGGACAACTGGTACGTGCCGGCCCGCCTCACGCCGGAGATGAACGCGACGCTGGACAGCACCCGCACGCCGTTCGGCCGGGTCGTCCGCCCGCTCGCGCCGGTGCGCAACACCGTCGAGGTGCGCGCCCCGGTCCAGAGCGCCGTCCCCGGACCGAACGACCCGCTCTTCGAGATCGACGCCGTGCTGTCGACCGGTGCGGGGCAGCCGTTCTGCGAGGTCGTCGAGACGTATCTGGGCGGTGCGCTGCCGCAGGCATCGCGGTAAGAACCCGGCCGCGTTCTCGGTTGGGAGGAACAGGAATGGGTTCGAGGCTTCGTCGCACGATTCTGGCTCTGCTCGCGACGGGCGCGGCCTGCGGACCGGCCCTGGCGGCCGACCCGGCCGGCGTGTGGTTGACGGAGACGGGCAGCTCCCGGGTCCGCGTCGCGCCCTGCGGCGGCGGCTATTGCGGCACGATCATCAGCGCGCCCGGGAAGGGGCTCGACGCGAAGAACCCGGACCCGGCCCTGCGCGGCCGCAGCGTCGTCGGCGTCCAGATCCTCGACGCGCGCCAGCCCGAAGGCGGCGGCTTCTCGGGCTCCCTGTACAACCCGAACGACGGCAAGACCTATTCCGGCTCGCTGAAGCTCACGGGGCCCGACGCGCTCGAGGTTTCCGGCTGCGTCATGAGCGTGTTCTGCAAGCGGCAGACCTGGACGCGCGTGAAGTAGGCTTCGGCCTCGCCATCCGTCCGGCCTCGCGGCCGCGTCGGAACAGCGCGGGATCGAACGCGCGCGCCTGAGGTTGCCCGGGTCTGCAACCGACAAGGATTCTCATGACTCGGACACTACTCGCCGGCCTCCTCGCCCTCACCACCGTCGCGCCGGTGAGCGCCCAGGTCGAGACCCGGCCCGGCGGCCCGGCGCCCGGCGTGCCGGGCGTCGTGAGCCAGCAGAGCGACACGACCGGGAACGATGCCGCGGTGACCTATTCCCCCACCGGACGGCCCGCCGACACGATCTCCAACAACTCGGCGGCGGCGGGCAATGCCAACCAGCCGTCGCGGGTCGCGCCGCAGGGCAGTGGCGGGGGCGGCAGTCGGTGACTCTCGCCCACGATCGCGCCGGATGATCAGGCGCGATCCGCCGTAACTTGAGCGGCACGGGGCTCCTCGGCGGGGACGATACGCGAGTCCGGCGAGACCGCACAGATCCCGCGGAGCACGCTCGGCCCGCACCGGCGACGGTGCGGCCTGTCCGCGTCTCGGCGCGTCTCAGGCGGCCTCGGTGAGGGCCTGCGCGACGGCGTCGAGGGCGGCCTCCGCCCCGGCCCCGTTCGGGCCGCCGGCCTGCGCCATGTCGCGGCGGCCGCCGCCGCCCTTCCCGCCGAGCGCGCCGGCGCCGGCCCGGACCAGCCCGACCGCGTCGTAGCGCTCGGTCAGATCGTCGGTGACGCCGACCACCAGACCCGCCTTGCCGTCCGGTCCGACGCCGACCACCGCCACGATGCCGGAGCCCAGGCGCTTCTTCTCCTCGTCGACGATCGGCTTGAGGTCGCGCATGTCGAGCCCCTCGATGACGGAGCGGCGGAAGGCCACCCCGCCGATCTCGGTCTGCTGCGCGCCCGTGCCCGGGCCGCCCTCGCCGCCCATCGCGAGCTTGCGGCGGGTCTCGGCCAGCTCGCGCTCCAGGCGCCGCCGGTCCTCCATCAGCGCGGTCAGGCGGTCGGGCGCTTCCGAGACCGGCGCCTTCAGGATGCCGGCGAGCGCGGCCAGCGTCCGGGCCTCCTCGGCCCGGTGGCGGCGCGCCGCGTCGGCCGTCAGCGCCTCGATCCGGCGCACGCCCGCGCCCACCGCGCTCTCCGCCACGACGGTGATCGCCCCGATGTCGCCGGTGCGCGCGGCGTGGGTGCCGCCGCAGAGCTCGACGGAGAAGCTCTTCGGCTTCCCTGGGCCGGTCGCGTCGTCGACCGGCAGGCCCATGGAGACCACCCGGACCTCGTCGCCGTACTTCTCGCCGAACAGCGCCCGGGCGCCCGACGCGATGGCGTCGTCCACCGCCATCAGCTTGGTCACGACGGGCGCGTTCTGGAGCAGCACCGCGTTGGCGATGTCCTCGACGCGGGCGAGTTCGTCGGCCTCGATCGGCTTCGGATGGCTGATGTCGAAGCGCAGACGCTCGGGGCTGACCAGCGAGCCCTTCTGGGCGACGTGGTCGCCGAGCACCTGCCGCAGGGCCTCGTGGAGCAGATGGGTGGCCGAGTGGTTGGCCCGGATCGCCTTCCGGCGGGCGTTGTCGACCTTGAGCTCGACCGGCTGGTCGAGGCTCACCGTCCCCTCCTCCACGGTCACGTGGTGGACGAACACGTCGCCGAGCTTCTTCTGGGTGTCGGTCACCCGCGCCCGAACGCCCGGCGCCAGGATCAGGCCGGTATCGCCGACCTGGCCGCCCGACTCCCCGTAGAACGGCGTCTGGTTGACGAGCACGAGGCCGGTCTGGCCCGCCTCGAGGGTGTTCACCTCGGCGCCGTCGCGCAGGAGCGCGGTCACGATGCCCTCGGCGGTCTCGGTCTCGTAGCCCAGGAACTCGGTGGCGCCGACGCGCTCGCGCAGGCCGAACCACACCGTCTCGGTGGCCGCCTCGCCCGAGCCCTTCCAGGCCTCGCGGGCCGCCTGCTTCTGGCGCTGCATCGCGGCCGCGAAGGCGTCCGTATCCACGCCGATGCCGCGGGCCTTGAGGGCGTCCTGCGTCAGGTCGAGGGGGAAGCCGTAGGTGTCGTAGAGGGTGAAGGCGGTGTCGCCGGAGAGCTTGTCACCTTCCTTGAGCTCGCGGCTCTCGGCGTCGAGGATCGACAGGCCCCGCTCCAGGGTGCGGCGGAAGCGGCTCTCCTCCAGCTTCAGGGTCTCGGCGATCAGGCTCTCGGCCCGCATCAGCTCCGGGTAGGCCTGGCCCATCTCGCGCACGAGGGTCGGCACGAGGCGGAACATGGTGGGTTCGCGGGCCCCCAGGATCTCGGCGTGGCGCATGGCCCGGCGCATGATCCGGCGCAGCACGTAGCCGCGGCCCTCGTTGCCCGGCAGCACGCCGTCGGCCACCAGGAAGGAGGCCGCCCGCAGGTGGTCGGCGATCACCCGGTAGGACGCCATCGTGGCCGGCTCCGGCGCGCGCGAGACCGCGTGGGCCACGGCGTCGATCAGGGCGCGGAACAGGTCGGTGTCGTAGTTCGAGTGGACGCCCTGGAGGATCGCCGCCATGCGCTCCAGGCCCATGCCGGTGTCGATCGACGGCCGCGGCAGCGGGTTCCGGACGCCCGGCTCCAGCTGCTCGTACTGCATGAACACGAGGTTCCAGAACTCGAGGAAGCGGTCGCCGTCCTCGTCCGGGGAGCCGGGCGGGCCGCCCTGCAGCGCGGGGCCCTGGTCGATGAAGATCTCCGAGCAGGGGCCGCAGGGGCCGGTATCGCCCATCTGCCAGAAATTGTCGGAGGTCCCGATCCGGATGATCTTGTCGTCGGAGAAGCCGGCGATCTTCTTCCACAGGCCGGCGGCCTCGTCGTCGTCGGCGTAGACGGTGACGAGGAGCTTGTCGGGCTTGAGGCCGAACTCCTTGGTGATCAGCGTCCAGGCCAGCTCGATCGCCCGGTCCTTGAAGTAGTCGCCGAACGAGAAGTTGCCGAGCATCTCGAAGAACGTGTGGTGGCGCGCCGTGTACCCGACATTGTCGAGGTCGTTGTGCTTGCCGCCGGCCCGCACGCATTTCTGCGCCGTCGTCGCCCGGTCGTAGGCGCGCTTCTCCATCCCGGTGAAGACGTTCTTGAACTGCACCATGCCGGCGTTCGTGAACATCAGCGTCGGGTCGTTCTTCGGCACGAGGCTCGAGGAGGGCACGACCTCGTGGCCCGCCTTGGCGAAGTAGTCGAGGAAGGTCGACCGGATCTCGTTGACGCCGCTCATCGGGGCTGACTCTGGCAGTACGGACGGGAAAGGGCGGCCGCGCGTCATCCGCCCGGCGCCCGCATGGCGCCCTCTTAAGGAGGGATGCCGCGCGAGTCACGGGCGGCCTGCCCCGAAATCTCCTCGGGACGCCGCAACTCGGCCACAAGCGCGGCCGTGTTGTCGCCACATCTGTCAAGCGATGGTGAGTCCGTAGCGCCACAACGGCGTGTGGAGAGTCGGGATAACGATGCAGGGCCGCACGGTCGGATCGCCGAGGACCATCACCGGTAAGCAGGGCCATTTCGGCTCGGGCCGCGCCGACGTGATCGCCGCGCAGCCCATGCTGGGCCGTGCCCATGGCAGCCGCCCCGCGCTGTTCCGCTCGCTGCTCACCGTCTCGATGATCGCCGGCGGGCTCAGCGCCGCGCTGATCGGATCGGGCGTGGACCTCGCCAAGGTCGGCCTGTCGCCCGCCGTGTCGGTGGCGGAGGCCGCCACCGAGATCCCGATGCCGCGCCCGCGGATCCACACCGTCGCCCTCAGCACGCCGCTCGATCAGACGCCGCTGCGCGCCGCCGCCAGCTTCGCCGCGGTGCACGACCTCGACACCGAGCTCGGCTCCAACACGGTCGACCGGGTGTCGTACGACTTCCTGCTGTCCGAGAGCGCCGTCGGCGACCCGAACGACATCCTCGAATTCGGCCCGATGAAGATCCGGCGCCACCTCGTTCAGACGATCGTCCGGGCGGCCCAGGCCGTCCAGACCGATCCGGTGCTCCTGATGGCGGTGGCCGACAAGGAATCCAGCTTCGTCACGGCGGTCCAGGCCAAGACCTCCTCGGCGACGGGCCTCTACCAGTTCATCGAGCGGACCTGGCTCGGCGTGGTGCGCGACTTCGGCGCCAAGTACGGGCTGGAGAAGGACGCCGCGCTGATCACGTCCGACGCCAACGACCGGCCGGTGATCACCGACCCGGCGGAGCGCGCCCGGGTTCTGGAACTGCGCCGCGACCCGTACCTGTCGGCCCTGATGGCCGGCGAGATGCTGAAGCGTGACGCGGCCCGCATCGCCCTGCGCATCGGCCGCGAGCTGACCCTCGGCGAGGTCTACCTCGCCCACTTCCTCGGGCCGGACGATGCCCAGGAGTTCCTCACCAACGTCGTGAACAAGCCGGCCGCCGCCGCGGCGACCCTGCTGCCGGGCCCGGCCCGCGCCAACCGCTCGATCTTCTTCGCCGCCGGGCGCTTCGTCGGGCGCGGCCGCCACCGCAAGCCCCTGAGCCTGTCGGTCGCGCAGGTGCACGAGAAGTTCGAGGCGATGATGAGCACCCGCGGGACGCGCTACCAGAACGTCCGCGCAGTCTCCGGGATCATGGCGTATGCCGACGCCGAAGCCGGCCTCGCCACGCAGTAACGGCTCTGTGACGCCGGACGGGATTCCGAGCGCCCGGCGCAACCAGCGGCGGATTGCCGACTTTCCTCCTGTGAGCGCCGCGTCCTCGAGCGGCGCGGAAGTCGACTTCGGGGGGAGTCCTTGAAAAAGCACCAGACGAGCGCACCCCTGCCGCTCACCGATACGCTGTCACCGGGTATTCCGCTCGACCAGATCGGTCAGACACTGGCGTCGTTCTACGATAATCTCGTCACCGAGGGCCTGCCGGAACACCTCGCCGCCCTGGTCCGCCGCGTCCGGCAGAGCGAGGGCGACGCGATCGCCCGGAGCGGGCCGGATGTCGTGGCGGCCGAGGCCGATCCGCCGCGCCTCGCCCTCGTCGTCGAGGACGACCCCGAGATCCGCGCCCTAGCCGAGACCCTGCTGGAGGAGACCGAGCTCGACGTGGTCGGCTGCGACAGCGCCGAGGCCGCCCTGTCGGTCCTTCAGGCGCGCGGCGGCGACGTCGCGCTGGTCTTCGCCGACGTCCGGCTGGCCGGTGAGATGGACGGCCTCCAGCTCGCCCGCGCGGTGGCGACCCTGTGGCCCCGCGCCCGGCTGGTGATCACCTCCGGCCACGGCCTGCCGCGGCCCGAGCTGCCGACCGAGGCCGTCTTCATCGCCAAGCCCTGGCGCCCCCTCGACGTGCTCGTCGAGGCCGAGCGCGCCGCCGCCGATCCGGCTCCGCCGGTGGTCTGAGGCGCACCGCGCAGGCGCGCCCGGCCCTTGCATCGCCGGTGACCGTGTCGGCGCGAGCCCGGAGCCTGCGAAGTTGCCGATCCTCTCCGTCCGCCATCGTACGGTCTACCGCTACCGGCGTCCGGTCGCCTTCGGCGAGCACCGGATCATGTTCCGGCCGCGCGACAGCTACGATCAGCGGCTGATCGCGGCGACCGTCGACATCGCGCCGGAACCGGCGTCGCTGCGCTGGCTGTTCGACGTGTTCGGCAACTGCGTGGCGGTCGCGACCTTCGACACGCGTGCCGAGACCCTGACCTTCGACTGCGGCATCACCCTCGACCACACCCCGGAGCACGCGCCGGTCTTCCCGCTGGCGCCGCACGCGACCCACTACCCGTTCGGCTACGGGGCCGAGGACATGCCGGACCTCGCCCGCTCCATCGAGCGGCAGTGGCCGGACCCGCGGCACGAGGTCGATGCCTGGGCGCGGAGCTTCCTGCCGCCCCAGGGCCGCGTCCCGACGCAGGAGCTGCTGGCCGCCATGACGCGCAGCGTGCGGGCGAACTTCACCTACCTGGCCCGTTCCGAGAAGGGCGTGCAGGACCCGCTGACGACCCTGCGCACGAAGCTCGGCTCTTGCCGGGACTTCGCGGTGCTGATGATGGAGGGCGTCCGGGCGCTCGGCATGGCCGCCCGCTTCGTGTCCGGATACCTGTACAACCCGCGGAACGACCGGGCGCGCCACGTCGGCGGCGGCTCCACCCACGCGTGGCTGCAGGTCTACCTCCCGGGCGCCGGCTGGGTCGAGTTCGACCCGACCAACGGCATCGTGGGCAATCGCGACCTGATCCGCGTGGCGGTGACCCGCGACCCCGCGCAGGCCGTGCCGCTGCACGGCTCCTTCTTCGGCCTCGCCAGCGACGATCTCGGCATGCGCGTCGACGTCGACGTGGTGGAGCTGCCCGCCGACGGGCCGGCGGCCCGAACCGTGCAGGGGCCGCACACGTCCCCGGCGCGTTGAGTGTCCTCGAGGACCGGGACCCGGAACGAGCGTGCGTGGCGACTCCGCGCGGAAGGCGACAGAGCAAGGTGGCCGCGATGAAGATCAGGACCGGTTTCGATATCGCCTTCACGCTGTCGCAGCCGACGCCGATGATCCTGATGCTGAGCGTCCATCCCGCGCGGATCGGGGACGTGCTGACCCCGCACTCGATCGAGTTCGATCCGCCGCTCGAGACGCGCGAGTACCGCGACGCCTTCGACAACATCTGCCACCGCATCGTCGCGCCGCCCGGCCAGCTGACGATCGCGGCCGATTTCACGGTTCAGGATTCGGGTCAGCCCGACCCGGTCGTGCCGGAGGCGCGGCAGATCCCGGTCCAGGACCTGCCCGACGACGTCCTGATCTTCCTCCTGGGCTCACGCTACTGCGATACCGACAAGCTCTCGCAGACCGCGTGGTCCCTGTTCGGCGGCACCCCGGAGGGCTGGGCCCGCGTGCAGGCGATCGTCGACTACACGCACGAGCGGATCCGCTTCGACTATCAGCGCGCCGACGCCACCCGGAGCGCGCACGACGCCTTCATGCAGCGCGAGGGCGTGTGCCGGGACTTCGCGCATCTGGCGATCACCCTGTGCCGGTGCATGAACATCCCGGCGCGCTACGCCACCGGCTACCTGGGCGATATCGGCGTGCCGAAGGACCCGGCGCCGATGGACTTCTCCGCGTGGTTCGAGGTCTTCCTCGCGGGGCCCGAGGGGCCGCGCTGGTACACGTTCGACGCCCGCCACAACCGGCCCCGCATCGGCCGCATCGTCATGGCCCGCGGGCGCGACGCCACCGACTGCGCCATCTCGACGAATTTCGGCTACGCCCACCTCGCGCGGTTCGACGTCCACACGGACGAGGTGACCTGAGTCGCGCACGCCTGCGTGATCTCGCGCACCGCACGGCCGAGCCGGCCTGCGTATTCCGCCGGACAGCAAATTCCGGGCGGGTGTATGGAACTGCTTGCCTATGCTCACGCTTGTAATGGCAAAGGTTATTGCACAGGTAGGCCACTCATGAAGACCACGGTCACCGCACTCGCCGCGCTCCTGGGCGTGTCTGTTCTTGCCGCGACGCCCGTCCTCGCCGCCTCGTCGTACGATCCCTTCGGCACGGACAATGCCGACGAGTACTACTCCGATCAGGGGCAGTACGGTTACCAGGGCACTTACGCACCGGGCTACGGCCAGGGCGTGCAGGCCGCGCCGCAGGCGCAGGTCCAGCCGATCCCCCGCGAGATCGTGGCGTTCAACGCGCCCTACGCGCCCGGCACGATCGTGGTGTCCACGGCCGAGCGGCGCCTGTACTACGTGCTCGGCAACGGCGAGGCGATCCGTTACGGCGTCGGCGTCGGCCGCCCGGGCTTCAGCTGGAGCGGCACCAACAAGATCACCGCCAAGCGCGAGTGGCCGTCGTGGACGCCCCCGAAGGCCATGATCGCCCGTCGTCCCGACCTGCCGCGCTACATGGCGGGCGGCATCGAGAACCCCCTCGGCGCCCGGGCCATGTATATCGGCAGCACCGAGTACCGCATCCACGGCTCCAACGAGCCGGACACGATCGGTCAAGCGGTGTCGTCGGGCTGCATCCGGATGACCAACGACGACGTCACCGACCTGTACGACCGCGTGAAGGTCGGCGCCAAGGTCGTCGTCCTGAACTGAGGGCGCGGCGCGGGATCGCCCGCGCCCCTAGCCCGGCTGTGCCGCACGGGCCGCGTCATCCCACTTGGGAACGCGGCCCGTCGCCTTTGGGAACCTGAGCCTCTAGGGAACGACGCGGCCGACGGCGGTCTGCGGCGGGCTGAACGAGGCGATCGGCATGTCGCAGAAACAGCGCACGCCGAGGGGACGCGGCCCCGGCAGCGGGCAGGAGAACGGCTTCGGCCCCGTGATCCCCTGCTGGACGGCGTCGCAGTTGTAGCCGACGGGTGCGCGCTGCGCCCGGCGCGGGACCGGCCGGTATCCGCCGTCGTAGCCCGGATCGTCGTAGTACTGCGCCCAGGCCGCGCTGCCCGGAAGGACGGCGGCGAGCGCCAGGGCGGCGATCGCCAGGCGGAGAGGTCCACGCAGGCCGGACCGGCCGGAAACAGTGAGGCGCATCCCTGAACCCTTCACTCGGCGCGGACCGAACGCGTCCGCTCGGCGGCTCTCGGCGGCAATACCGGCGAAAACGAGACGGCCCGCCCCCGGAGACGGGAGCGGGCCGCAGCCCCGTTGGTCGGTGCCGGCCTCAGTGCGACGCGCGCTCGGCGGCGTCCTGAGCGTTCTGAGCCGTCTGCTTGGCGGCGTCCTGGCCCTGCTCCATGGCCTTGCGGGCCTCGTCGGCGCCCTGCTGCATCGCCGACTTCGCGCGCTCGGCGCCCTGCTGCATCGCGCTCTGCGCGAGGCCGCTGAACTCCTTCGCCTGAGCCTGGATGGCGGCGAACTGGCTGCGGACGAACTCGGCCTGATGCTGCATCGCCTCCTGCACGTCCCTGGAGCGAACGAGCTTCTGGGCGAGGTCGAAGGCCGCGTTCACGTTCTGCTCGGCATACTCGAAGCCGCGCGACGAGGCGTCCAGCGCGTTCGAGCGGGCCAGCTCGGCCGAACCCTGCACGGTGTCGGCAGTGCGGCGAGCGGCGCCGATGAAGCTGTCGAAAGCCTTGCGGGCCTGTTCGACGCTCTTCTCGGCGAAGTCGCGCATCTCGGCCGGAACTTCGTAGTTCGGGGGGTTGCTCATACGTCGTCTCCTCTCTTGATTAGCCTGTGGATGGCGCTTTGTGCGGTGCACAATAACTGATTCGCCGCCATATGCCACCCGCGCCCGGGGCGTTAAGGTTGACATAACGTAAACGTGTGACGGTTGCGCCGAGAGTCCAGCGTCGCGGCGCGAGGGAGTTTACAATAGGGCTACGGTCGCGGGCGTTTCTCGGGCAAAGCGGGACCGCGGAGCGTCTGGATCGCGTTTGGGTTCGAGGTCGCGGGCTTTGGAGACGACAGTGACACCGACGGCCGCTGCAGCCCCGCCCGGGCTGGCGAGTGCCTTCGCGACCTGGGAGCGGCTGCCCGTCCTGGCGGCCGCGCTGGCCGCGCGCGACGCCGTGCATCTCGTGGTCGACCCGTCGGACGCGCGGATCCTGTCCGCGTCCGAGGCGGCGGCGGGTCTCGCGGCGGCGCTGGCCGGCCCCGCCCTCGCCAGTGTGATCCGGCAGATCGTGACGGCGGCGGCGGGCGACGCCACGCCCCGCCTCGCGCGCCTGCGCCTCGATGCCCGCCGGATCGCGCCGCCGGTTCTGTGCTGGCTGGCGCGCGGCGCGCAGGCCGACGGCCGGCCCGCGATCCTCATCATTCCGACCGCGCCGGTGGCGGCGGGCCGCGCCCGCCCCGTCCGCCCGGCCGATGCGCCGCCCGACGTCCACGCCGAACGACCCGTGGCGGAGCGCGCGCCGCCCCATGATCCGCGATCGCCCCCGGCCGCGCCGCTGCGGCGCGACGACCGCTTCCTGTGGCGCCTCGATGCCGCGGGGGTCCTGACCACTCTGACCGGCCCGGAGGCCCTCGCCGGACTGGTCGGGCAGCGCTGGCAGGACCTGGCGGCGAGCGGGCGCCTCTCCGGCGCCGACGCCGTGCTGGCGGCCCTGCGCGACCGGCGCACCTTCCGCGGCGAACAGGCGGTGCTCGATGCCGGCACCGGGGCGTTCCGGGTCGACCTGTCGGGTGCCCCGCTGGGGCGGGACGACGCGGCCTTCTCGGGCTTCGGCGGCTTCGGGCTGATCCGGAGCGTCCCGGCCGGGAGCCAGATGCCGTCCGCGTCGCCGGAGCCGACCCCGGAGGCGGTACCGGAGCCGAATGCGACGCCGGTGCCGGCAGCCTGCGAGGATGCCGGGCCCGCCCTTGGCCCGGCCGAGACCGGCGCCGTCGCGGATCCTGTCGCCGTCGACGCGGACCCCGTCGCCGCGCCGCTGTCGAACGACGAGCACGCCGCGTTCCGCGAGATCGCCCGGGCGCTGGGCGCCCGCTACGCCGGTGACGAGGCCGAACCCGGGTCGCCCAGGACCGAGAGCGGCGCGGTGATGCCGTTCCCCGCGCCGCAGGCCGCTCCGGCGGAGACCCGGGCGGCCTCCGACGATGTCGGTCCCGACGCGGACGCGGCGGACGTCGGGCCGCTCGCCGACGCGGCACCGCCGCCCGCGACCGATCTCCTCGGCGGATTGCCGTTGCCGGTGCTGGTCCATCGGGACGGCACGATCGTCGCGGCGAACGGCGCCTTCCTGGACCTGACCGGCCATCCTGACCTGCCGAGCCTCGTGCGCATCGGTCTCTCGAGATTGCTGCCGGGTCTTCCCGCGACGCAGTCCCCCGAGCCGTCCGCGCGCCGGACGACCGTCGCGACGGTCGACGGCGGGGCCCGCCCCGTGGAACTGCTGGCGGGCGCCCTGCCCTGGGCGGGCGCGACCGCCACGTGCCTGGTCGTGCGCCCGGTCGAGGACGCCGACGTCGCGGACGCGCTCACGGCCGAGCGCCTCGCCCGCGCCGCCGAGACCGAGCGGACGGCCAGCGCCGAGGCGACGCTGGACGCGCTGGAGACGGGCGTCGTCACGATCGACGAGGCCGGGCGCATCGTCGCGCTGAACCGCGCCGCGTCCGGCCTGTTCGGCTGCGATCCCCGCGAGATCGTCGGGAGCAGCTTCGTCACCCTGTTCGACGGGGACAGCGTCCTGACGGTCGCCGATGCCCTGACGGGCACGCCCCCTGGCCGGCGCATCGCGCGCCTCGCGGGCGGGCCCGTGTCGCTGACCGTGGCGGCGGCGCAGGGCCGACGTGTGGTCCAGATCGCGCGGGCCGAGAGCCAGGCCGCGGAGCGGAGCGTCGACGTCAGCCCGGATCCCGCGCCGGGTCGGGCCGATGCCCTCGGCCGGCTCGACGGCGCCGTCCGCGAGCCCCTGACCGGGATCATCGACCTCGCCGGCGCGATGCTGAAGGAGCCGTTCGGCCCCCTCGGGGACGCGCGCTACAGAGGCTGCCTCGCCGAGATCAAGGCCTCGGGCGAGGCGATGCTGGAGCGCGTCGGGAAGCTGCTGGACCTCGCCGCCGTCGAGGCCGGCTCGCTCCACCTGGAGCCCCGCGCCCTCGACCTCAACGACGTCGTGGCGAGCTGCGTCGCCCGCCTCCAGGGCGAGGCGGCACGGGGCCGCATCGTCGTGCGGACGAGCTTCTCAACCGATATCGGCGACCTGGAGGCCGACGAGCCTTCGGTCAGCCGTGCGGCCAGCTTGGTGATCGAGAACGCGATCCGGCGGTCGACGGCAGGCAGCCAGATCATCGTGTCCACCGGATCCGCCGAGCGGGCGGGGATCGCCGTGCGGGTGCGGGAGACCGGCGCCGGCCACGCTCCGCGGCCTGAGGCTCCGCGGAGCGATGTCGAGGACGGGCTGGCGCTGCCACGGGCGCTGGTGGAGGCCAACGGCGGCCGCCTGCAGCTCTCCGCTCGGCCGGAGGACGGCACGCTCGTGGAGATCATCATGCCCACCCGCCGGGCGGCCAACGGCTAGGGTCGATCGCGGCCGCGGGAGGCGGAAACAGAGGGCTGCCGGTGACAGCCGCCTCGTGCCGGCGCGCTTGACAGCGCAGCATCGAAGCCTCAAGCAGCGCTTACATTGTGCCCAATCTATTCACGGGAATTGTGCTGCGCAGGTGCGCGCCAAACTGCGATGATATCGTCATCGTAGATTGTCGGCTACGTTACTTTGGAAGTCCTGGCTGCGCGGCGGAGACCGCGATACGATCGGGCACCAAAACAGGGATGGGACGCCATGGAAGGCAAGGTGATCGAGGTTCAATCCGCGTGGCGCGAGGGCGCTCACGTGGACGATGCCAAGTACCGGGAGATGTACGCGGCTTCGGTCGCCGATCCCAACGCGTTCTGGGCCGAGCACGGCAAGCGCATCGACTGGATGAAACCGTTCTCGACGGTGAAGAACACCAGCTTCGAGCCCGGCAAGGTCTCGATCAAGTGGTTCGAGGACGGCACGACCAACGTCGCCCATAACTGCATCGATCGCCATCTCGAGACGCGCGGCGACCAGACCGCGATCATCTGGGAAGGCGACAATCCCGACGAGTCCAAGCACGTCAGCTACCGCGAGCTGCACGCGCAGGTCTGCCGGATGGCCAACGTCCTGCGCAACCGCGGCGTCGGCAAGGGCGACCGCGTCACGCTCTACATGCCGATGATCCCGGAAGCCGCCTACGCGATGCTCGCCTGCGCGCGGCTCGGCGCGATCCACGCCATCGTGTTCGGCGGGTTCTCGCCGGACTCCCTCGCCTCGCGCATCCAGGGCTGCGGCTCGAAGGTGGTGATCACCGCCGACGAGGGCCTGCGCGGCGGCCGCAAGGTGCCGCTGAAGGCCAATGTCGACGAGGCGATCAAGCGCCTCGGCACCGACCTCGTCGACCACGTGATCGTCGTGCGCCGCACCGGCGGCAGCGTCGCCATGGAGGCGGGCCGCGACGTCTACTACGACGAGGCCGCCGAGCAGGTGACCGACGAGTGCCCCGCCGTGGCGGTGGAGGCCGAGCACCCGCTGTTCATCCTCTACACGTCGGGCTCGACCGGTCAGCCGAAGGGCGTGGTGCACACCACCGGCGGCTACCTCGTCTACGCGTCGATGACGCACGAGTACGTCTTCGATTACCGCGAGGGCGACGTGTACTGGTGCACGGCCGATGTCGGCTGGGTCACCGGCCACAGCTACATCGTGTACGGGCCTCTCGCGAACGGTGCCACGACGCTGATGTTCGAGGGCATCCCGACCTACCCGTCGACCTCCCGGTTCTGGGAAGTGGTCGACAAGCACAAGGTCAACATCTTCTACACGGCGCCGACCGCGATCCGCTCGCTGATGGGCGGCGGCGAGGGCCCGGTGAAGAAGACCTCGCGGCAGTCGCTGCGGGTGCTGGGCTCCGTCGGCGAGCCGATCAACCCGGAAGCCTGGGAATGGTACTACAACGTCGTCGGCGACAAGCGCTGCTCGATCGTCGACACGTGGTGGCAGACCGAGACCGGCGGCATCCTGATCACGCCGCTGCCGGGCGCCACCGCCCTCAAGCCGGGCTCCGCCACCCGCCCGTTCTTCGGCGTGGAGCCCGAGATGGTCGACGCCGAGGGCAAGGTGCTGCAGGGGCCCTGCGAGGGCAACCTCTGCATCGCGGATTCCTGGCCGGGCCAGATGCGCACCGTCTACGGCGACCACGAGCGCTTCGAGCAGACCTACTTCTCGACCTACCCGGGCAAGTACTTCACCGGCGACGGCGCCCGGCGGGACGCCGACGGCTACTACTGGATCACCGGCCGGGTGGACGACGTCATCAACGTCTCGGGCCACCGGATGGGCACCGCCGAGGTCGAGTCGTCGCTGGTCGCCCACCCGAAAGTCGCCGAGGCGGCGGTGGTGGGCTACCCGCACAACGTGAAGGGCCAGGGCATCTACGCCTACGTGACCCTCAACGACGGCGAGGAGGGCGACGATGCCCTGCGCAAGGAGCTCGTGACCTGGGTCCGCAAGGATATCGGGCCGATCGCCTCGCCGGACCTGATCCAGTTCGCGCCCGGCCTGCCCAAGACGCGTTCGGGCAAGATCATGCGCCGGATCCTGCGCAAGATCGCCGAGGACGATTTCAGCTCGCTCGGCGACACCTCGACGCTGGCCGAGCCGGCCGTCGTCGACGACCTGATCGAGAACCGGCAGAACCGGGCCTGATCGCATCCGCGCCGCCGCGGCGGCGCGGGTCCGGACCGGGGCGGGTGCCGGGACGGCGCCCGCCTCCAACAAGAACCACGAACTTCAACGCGACGAACCGGGGGGCCGAGAGCATGCCCTCGCGGGAGGAACAGCCATGAGCGGCACGACACTCGACACCCGAGGGCGCACGGCGCCCCCGGGAACACGCCCACTCGGGACCGGCGTCGACCCGCAGGTCGAGCGGATCGCCCGGACTCCGGAATTCCAGCAGCTCGTCGGCGAGCGCACGCGGTTCGCCTGGATCCTGACCGGCCTGATGCTGGTGGTCTATTTCGGCTTCATCGGCCTGATCGCCTTCGACAAGTCGCTCCTGGCCGTGAAGGTCGGCGGTACCGCCTCCCTCGGGCTGTTCGCGGGCGTGTTCGTGATCCTGTTCGCCTTCGCGCTCACGGGCGTCTACGTAGCCCGGGCCAACACCCGGTTCGACGCGCTGAGCGACGCCCTGAAGCGGAGCGTGGCCCGATGAACCGCCTCCTCCTCGGCCTGACGCTCGCCGTGATCGCGGCGAGCGCCGCCTACGCCGCCGGCCCGGATCTCGGCGCCGTGGCGCAATCGGCCACGAACTGGCCGGCCATCCTGATGTTCCTGTTCTTCGTGCTGCTGACGCTCGGCATCACCTACAAGGCGGCCAAGGGCACCAAATCGGCTTCCGACTTCTACGCGGCGGGCGGCGGCATCTCGGCCGGCACGAACTCGCTGGCGATCGCCGGCGACTACATGTCGGCGGCCTCGTTCCTCGGCATCTCGGGCCTCGTCTACACCTCGGGCTTCGACGGGCTGATCTACTCGACGGGCTTCCTGGTCGGCTGGCCGATCGTGCTGTTCCTGATCGCCGAGCGCCTGCGCAACCTCGGCAAGTTCACCTTCGCCGACGTGGCGAGCTTCCGCCTCGATCAGACCGCGATCCGCATCATCTCGGCGGTGGGCACCCTGGTGGTGGTGGCCTTCTACCTGATCGCCCAGATGGTCGGCGCGGGGAAGCTGATCCAGCTCCTGTTCGGCCTGCCCTACCTCTACGCGGTGATCATCGTCGGCGTGCTGATGATCGTCTACGTCGCCTTCGGCGGCATGAAGGCGACCACCTGGGTGCAGGTGATCAAGGCCTGCCTGCTGCTCGGCGGCGCGACCTTCATGGCCGGCGCGGTACTGTACAAGTACGGCTTCAATCCGGAGCTGCTGTTCGCCAGCGCCGTGCAGGTCCACCCGAAGGGCGACGCCATCATGGCGCCGGGCGGCCTCGTGTCGAACCCGGTCGAGGCGATCTCGCTCGGCGTCGGCCTGATGTTCGGCACCGCCGGCCTGCCGCACATCCTGATGCGGTTCTTCACGGTCTCGGACGCCCAGGCCGCGCGCAAGTCGGTGTTCTACGCCACCGGCCTGATCGGCTACTTCTACATCCTGACCTTCATCATCGGGTTCGGCGGCATCGCCCTGCTCATGTCGGATCCGGTCTACTTCAAGCTCGGACCGGCCGGCGCGTTCGACAAGCTGAAGGACATGATCGGCGGCACCAACATGGTGGCGGTGAACCTCGCCAACGCGGTGGGCGGCCCGTACTTCCTGGGCTTCATCTCCGCCGTGGCCTTCGCGACGATCCTCGCGGTCGTCGCCGGCCTGACGCTCGCCGGCGCCTCGGCCATCAGCCACGACCTCTACGCCCAGGTGATCGCCCGCGGGCGGACCACCGAGAAGCACGAGGTCAACCTGTCGAAGATCTCGGCCGTGGTGATCGGCATCGTGGCGATCTACCTCGGCTACGTGTTCGAGAACCAGAACGTCGCCTTCATGGTCGGCCTCGCTTTCGCGGTGGCGGCGAGCTGCAACTTCCCGGTGCTGGCCATGTCGATCCTGTGGCGCGGCACCACCACCTGGGGCGCGCTCGCCGGCGGCCTCGTCGGCCTGCTCACCGCGGTCGTCATGGTGGTTCTGTCGAAGGCCGTGTGGGTCACGACGCTGGGCAACCCCGCCCCGCTCTTCCCCTACGACAACCCGGCGCTGTTCTCGATGCCGCTGGCCTTCGCGACGATCTGGGTCGTGTCCCTCATGGACAAGACCCGCCGGGCCCAGCGCGAGCGGGCCGCCTTCGAGGCGCAGTACGTGCGCTCCGAGACGGGCATCGGGGCGGACGGCGCGCACGCGCACTGACAGCGACCCGACATGTCGGACAGGCGGAGGGCGCGGCGCGAGCCGCGCCCTCCGTCGTTCCGGTGACAACTCGGTACGCGCCCATGTTGATGAGGGTCTTCACAATCGCTTTACCGGTTGACCGCCCCGGCGCGTGCGATAACGCATAGGTGATCTGCGCCTTGCGCAGAACCGCCCGGGAAACGGGCCGGTGAGCGGGCGATCCAGGTCTCGGGCCGCCCATGTGCGTCTGGGAGGACCTGTTTCATGCCTGTGGCAACCGCGATCCCGCGAGCGGGAGACGCCGCGAGGCCGATGACGTCGGCCGAGAAGCGGGTGATCTTCGCATCCTCGCTCGGCACCGTGTTCGAGTGGTACGATTTCTACCTCTACGGCTCGCTGGCGGCGATCATCGGCGCGCAGTTCTTCTCGGCCTACCCGCCGGCCACGCGCGACATCTTCGCTTTGCTGGCCTTCGCGGCAGGCTTCATCGTCCGGCCGTTCGGCGCCCTGGTATTCGGCCGCGTCGGCGACCTCGTCGGGCGCAAGTACACCTTCCTGGTCACGATCCTGATCATGGGCCTGTCGACCTTCATCGTCGGCATCCTGCCCAACGCGGCGACCATCGGCATCGCGGCCCCGATCATCCTGATCGTCCTGCGCCTCGCTCAGGGCCTCGCGCTGGGCGGCGAGTACGGCGGCGCCGCCACCTACGTGGCCGAGCACGCCCCCAACGGCCGGCGCGGCTTCTACACGAGCTGGATCCAGACGACCGCGACTCTGGGCCTGTTCCTGTCGCTGATGGTGATCCTGGCGACCCGGACCATCACGGGCGAGGCCGCATTCGCCGAGTGGGGCTGGCGCATCCCGTTCCTGGTCTCGGTGCTGCTGCTCGGCATCTCGGTCTGGATCCGCCTTCAGCTGTCCGAATCCCCGGCCTTCCAGAAGATGAAGGAGGAGGGCAAGACCTCGAAGGCGCCGCTCACGGAGGCGTTCGGCCAGTGGCGGAACGCGAAGTTCGCGATCATCGCGCTGTTCGGGCTCGTCGCCGGCCAGGGCGTGGTCTGGTACACGGGCCAGTTCTACGCGCTGTTCTTCCTGCAATCGATCCTGAAGGTCGACGGCTACACGGCCAACCTGCTGATCGCGTGGTCGCTGCTCTTCGGCACCGGGTTCTTCGTGGTCTTCGGTTGGCTGTCCGACAAGATCGGCCGCAAGGTCATCATCCTGGCGGGCTGCGCGATCGCGGCGGCGACGTTCTTCCCCATCTTCAAGGGGATCACCTCCACGGCCAACCCGAAGCTCGAGGCGGCGATCGAGAACGTGAAGGTGACGGTGACGGCCGATCCGGCCGCCTGCGGAACCCTGTTCAACCCGGTCGGCACCCGGGTGTTCACCCAGCCCTGCGACCTCGCCCGCGACTTCCTGTCGAAGTCGTCGGTCCGCTACTCGACCGCTCCCGGCGCGGCCGGCCAGCCCACCACGATCCGGGTCAACGACACCGAGATCCCGTACCCGCAGGGCGGCAACGCCGAGGCCAACAAGGCCACGGCCGCCGCGCTCCAGGCCGCGGGCTACCCGAAGGCCGGCGACCCCGAGATCGTCAAGATGTCGAACCCGTTCGACATCTTCCGGCCGCAGGTCGCGCAGGTGATCGGCCTGCTGTTCATCCTCGTGCTCTTCGTCACGATGGTCTACGGCCCGATCGCCGCCATGCTGGTGGAGCTGTTCCCGACCCGGATCCGCTACAGCTCGATGTCGCTGCCCTACCATATCGGCAACGGCTGGTTCGGCGGCCTCCTGCCGGCGACCGCCTTCGCCATGGTGGCCCAGACCGGCGACATCTATTTCGGCCTCTGGTACCCGATCGTCATCGCGGTCGCGACGGTGATCATCGGCGTGTTCTTCGTGCCGGAGACCAAGGATCGCGACATCTTCGCGGACACCTGATCGGCGCGAGCCGACCGGATCGCGGTCAGACCCGCGTCAACGGCGCCCAGGCAGCACACGCTGCCTGGGCGTTTCCGTTCGGGCCGGCGCCCCGCGGCCGTCCCGCTTGTGTCGAGCCGGCAACGCCGCGGCGAAATAGCGACCGGTGCGGTTCCTCACGGATTGCGTTTCGTCGGATCCTATACAGAGGTGACCAGTATCGAGGCCCGGCGGCAACGGGGCTCTGTCGGATGGCGCCGTTGCGCCAACTGTCTTCGAGCGAAGTCTCGACGCTGTAAGAGACGCCCTATTGAAACTGGAAGTAAATTAGCGGACGGCCCCGGACTTACCGAGCGGCGCGCCAACCACATGAGCCTGTACGAAATTTAACCTGCCGACAATCGGCCCGCCGGAACCCTATGCGGTACAAGTCCGTATCAGATTTCCCTCCGCTCCGGGCTCCTGGGATCTCGAACGTGAACACCGTCCTGGCACATTTGCGCCGTCAGCCCGGCACGAAGCCACCGCTTCGACTTGTGATTACGTGGTGCCTCGTGGCTGTGGGGATGTGGATCCTGATCAACAGTCTCGCCGGACGCCCCGTCTGGTGGTGGTGATCCGCCTCAACGCCCCTCGTTGCTCTCGGGGTAGCCGCTGAGATAGGCGCCGAGGAGATATCCCGCCTGGTGTGCGGTCAGATATCCCATCACGAGCAGCACGCGCAGCAGGTCGATCCCGTAGACGGACATGAAGATCGTCATGGCCGTGAACAGGATCACCGACGAGGTCATGGCGACGACGATCACCGAGTAGGATCGGCCGATCAGCCATCCCACGAGAAACAAGAGCGCTGCGACCACCATCTCGTCACCCGACCCGGACTCGTTCCAGGAAGTTCTTCACACGAGCTTCCGGCGCATATCCGTGTGATGATGGCGTGCGGTCGAGAAAATTTCAACCCGGGCGGCAGATGCGGCACATATTCGCAAAGACCGAAATATTACACCGGTAATAATGCTCAAAAAATAGCGTTCTCGGATGCCGGATATCCATTGCTGAGCTTCGGCCGGATCCGAACCTGTTCACGGCAATGCTGGGCGGAGTCGCGCGCTCGGCGGAAAATCAACCCGTCCGATCCGATCGCGGCGGATCGTTAACGGAGCGCGACGGCGCGACCTCCGCGGCGTCCGGACCGGTCCGGACGCCGCGGAGATTGCGGGCCTTCTCGGAGGGCCGGAGAACGGCCCGCCGTCTCAGTGCCGGAAGTGGCGGTGCCCCGTCAGCACCATGGCGAGACCGGCCTCGTCGGCCGCCGCGATCACGTCCGCGTCGCGCATCGAGCCGCCGGGCTGGATCACCGCGGTGGCGCCCGCCTCGGCGGCGGCCATCAGCCCGTCCGCGAACGGGAAGAACGCGTCCGACGCCACGACCGAGCCGACCGCGAGGCTCTCCGAGAGCCCGAGCCGCTTCGCGCCCTCGGCGGCCTTCCAGGCGGCGATGCGCGAGGAATCGACCCGCGACATCTGACCCGCGCCGACGCCGACCGTGGCGCCGGCCTTCGCGTACACGATGGCGTTCGACTTCACGTGCTTGGCCACCCGGTAGGCGAACCGGAGATCGGCCAGTTCGGCCTCGCTCGGCGCGCGCTTGGTCACGACCGTGAGCGGCATGTCGTCGACGACCGCCGCGTCCCGGCTCTGGACCAGCAACCCGCCCGCGAGGGTGCGCACGGTCTCGCCGCCGGCGCGCGGGTCGGGCACGCTGCCGGCCAGCAGCAGGCGCAGGTTCTTCTTGCCGGCCACGATAGCCGCCGCCTCGGGCGTGGCGTCGGGGGCGATGATCACCTCGGTGAAGATCTCGACGATCCGCCGGGCCGCCTCGGCGTCGAGGGTCCGGTTCAGGGCGACGATGCCGCCGAAGGCCGAGGTCGGGTCGCAGCTCAGAGCCCGCTCGTAGGCCTCCAGCAGGCTCCCCCCTTCGGCGACGCCGCAGGGATTGGCGTGCTTGATGATCGCCACCGCGGCGGTCCGGGCCGGGTCGAACTCGGCCACGCACTCGTAGGCGGCGTCCGTGTCGTTGAAATTGTTGTAGGACAGCTCCTTGCCCTGGAGCTGGCGGGCGGTGGCCACGCCGGCCCGGACCTTGCCGGGCGCGCGGTAGAAGGCGGCCGACTGGTGGGGGTTCTCACCGTAGCGCAGCTCCTGGCCCAGGGCGCCGCCGAAGGCGCGGAACCGGGCCGGCCGGTCGGCGCCGAGTCGTTCGGCCATCCAGTTGGCGATGGCGGCATCGTAGGACGCTGTGCGGGCGAACGCCTTCTGCGCCAGGCTCCGGCGCAGGTCCGCGCCGAGCGTCCCGTCCTGCGCCTCCAGGGCGGCGAGCACGCCGGCATAGTCCGACACGTCGGTGACGACGGCGACGTCCGCGTGGTTCTTGGCCGCCGCGCGGATCATGGCCGGGCCGCCGATATCGATGTTCTCGATGCAGTCGGCGTCCGACCGCTCGGCCGCGATGGTGGCCTCGAACGGGTACAGATTGACCACGAGGAGATCGATGGCCCCGATCCCGTGGGCGGCGAGTGCGGCCTGATGCTCCGGGTTGTCGCGGATGGCGAGCAGGCCGCCGTGGACCGCCGGGTGCAGCGTCTTGACCCGGCCGTCCATCATCTCCGGGAATCCCGTCAGGTCGGCGACCTCGGTGACCGGCAAGCCGGCCTCCTGCAGGGCCCGGTGGGTGCCCCCGGTCGAGACCAGCGCGATGCCGCGGGCGTGGAGCGCCCGGGCGAAGTCGACGAGGCCGGTCTTGTCCGAGACCGAGAGGAGCGCGCGGGAGACCCGCACCTGATCGTGCGCCATAGCTTCGTGCCGAAAGTTCGAGATTTTCCGGCGCGGTAGCATGGAAACGGTGACCCCGGCCAGCCGGCCCTGTCGGGGACCGGTCAGGGCGCCACGCCGCGCAGGGGCGCGGAGGCCTGGCGCTCGAAGGTCCAGCGGACCTCGACGTCGTCGGACACCCGCAGATGGAGGACGATCTGGTCGGTCCGGCGCGGTCCGGTCAGCCCCGAGAAGTAGACGCTCTCCTCGATGGCGATCTCGGCGTTCTCGGCGCGGAACGTCCAGATCTCCCCGAGCGCCGAGGCGAGTTCCAGCCCCTCGGGGATGCTGCGCACCGCGATGGCGGGATGGAGGTGGAAACGGACCGCCACGTCCTGCGGGCGCAGCCGCCGCCCGCGGCTCAGCCCCTTCCCCTGGCGCAGGAAGGCGTCGCGGCCCTCCAGGCAGGCCGTCGCGTGGAAGAGCTGCCAGCGGCGCTCGTGCACGATGCCGAAATCGGGGGCGTAGCCGTTGTGCCGGGCCGCGAGGACGACGCTGTCGGCCTCCTCGGCCCGCTCGGCGGCCACCGCCGACGGACCGCTCAGCACCACCGGCCCGCGCCGGCGGATCAGCCAGTCGGCCAGGAGCCGCTCCCCCCACCATCCGGTGCGGGTGAGGAACCGGCAGGACGAGGCGTGGGCCACCGCGGCCGTGGAATGGGCCGGTGTCGAGCGGGCGAGGAGGCGCAGATCCGCCCCGCTGGCCGGCAGGCCGCAATTGACCACGATGCGCTGCGGCCCGCTCGACATCTCGAAGGCGAGGCAGCCGGCACCGGCATTCACCGAGTAGGGCAGCGGCGGGCTGGCGCCGACATCGGCCACGATCACGACCCGGCCGCCCTCGAGGCGCTCGTAGCCCGAATTCGGTGCGTGCATCAGCGGGCGGGCGAGCGCGCCGTCGTAGACCAGCAGGGTCGCGAGGTGGTCCGCGTCCGTCGCGCCCATGCCATTGAAGTGGCTCAGCGAGGCGTCCGGGTGGCGCAGGAGCCGCAGCAGCGGCAGCATCCGGTCGATGGCGCGCAGGAGCGCCAGCGGCGGCTCGACGCTGCGGCTCAGATAGCTCTGGCGCAGCGGCAAGAGGTCGAGGAGCAGCTCCATGGCGTATCGCGGATCGCGGGAGCGGTGGCCGCCGTCGGTCAGGATCTGCCGGTCGAGCTCACGCGTCAGGATGCGGGTCGCCCGGCGCAGGATCGGCTGGATACCGTCGCAGCACAGGCCGGCGTAGCAGAGCGCCACCGCGGCGTTCAGGCGCCATTGCGGCGGCACGCCGCGCCGGAGGTCGCGTTCGAGCTGCTGCGCGTTGCGGCCGATCGCCCTCAGGAAGTTCTGGTAGAAGCCGTGGTCGGCGCCCTCCAGCACGAGGGGCGACTGGCACAGGAACGAGATCAGCCGGCGCGCCGCCACCGGCGTCTGCCGGGCGAGCGCCGCGTCGCCGCGGCCGGCGATGAAATCGCCCACGAAGGCGCGGGCATTGGCCCGGGCGAGCGCGGTGTCGGCGGCGCGCAGGTGGCGCAGCCAGCCGAAGCCGTAGAGCTCGTCGGCCCATTCCGGCGACGGCGCCGCGTAGTCGAAGGGCGAGCCGCCGCTCGCCGCGAGCGACCGGCCGGCGAAGACGAACAGCCCGGCATAGATGTCGTCCGCGAAGGTCGCGTCGGAGGTGCGCAGATCCTGCGGCGCGATCACCAGCCCGGCCACCCGCATCCGGGCGAGGATGTCGGGCGGGGCGGTGACGCTGGCGCCGGCGGCGCGCGCCGCGCGCGCCGCCTCGCGCGCGACGAGCCGATAGAAGCGCCAGCGGTCAGGCCCCCAAGCCACGCGATCTCCGAGCTACGCGATCTGACAAGGCCCCAAGGCCTTGAGCCCTCGCGCACGAGGATCGGCTGGCACCCGTTTCGTAAGGCTAGTGGGGGCCTCTTAACCGGCGGTTTACGCTATGTCATGTCCGACGCCGTGAAGGCGAACGACCGCGGCGGCCCGCCTGCGCGAGGGGCTAGCCCGGCATCAGCGCGGCGTCGAAGGCCTTCAGGTTGGACCGCATCAGATCGAGATACGTCGCGGCCGGGCCGTCCGGCGCCGAGAGCGCGTCGGAATAGACCTTGCCGCCGACGCGGGCGCCGCTCTCGCGGGCGATCTGCTGCATCTGGCGCGGGTCGCTGATGTTCTCGAGGAACACAGCGGGCACGCGCTCCTTCCGGATCTGGCGGATGATCGCCGCCACGTCCCGCGGGCTCGCCTCGCTGTCCGTCGACACGCCCTGCGGCGCGATGAAGCGCAGGCCGTAGGCCGCCGCGAAGTAGCCGAAGGCGTCGTGGGTCGTGATGATCCGCCGCCGCTCCGGCGGGATGCGGGCGATCGCCGCCCGGACGTCCCGCTCGAGCGCGTCGAGCTCGGCGAGGTAGGCGGCCGCCGCGGCACGGTAGGCGTCGGCATGGGCCGGATCGACCTCGGCGAGTCCGTCCCGGATGTTCGCCACGTAGATCCGCACGTTGGCGACGTCCTGCCAGGCATGCGGGTCCACGGCGTGGTCGCCGTGTCCGTGGTCGCCGTCGCCGTGGGCGTGCTCGTCCTGCGCGGGGATCGGCTTCACGCCCGCGGAGGCCACCACGACAGGCGCGCGCGTCCCGGAGGCCCGGATCAGCCGGTCGAACCAGCCCTCCAGCCCGAGGCCGTTGACGAACACGATGTCGGCCTCGGCGAGTTTGCGCGCGTCGGCCGGGGACGGGCTCAGGCCGTGCGCGTCGGAGTCCGGCCCGACCAGTGTCGCCACCGTCACGCGCGATCCGCCGACCTGCCGGACGAGGTCGCCCAGGATCGAGAAGGTCGCGACCGCCCGCACCGGCCGGTCCTGCGGTGCGGCCGAGGCCGGCCCCGCCGATCCGAACCACAGGGACAGGATCGCGAGCGCCGCGATCCGGAATGTTCTCGCCACGCGCCGCACCGCTCCACCTGCCCGAATCCTTGTCGCGCCTGCCACTAATGTAACATTGTTACATACACAAGCGGGATACACGGCAGGCGCTCTATGCGCGGCGTTGGGCGCCGGCGCGGGCCGCGGCGACGTCCCGAGCGTAAGACGGAGATTTCCATGTCCCGACGTTTGACGACGGCCATACTGGTGAGCGGGGCCCTCGGCCTGGGGCTCGCCGGCGCGGCCGTTGCGCGCGATCACGGGGCCGACGGTTTCCGCGGGCACGGGCGCTGGAGCGCGCTGACCCCCGAGGACCGCGCGGCCTTCACGGATGCCCGCATCGCCGCCCTGCATGCCGGCCTGAAGCTGACGCCCGACCAGGAGAAGCTGTGGCCGCCGGTGGAGACGGCGATCCGCGACATGGCCAAGCTGCGCCAGCAGCGCCGCGAGGCGATGCGGGACCGGCCGAAGTTCGGCGACGACGCCCCGGCGGCGCTGCGGGCGATGGCGGACGCGGCGAGCGCGCGGGGCGACGCCCTGCGCAAGCTCGCCGACGCGTCGCAGCCGCTCTACGCCAGCCTCGACCCGGATCAGAAGCGGCGCGCCATGATCCTCGCCCGGCCCATGGGCCCGATGGGCGGCCACGGCATGCGGGGCGGCTGGCACCGTGACGGCGGCGACGATCGCGGCGACGATCGCGGGCCGCGCGGCGGCGACCGCTGAGCAAAAGCCTTGATCCGCGGCGGCGGCGGCGGCAAACCGCTGCCGCCGCGCATCCTGCCCGAGGGCGGCACTGATCCGACCCGGTAGGTTTCATGGCGCGCCTTCCCGGCGACACGGCTCCCCTCCTCGCCCGGCTCTGGCGCACCTGGCTCTCCCCGCACCGGGCCACCCTGGCGGTGGTGCTGGTGCTGATCGCTCTGGTCGGCGCCTCGACGGGGCTCTACCCGGCGCTGATCAAGGCCGCCTTCGACGCCTTCGACCGCAAGGACGCCGCCGCCATCGCGTACGGACCGCTGGTGGTGATCGTGGTCACGGCCACGCGCGGCTTCGCCCTCTACGGCCAGACGGTCCTGACCAACCGCGTGGTGACCCGGGTCGAGGCCGACATGCAGGCGGCGCTCTACGGGCATCTCATCGATTCGGATCTCGCCCAGCTCGGCCGCGAGAGCCCGGCGGCGCTCACCCAGCGCTTCACCACCGACTTCGCCTTCATCAAGGAGGCGCTGACCCGCATCTCGACGGTCCTCCTCCGCGACATCGCGATGCTGATCGGGCTCGTCGGGGCGCTGATCTGGATGGATCCGGTGCTGACCCTGGTGGCCGGCGTCACGGTCCCGTTCGTCGCCGGACCGATCGGTCGGATCGGCCGGAAGCTCCGGCGGGTCTCGACCTCGACGCAGGAGCAGATGGGCGCCACCGCCAGCCTGATCTCCGAGAGCCTGCAGGGGGCCCGGGTCGCCAAGACCTTCGCCATGGAGAGCTACCTCAAGGGCCGTGCCGCCGCCGCCCTCGACGAGGTGCGCCGCCTGAAGATGAAGGCCGCCAACGCCCGCGGCCGTCTCGACCCGCTCCTGGAGATCGGCGGCGGCATCGCGGTGGCGGGCGTGCTGGTGCTGGTCGGGCAGCGGGTCCTGGCCGGGGAGAAGACGGTCGGTGACTTCACCGGCTACGTGGCGGCGCTGCTGCTCGCCGCGCAGCCGGCGCGGGCACTCGGCAACCTCAACGCCATCCTGCAGGAGGCCGCCGCCGCGCTGCGGCGCTACTTCGACGTCATGGACGAGGTCCCCACGATCCGCGAGGCGCCGGACGCCCGGCCGCTGGCGATCACGGGCGGCGCCTTACGGTTCGCGGACGTCCGGTTCCGCTACCGGCCGGACGCGCCGGCGCTGGAGGGCATCGACCTCGCGGTCCCCGCCGGCTCCGTGACGGCGCTCGTCGGGCGCTCGGGCTCGGGCAAGTCCTCGCTGCTCAACCTCGTTCCGCGCCTCTACGACGTCACCGGCGGCGCCGTGACCATCGACGGCCAGGACGTCCGGGCCGTGACGCTGGCCTCGCTGCGCGCCGCGGTCGCGGTGGTCTCGCAGGAGGTCGTGCTGTTCGACGACACGATCGCCGCCAATATCGGCTTCGGCCGGCCCGGGGCCACGCGCGCGGAGATCGAGGCGGCGGCCGAAGCCGCCGCGGCCCACGGCTTCGTCTCGGCCCTGCCGGAGGGCTACGCGTTCCGGGTCGGATCGGGCGGCGGGCGGCTCTCCGGCGGCGAGCGGCAGCGGGTGGCGCTGGCCCGCGCCTTCCTCAAGGACGCGCCGATCCTCCTCCTCGACGAGGCGACCTCGGCCCTCGATTCCGAATCGGAGCGCCTGGTCCAGGAGGCGCTGACCCGGCTGATGCGCGGCCGCACGACCCTGGTGATCGCCCACCGGCTGTCGACGGTGCGCGAGGCCGATCAGATCGCCGTGATGGACGCCGGCCGCGTGCTCGAGATCGGGCGGCACGACGACCTGCTCGCGGCCGGCGGCCCCTACGCGCGCCTCCACCGGTTGCAGCTGTCGGAGCCGGCCACCGCCGAGTGAGTCGCGTAGCGCCTCGCATGTGCGGCGGCTCCGTCATGCGCCGGCTCCGTAGATTCGCGCGCCGGAGCGCGCCATAAGGGCCTCAGTCGATGAGGACCACACCGTGAGCGACCTGACGTTCGAGATCCAAAGTCACCACGCCCCGCGCACCGCCGAGGAGCGGGCCGCGCTGATGGCGAATCCTGGCTTCGGCAAGGTGTTCACAGACCACATGGTGGTGGCGCGGTACACGGCCGGCCGCGGCTGGCACGACGCGCGGATCCAGGCGCGCGAGGCCATCCCGCTCGATCCCGCCGCCGCGGTGCTGCACTACGCGCAGGAGATCTTCGAGGGGCTCAAGGCCTACCGCACCGCCGACGGCGGCGCGGCCCTGTTCCGGCCCGAGGCCAACGCCCTGCGCTTCCGCCGCTCGGCCGAGCGCATGGCGATGGCGCCCTTCCCCGAGGACGCCTTCGTGGAGGCCATGCGCAAGCTCGTCGAGATCGACCGCGCCTGGATCCCCGACACGCCGGACGGCAGCCTCTACCTGCGCCCGTTCATGATCGCCAGCGAGGCCTTCCTCGGGGTCAAGCCGGCCTCGGAATACCTGTTCGTGACGATCGCCTCGGCGGTCGGCTCGTACTTCAAGGACCCGACCGGGACCGTCACCGTGTGGGTCTCGGAGCACTTCACCCGCGCGGCCCCGGGCGGCACCGGCGCGGCCAAGTGCGGCGGCAACTACGCGGCGAGCCTCGCGGCGCAGTCGGAAGCCGCCTCCCAGGGCTGCGAGCAGGTGGTGTTCCTCGACGCGGCCGAGCGCCGCTACGTCGAGGAGCTCGGCGGCATGAACGTGTTCTTCGTCTTCGAGGACGGCACGCTGGTGACACCGCCGCTCTCGGACAGCATCCTGCCCGGCATCACCCGCGACTCGGTGATCACGCTCGCCCGGGAGGCCGGCCTGACCGTGAAGGAGGAGCCCTACACGATCGACGCGTGGCGCGCCGACGTGCGCGAGGGACGCCTCACCGAGGCGTTCGCCTGCGGCACCGCCGCGGTGATCACGCCGATCGGCACCGTGAAGGGCCGTGAGGAGAGCTTCACCATCGGGACCGGCAAGGCCGGACCCGTGGCCCAGCGGCTGCGGAGCCTGCTGGTGGACATCCAGCGGGGCAATTCCAATGACGCCCATGGCTGGTTCCAGAAGATCTTCTAGGGATCTTCGCGCGCCCGCGGCGGTGCGGACGGCGTCGGGACGTCCGGGTTCGCCTCTCGGACCCGGCGGGCGCCCGTCCGGCTCTTGTCCTGAGCTCCTCGGGCCCACCGTGCGGCCCCGCGGCCTGAGGCGATCCGACCGGAGCGTCCGGCCCGCGATACGGCGGCCGCGCGCGTGACGGACGCGGCCGCCCACTCCCCCGAGACACCGATCGGCCCCTGGAACCCGGGCGTCCGGTCCGATCTGCCGTCCGCGTTCCTGCCCCTCGTCACCGTCTACCGGCCGGAGCACGTCGAGACGCCGCTCCGCGACGCCCTGGACCTGAGCGACCTGTGCGGGCTGCCCGCCCGCCAGCTCACCCGGTTCCGGGCCGGCCGCCTCGTCGTTCACGAGGTCCTGATCCGGGTCATGTCGGACCTGTCCGTGCCGGTCGGCGCGGTCTACGCCGATCTCGGCGTGAACTTCCGGGCCATCGTCGCCACAATCCTGCGCGAGGGGATCGAGCCGCGCCTCGGCGAGATCGAGGCCGCCCTCGCGGGGATCCGCGCCGAGGCCGACGCGGTACTCGCCCGCGAGGTCGCCGCCATCCTGGACGAGCGGCCGCCCGCCCCGCCGCCCGAGCCGCGCTGGCTCGACCGTCTCCTCGGACGGCGCCCTCCGGCGGTCGAGGCCCCGCGCGAGGATCTCGCGACCCGCGCCCTACGCCATCTGGAGACCTGGCAGCGGCGGGCCGCCGAGACCGGCGACGCTTTGGAGATCGCCGCCTGCGAGGCCCTGCGCGCCGTCGTGTCCGGCCTGATCGCCCGGCAGAACACGGTCGTCCGCGACGCCGCCCTGCTGCGGACCATCGCGGGGACGCTGGTCTCGAACGGCTACGGAAGCCGCCGCATCGGCGAGCAGATCGAGCCCTGGATCGACGCGGTCGTGGAGGCGCAGCGGTACCGGCGGCTGGTGCCGCAGGATCATCCGGTGGTGATGAACGTGAAGGGCGCCTCGGCGTCCGGGAAGAGCACGATCCGCCCCTACCAGCTCGGTCTCGCCAAGCGCCTGGGGATGGCGTGGTCGGACTTCGCCGTGATCACCCCCGATGTCTGGCGCAAGTACCTCCTCGACTACGACAGCCTGGGCGAGGCCTCCCGCTACGCCGGGACGCTGACCGGCTACGAGGTCGAGATCATCGACATGAAGCTCGACCGCTACGTCACCCGCAAGGCGGCGGAGCGGCGGATCTCGAACCTGCTGATCGACCGGTTCCGGTTCGACAGCTTCCAGGCCGAGGCGGGCTCGGACGGTGGCGGCCAGCTGCTCACCCGGTTCGGCGACCGGGTCTACATGCAGTTCATGGTCACGCCCCCGGCCGACACCGTGGAGCGCGCCTGGAAACGCGGCGAGCTGTTCGGCCGCTACAAGGCCGTGGAGGACCTGCTGGCCCACAACGTCGAGGCCTATACCGGCATGCCGCGCCTGTTCTTCAACTGGGCCCTCGCCCGGGACAAGCAGGTGGTCTGCGAGTTCCTCGACAACAGCGTGCCGCTGGGCGAGCGCCCGCGCACCATCGCGTTCTGGGCGGACGGGATCCTCAACATCCTCGACGTGAAGGGGCTGATCGACATCGACCGCTTCCGGAAGGTCGACATCTTCGCCCACGGGCCCGAGGCGGTGTTCAAGGGCGCCGACCTCTCGGCATCCGCCAACACCACCTTCCTGCGCGAATGCCTGCGCCAGATGGCGATCGTCCGCTTCGTTCAGGCGGAGTCCGGCCGGGCCTTCCTGCGCCTCGATCGCGGACGGGTCACCGCGCTGGATCCGGCCACCCTGGCGGCGGTGAAGGCGGGTCCGGACTGGGAGGCCGCCTGTGCGGTGATCGGCTTCCCGACCGATCCCGCCGCGCTCCCCGCCCTCGACGAGACTCTGCACCCGGCCGAGGCGCCGACGCTCGGCGCCTGGGGCCCGATTCCTCCGGCCGGCCAAACGGAATAATATCGCCGCCCTGACAGTTCATCCCGTCCGTCTCACGCTGGTATATTGCATACCTAGAACGGATGTGCATGATCGTCGGGGCACGAGAGACGCCGCCATTGCAAGGCCGCGCCGCCCAAGAGAGAGGCTCAGGGATGGAACGCCAGGATTCGCCGTCGGCGAAATGGTGGCAGCTCGCCTTCGGCGTGATCTGCATGGCCATGATCGCCAACCTCCAATACGGTTGGACACTGTTCGTCGACCCGATCGACCAGCGCTACCACTGGGGCCGCGCGGCGATCCAGCTCGCGTTCA
The DNA here is from genome assembly GCF_028583545.1 of Methylobacterium sp. NMS14P. Classification (NCBI taxonomy): domain Bacteria; kingdom Pseudomonadati; phylum Pseudomonadota; class Alphaproteobacteria; order Hyphomicrobiales; family Methylobacteriaceae; genus Methylobacterium; species Methylobacterium sp. NMS14P. The sequence continues at coordinate 6,146,723 of NZ_CP087106.1, read as the reverse complement.
CGCTGTTCGTCGCCACCGAGACTTGGCTGGTTCCGGTCGAGGCGTGGTTCGTCGACCGCTACGGCCCGAAGATCGTGGTCGCCTTCGGCGGCGTGATGATCGCCCTGGCCTGGACGATCAACGCCTACGCCGACAGCCTGGCGATGCTCTATCTCGGCGCCGTCGTCGCCGGCATCGGTGCGGGCTCGGTCTACGGCACCTGCGTGGGCAACGCGCTCAAGTGGTTCCCGGATCGCCGCGGTCTCGCCGCCGGCGCCACGGCGGCCGGCTTCGGCGCCGGTGCCGCCATCACGGTGGTGCCGATCGCCCGGATGATCGCGTCCAGCGGCTACCAGGACGCCTTCCTGTACTTCGGTATCGGCCAGGGCGCCGTGGTGCTGGCCCTCGCCTTCCTGCTGCGCAAGCCGTCGACCAACACGCCGGTCCAGCGCAAGAAGACCCGCCTGCCGCAGACCAAGGTCGACCGCAGCCCCCGCGAGGCGGTGCGCACCCCGGTCTTCTGGGTGATGTACGTGATGTTCGTGATGGTGGCCTCCGGCGGCCTGATGGCGGCGGCGCAGATCGCCCCGATCGCCCACGATTTCCAGGTGGCCGGCGTGCCGGTGAGCCTGTTCGGCCTCCAGATGGCGGCGCTGACGCTGGCGATCTCGCTCGACCGGATCTTCGACGGGTTCGGCCGGCCGTTCTTCGGCTACGTGTCCGACCATATCGGCCGCGAGAACACGATGTTCATCGCCTTCTCGACGGCGGCGTTGGCGGTGATCGTGCTGCTGACCTACGGCCACATCCCGATGGTCTTCGTGCTGGCCACCGCGGTGTATTTCGGGGTCTTCGGCGAGATCTACTCGCTGTTCCCGGCGACCTGCGGCGACACGTTCGGCTCCAAGTACGCCGCCAGCAACGCCGGCCTGCTCTACACCGCCAAGGGTACCGCCGCCTTCCTGGTCCCGTTCGCCAGCCTGCTCTCGGCGGCTTACGGCTGGTCGGCGGTGTTCACGCTGATCATCGTCCTCAACGTGACCGCGGCGGCGATGGCGATGTTCGTCCTGCGCCCGATGCGCGCCCGCTACCTCGCCACGGAGGAGCAGCCCGCGGCGCTCGGCGCCCAGCCGATCCGGGCGGCCTGACCGGCCCTCGCCCCACGGCGTCGCCCGAGCGACGCCCGACCGTCACGGATCTCCCGCCCTCACTCTCTTCGGGAGTGCGGGGGATCCCCCAGCCAGCCGGCGCCGAGCGCCGCCCGTACACACCGATCCTCCGGGAGAAACCGTGATGACCGCAGTCGCCAAGATCGTCCACACCGCCCCCGAGGTCGAGGCAGAGCCCGAGCTGACCGACGGCTTCCACCTCGTCATCGACGCCCTCAAGCTCAACGGCATCGAGACGATCTACGGTGTCCCGGGGATCCCGATCACCGACCTCGGCCGCATGGCCCAGGCCGAGGGGATGCGGGTGGTCTCGTTCCGCCACGAGCAGCACGCCGGCAACGCCGCCGCGATCGCGGGCTTCCTCACCCAGAAGCCGGGCATCTGCCTCACCGTCTCGGCCCCGGGCTTCCTGAACGGCCTGACGGCCCTCGCCAACGCCACCACCAACTGCTTCCCGATGATCCTGATCTCGGGTTCCTCCGAGCGCGAGATCGTCGACCTGCAGCAGGGCGACTACGAGGAGATGGACCAGCTCGCCATCGCCAAGCCCCTGTGCAAGGCGGCCTTCCGGGTGCTGCACGCGGCGGATATCGGTATCGGCGTCGCCCGCGCGATCCGCGCGGCCTGCTCCGGCCGTCCGGGCGGCGTCTACCTCGATCTGCCCGCCAAGCTGTTCTCCCAGGTCATGGACGCCGAGGCCGGCCAGAAGTCGCTGGTCAAGGTGATCGACCCGGCGCCGGCCCAGCACCCCGCCCCCGAGGCGATCGCCCGGGCGCTCGAGGTCCTGAAATCCGCCAAGCGGCCGCTGATCGTGCTCGGCAAGGGCGCCGCCTACGCGCAGGCCGACGAGGCGATCCGTTCGCTGGTCGAGACCAGCGGCATTCCGTACGTGCCAATGAGCATGGCCAAGGGCCTCCTGCCCGACACCCACCCGCTCTCGGCCGGCGCGGCGCGCTCGACGGCGCTGAAAGACTCGGACGTGGTGCTGCTGGTCGGCGCCCGGCTGAACTGGCTGCTGTCGCACGGCAAGGGCAAGAGCTGGGGCGAGCCGGGCTCGACCAAGTTCATCCAGATCGACATCGAGCCGCGCGAGATGGACTCGAACGTCGAGATCGTCGCCCCGGTCGTCGGCGACATCGCCTCCTGCGTGCAGGCGCTGCTCGACGGCATGGGCCAGGGCTGGCAGCAGCCCCCGTCCGACTGGATCGAGACCCTCAAGACCAAGCGTGAGGCGAACATCGCCAAGATGGCGCCGAAGCTCATGAGCAACGCCTCGCCCATGAACTTCCACGCCGCGCTCGGGGCGCTCCGCACCATCGTCAAGGAGCGGCCGGACGCGATCCTGGTCAACGAGGGCGCCAACACCCTCGACCTCGCCCGCGGCATCATCGACATGTACCAGCCGCGCAAGCGCCTGGACGTCGGCACCTGGGGCATCATGGGCATCGGCATGGGCTTCGCCGTCGCGGCCGCCGTCGAGACCGGCAAGCCGGTGCTCTGCGTCGAGGGTGACAGCGCTTTCGGCTTCTCCGGCATGGAGGTCGAGACGATCTGCCGGTACGGCCTGCCGGTCTGCATCGTGGTGTTCAACAACAACGGCATCTACCGCGGCACCGACACGGATCCGACCGGCCGCGACCCCGCCACCACGGTGTTCGTGCCGGATTCCCGCTACGACAAGATGATGGAGGCCTTCGGCGGCGTCGGCTACCACGTCACCACGCCGGACGAGCTGACCCGCGCGGTCAACGAGGCGATGAACTCGGGCCGCCCGGCCCTGGTCAACGCCGTGATCGACCCGGCCGCCGGCAGCGAGAGCGGCAACATCGGCAGCCTGAACCCGCAGAGCGGGATCAAGAAGAAGAAGTGAGGCCGAACCCCTCGCGAGATCTCTGATCCGCTACCATCGAAGCCGGGCTCGCGCGTCGAGCCCGGCTCTTTGCCTGGATCGGAACGGCGTCGCGGGTCCGTGCGGGATGGCGTTCCGCGGGAGCTCCCGGCCACCGGGAGTTCCTCGCCCGCACCGTCATCGCGGGCGAAGCGAAGTGACCCAGGGCAGCGCCGCCGCGATCCGCGCGGAGCAACGGGATGGCTTCCCTGCGCGCGCAGAGACGGCGGCGGATCCGTCATCCGTGCGGTGACGGTGCATCCATGATCGATCCAGACCTCGCCGGCCGCCTGCACTTCCGACACCGTCTCCCGACCGAGGAGCCCCTCCCCCCGGGCCGGCACGACCTCGGCCTCTTCGCCGAGCGGGACGCGGTGCTGGTGGTTCCCGAGGGCCTCGATCCGCGCCGCCCCTGCCCGCTCGTGGTGCTGTTCCACGGCGGCGGCGGCGGCGCCGAGCGGATCCTGCCGATGCTGGAGGCGCACGCCCGGACCGAGGGCTTCCTGCTCCTCGTGCCGCAATCCCTGTTTCCGACCTGGGACGTCGTCATCGCCGGCCACGGGCCCGACCGGGAGCGCGTCGCGGCGGCGCTGGCGCACGTCGCCGACCGGTTCCTGCTCGATCCGCAGCGGCTCTGCTTCGCCGGGCATTCCGACGGCGGCAGCTACACGCTCTCGCTGGGGCTCGCGAACGGCGACGTGGCGCGCCACCTGATCGTCTCGTCGGCCGGGTTCCTGTCGGTGCACCTGCAGGTCGGCGCGCCGCGCATCTTCCTGTCGCACGGGACGCAGGACGAGCAGATCCCGATCGACCGGAGCGCTCGGGTCCACGTGCCGGCCCTGCGCGAGGCCGGCTATCCGGTGACCTATGTCGAGTATGACGGCCCGCACGCCCACCAGCCGGCCGTGGTGGCGCGGGCGGTCGCGTTCTTCCTGGCGGATCCGCCCGCGGGCCCCTGAGGCTCAGGCCAGGGCGGCCCGTGACGGCGCGCGGCCGCGGACCGGCGCCTCGGGGGCGTCGGTCTCGGACAGGAGCGCCGGGATCAGGTCCGTCTGCGAGACGATCCCGACCAGGCGGCCGTCTGCGTCGACCACCGGCAGGTGGTGAAGCCCCGCCTCCGACATCCGCGGCACCAGGGCGGCCACGGGCGTGTCGGGACCGACCGGCTCGACCGCGCTCATGATGTCGGCCGCGGAGCCGTGGGGCGCGCGGCCGCGCTCGGCGGTGAGGCGCAGGCGGCGGCCGAGCCCGAGGCGCGGCCCGCTCCGGTCCCAGGCGGCCTTGTCGAGCAGGTCGGTCTGCGTGACGATGCCGAGGACGCGCGCGCCCTCGTCGGTGACCGGGAGCGCCTTGATCCGGTGACGGCGCAGCAGCCGCATGGCCTCGGCGAGCGGCGCGTCCGGCGCCACCGCGATCACGTCGCGCGACATGATCGCCGCGCAAGTGATCGGCCCCGAGCGGCGGCCGTAGACCCGCATCTGCACGCGCCGGAGGATCTGCTCCAGGTCGCTCCGGTCGACGTCCAGCAGCTGGTCGAAATCCTCCAGCGCGGCGTCGAGGTCCGAGGCCCGGAAGCCGACGCGGGCGCCGGAGGGCGGATCGGCCGTCCGCGGCCCGGCGGGGCGCAGGTGCGGGTAGGCGCGCCCGGTCAGGTTGTTGAACAGCAGGGCGGTGGTCAGCAGCAGCAGCGAGTTGGCCGCGACCGGCCACAGCACGAAGCCGTAGCCCAGCTCCCGGATCGCCGGGCCGCCCAGCACCGCCGTCAGCGCCACGGCCCCGCTCGGCGGGTGCAGGCAGCGCAGGGCCATCATCAGCGCGATCGCCACCCCGATGGCGCAGGACGCCGCCACGAACGGGTCGCCGATCCAGGCCGCCGCCGTGACGCCGACCAGCGCCGCCACGATGTTGCCCCCGAGGATCGACCAGGGCTGCGCGAGGGGGCTCGCCGGTACCGCGAAGAGCAGCACCGCCGAGGCCCCCATCGGGGCGATCAGCACCGGCAGCGCCTCGGCCGGGACGGAGACCCGACAGAGGAGGCCGGTGGCCAGGATCCCCACCAGGGCACCGGCGGCCGAGCGCAGGCGCTCGCGCTTGCTGACCGGGGTCAGCTCCGGCAGGAAACGGCTCAGGAATGCGCGCATCGGATCCGGGGCTCGCACATGAAAAGGACGGCGCCCGGGGAGCGCCGTCCTGTCTCAGGAACGCTGAGGTCGGGCGGTCTCTATCAGACCGCGCGGGCCTCGTGCATCGCCCGGATCTGCTCCTGCGTGTAACCCAGGTCTGCGAGCACCTCATCGGTGTGCTCGCCCAGCAGCGGCGACGCCTTCACCTCGACCTGCATGTCGGAGAACTTGATCGGGCTTCCGACGGTCAGGTACTTGCCGAGCTTCGGGTGCGCCACCTCGACGACGGTGCCGCTCTCGCGCAGGGACTTGTCCTCGGCGATCTCCTTCATCGACAGCACCGGCGCGCAGGGGATGTCGTAGGTGCGCAGGATGTCGACCGCCTCGAACTTGGTCTTGTCGGCGAGCCACTCCTCGATCGTCTTGAAGATGTCGAAGATCTTGTCCTGGCGGGCGCGCGGGGTGTTGTAGCCCGGATCGGTGATCCACTCCTCCTTGCCGAGCGCCTTGCAGATCGGCGCCCAGGCGTGGCCCTGGATCGTGAAGTAGATGTAGGCGTTCGGGTCGGTCTCCCAGCCCTTGCACTTCAGCACCCAGCCCGGCTGGCCGCCGCCGCCCGCGTTGCCGCCGCGCGGCACCACGTCGGAGAACTCGCCGTGGGGGTACTGCGGGTACTCCTCGAGGTAGCCGAGCGCGTCGAGGCGCTGCTGGTCGCGCAGCTTCACGCGGCAGAGGTTGATCACCGAGTCCTGCATCGACACGGCGACCTTCTGGCCCTTGCCGGTCTTGTTCTTCTGGTGGAGCGCCGTGAGGATGCCGATGGCGAGGTGCATGCCGGTGTTGGAATCGCCCAGCGCGGCGGCGCTGACGGTGGGCGGCCCGTCCCAGAAGCCCGTGGTCGAGGCGGCACCGCCCGCGCACTGGGCGACGTTCTCGTAGACCTTCAGGTCCTCGTAGTGGTGGCCGTCCGAGAAGCCCTTCACCGAGGCGAGGATCATGCCCGGGTTCAGCTCCTGGATGCGGGCCCAGGAGAAGCCCATCCGGTCGAGGGCGCCGGGGCCGAAATTCTCGACCATGACGTCGGAATCCTGGATGAGCTTCTCGAGGACTTCCTTGCCGGCCTGGGTCTTGGTGTCGAGGGTGAGCGAGCGCTTGTTGGAGTTCAGCATCGTGAAGTAGAGCGCGTCCGCGTCCTCGACGTGGCGCAGCTGGGTCCGGGTCACGTCGCCGGCGCCGGGGCGCTCGACCTTGATCACGTCGGCGCCGAACCAGGCGAGCAGCTGCGTGCAGGCCGGGCCGGCCTGAACGTGCGTGAAGTCGATGATCTTGATGCCTTCCAGCGGCTTGCTCATTGGGCGTTCTCCCTGTGCGGTTCGGTGATCGGGTCCTTCGGATCGTCCGGCGGGCTCAAGGCGCCCGGCGGGCCGCATCCGAGGAAGCTTCGAGTTCGGCCACGCGCTGGCGCAGGCGCTTCTCCTCGGCCCAGCGCTCGGTCTCGTCGCGGATCACCGCGACGATCCCGGTCACCCGGTCGGAGGCGTCCCGCACCATTCCCACCGTGAAGGCGATGGAGAGCTGGCGGCCGTCCTTGTGGAGCGCCGGCACCCTCAGGGTCTCTGCCCCGTAGCGGGTGACGCCGGTGCGCATGGTCTTGGCGTAGCCGTCCCAGTGGCGGCGACGGTGCCGCTCGGGCGTGATCAGATCGAGCGTCTGTCCCAGCGCCTCGGCGGCGGCGAACCCGAAGATCCGCTCAGCGGCCGGGTTCCAGACCGTGATGGCGCCGTCCGGATCGGACACCACCACGGCGTCGCCGATCGCCTCGGCCAGCCCGTGAAGATCGGAGGAACCGGGCACGGCCTGGGTCGGCCCGGTCGCCATCATGGGCGCCACCCGGTCGGCGGCGCGGATGAGAGTTGGCTCGCGGCAGTCCGGCGCCTTGTCATGGGGGCGGCCCTTCCTGAACGTCGCTTGCGGGAACGGCGCTAAAATTCCAGTCCCGCATCCTTGAAGGGCTGTCACCCGCCCTCTTCGGTTGGTATTTGGTATGCCAAATGGAGAATGGCGTCAACCGACGGGGTGACAGGTGGAACTTTTCTTCAAGCGGCCGGGCGGCGTTCTGGGTGAGGCCGAGCCGCGGCGGCGCGCTGCACGGCGGCGGCCGCGCGGCCCGGGAGAGCGCCCATGTCTTTCTCAGAATTGCCGCTTTCCGCGAGCAGGAGATCGTCCGTCAGGCAGCTCGGACCGGCGGTTCGGCGAACCGCCCGGGAGACCATTTCGGTGATCCGTTTCGAGAAAGTCAGCAAGGTCTACCGCACGGAAGGCCACCGCCGGACCATCCTGGAGCAGGTGTCGTTCACCCTGAAGCCGGGCGTCTCCTACGGGATCCTCGGCATCAACGGCGCCGGGAAATCGACCACGATGCGGCTGATCGCCGGCACCGAGGACGCGACGCGGGGCCGGATCCACCGCGGCCTCAGGGTCTCCTGGCCCCTCGGCTTCGCCGGCGGCTTCCACCCCAAGATGACCGGGCGCGACAACGTCACGTTCGTAGCGCGCATCTACGGCGAGGACCCGCGCCGGGTACTCGAATTCGTCGAGGACTTCTCGGAGCTCGGTAGCTACCTCGACGTGCCGATCTACACGTACTCGTCGGGCATGGGCGCGCGGCTCGCCTTCGGCATGAGCATGGCGATCCCGTTCGACTGCTACCTGATCGACGAGATCACCTCGGTCGGCGACGCGCGGTTCTCCAAGCGGTGCGACGAGGTCTTCTCCCAGCGGCGGAAGAACGCCGACATCATCATGGTCTCGCACTCCATGGAGACGATCCGCCAGTGGTGTACGCAGGGTTTGGTCCTGCTCAACGGGCGCGCGATCATCTACGAGGACGTGAACGACGCCATCGAGGTGTACCGGCGCCTCAACGCCTGATCGCGCCGGCGGCGGCCGGACCGTGACGACATGCTTTTGCCGCCTCGCCGTGCGAGAGACGATCGTGGCGCCGCGTGCGACGCGGTCGGGATCCCGGTGACGGATCGACCTTCGAGGCCGGGGAGGCCGGGAATCAGACCATGAACATGGAGATCCGGAAGGCCGAGGGGCAGCCGGTCACGCCCGCGGACCGCCAGCTGGCCGTCAGCGAGTCCCTGCGGCAGATCGCGCGCATGTCGCGCTTCGCCGACCGCAAGAAGGGCATCCGGTCCTACCAGGCCGACGCCAAGAGCGATCCCTGGATCCCGGTCCTGTTCGTCGTCTGCTTCCTGCTGCCGACGCTCGCGGGGGCAGTCTATTACGGCCTGATCGCCTCGGACCGCTACGTCACCGAGGCGCGGTTCGCGATCCGGCCGGCGCTCGGCTCCGCCGAGAAGACGTCCTCCGAGACCGGCGGGACGAATTCCGGCATGGCGAACCAGATGGTGGCCCAGGATACGCTGATCACGCGCGAGTTCATCCTGAGCCGGCCGATGCTGGAGCTGCTCGAGGCGCAGCTGCCGCTGCGCCAGTGGTTCAGCAACGAGTCCATCGACTACTTCTCGCGGTTCGATCCGGAGAAGCCGATCGAGAAGTTCCTCCGCTACTGGAAGCGGCGCGTCGGCGTCGAGGTCGAGTCCGGGTCCGGCATCATGTCGGTGGAGGTCGAGGCCTTCGATCCCGAGGAATCCCTCGCCATCGCCAAGGCCGTCATGAAGGAGGCCGAGCGCAAGGTGAACGACCTCACGGTCAAGTCGCGCGAGGATGCCGTCGCCGAGAGCACGCGGGAGCTGCGGCTCGCCGAGGAGCGGATGACCAAGATCCGGCTCGCGACGCGCGACCTGCGCAATCGCGAGGGCGTGCTCGACGCTCAGAAGACGAACGACATCAACGTCAAGATGGTCGCCGAATTGCGGGCGTCGCGAATCAACCTCGCGCTCCAGCTCGCGATCGGGCAGCGGGACCTCGGTCCCGACGCGCGACGGATCATCGACATCAAGCAGCAGATCAAGGACATCGACGAGAACATCGCCCGGATCGAGCGGCAATCCGCCAGCCAGGATCCGGAGCAGAAGCGCCTGCTCTCCGACGCGCTGACGCGGTTCGAGGTCCTGGAGAACGACCGCAAGAACGCCGAGAAGTACTATCAGCAGGTGCTGACCGCCCACGAGCGCGCGCGCATCATCGCGGCCCGGCAGATCGAGTTCTTCAGCCCGATCGTCGAGCCGGTGAAGGCGGAATCCTCCACCGAGCCGCGGCGGCTCCTGATGATCGGGCTGATCACCGCGGGCGCGGGCGTCCTGTTCGGCGCCGCGATGTTCGCCCGGAAGATGATGGCCTGACGACCGCCCTGCCGGGCCTCCCCGGGACGGTCCGAGATCCTCAGAGGCCGGCCCCGGTTCCCCGGTCGTCGGCCGCCGGGCCGATCGTGCCGCCGGTCCAGCCCTGCGCCCGCCAGCCCTCGGCGCGCTCGTCGAGATCGATCGACCCCGCGTGGTCGAGAATGGACAGGACGCGCTCGGCCCGGGCCTCGTCGGCCCGCACCGTCACCAGGGTGCCGCCCCGGCGCACGCCCTCGGCGTAAGTCGCGGCCTCGTCGGCGCTGAGCCCCGCCGCCGTCAGACCGCCGATCAGGCCGCCGGCCGCGGCGCCCACGCCCGCCCCCGTCACGGTGGCGACGAGCCAGCCCGCCGCCACTACCGGGCCGAGCCCCGGGATCGCCAGCAGACCCAGGCCCGCGAGCAGGCCGGCGCCGCCGCCCAGCACCGTGCCCACCGTGGCGCCGGTGCCGGCGGAATCCGCCGCGTCCATCGGTCGGGGAACGGCCGTCCCCGGCGCCCGCGGCGGGGCCGCGGGCTCGTTGCGGTTCGCGATGATGCTGATGTCCGCGTGGGGGATGCCGGCGGCCTCCAGCCGGTCGACCGCACCTGCGGCGGCGTCGTAATCGTCGAACAGGGCGGTCAGGGCGCGCAGGGCCATCGAACTCTCCCGGGATTCGCGGGCCTGGGCCCGGAGACGTGGCGGCGGCGCGGGTGGCCCGGACGCGGGCTCGGCCACATGCCGGATCGACGCGCTCGCCGTCCGATCAAGCGATCGCGGCGGCCCGGGTTCCCGTCGCCGTCGGCCGCATCTTAACGCCGCGCTAACCATCCGCTCGGCAGATCTTGCCGGGTACGTCCCGGGCCCGTCCCGGACGAACGGCAGCGGGTGGCATCGATGGCAGAGACGGCGAGCGCGCCGGCACAGACAGGGGCGGCGGCGGTCCTCGGCCAGCTCGCGCTGCCGACGCGCGGCGACCTCCAGGCGCTGTCGAAGCGGTCGGACCTGCTGTTCGCGACCGGCGTGCTGGGGATCCTGGCGGTCCTGATCTTCCCGCTGCCGGCGATCCTGCTCGACCTGCTGCTGGCCGTGTCGATCATCCTGTCGGTGCTGATCATGATGACCGGCCTGTCGATCGACAATCCGCTGGAATTCACCGTCTTCCCGACGCTGCTGCTCATCGCCACGATGCTGCGGCTCGCCCTCAACCTCGCCTCGACGCGCCTGATCCTCGGGCACGGGCACGAGGGCACCGCTGCGGCCGGCCACGTCATCGAGGCCTTCGGCCACTTCGTGATGGGCGGCAACTTCGTCATCGGGATCATCGTGTTCGCGATCCTGATCATCGTGAACTTCGTGGTCATCACGAAGGGCTCGGGCCGCATCGCCGAGGTCGCGGCGCGCTTCACCCTCGACGCGATGCCCGGCAAGCAGATGGCCATCGACGCCGACCTGTCGGCCGGCCTGATCGACGAGAAGGCCGCGAAGGCCCGGCGCGCGGCCCTGGAGGAGGAATCCTCCTTCTTCGGCGCCATGGACGGTGCCTCGAAGTTCGTGCGCGGCGACGCGGTGGCGGCCCTGCTGATCACCTTCATCAACGTGGTCGGCGGCATCATCATCGGGGTGGCGCAGCAGGGCCTGAGCTTCGGAGAGGCCGCCAAGAGCTACACCCTGCTGACCATCGGCGACGGCCTCGCGAGCCAGGTCCCGGCGCTGATCGTCTCGACGGCGGCGGGCCTGCTGGTCTCCAAGGCCGGCGTGCGCGGCGCCGCCGACAAGGCGCTCGGCAAGCAGCTCGCGCACTACCCCAAGGCGCTGGGCATGTCGGCGGCGGTGATGCTGCTGATCGCCCTCCTGCCCGGCATGCCGATGCTGCCCTTCGTCCTGCTGGGCGGCGGGGCCGGCTACGCGGCGTGGCGCATCAACAAGACCGCCAAGCTGGCGCCGCCCCTCGATGCCCAGGGCGTCCCGATGGATGCGGCCGCGGTCGCCGCGGCCAGCGCCGCCAAGGAGGAGACGGTCACCGACCTGCTGAAGCTCGACGATCTCAAGCTCGAGATGGGTTACGCGCTCCTCGCCCTGGTCAACGGCGAGGGCCAGGACCGGCTCACCGACCAGATCAAGGCCCTGCGCCGCCAGCTCGCCGCCGAGCTGGGCTTCGTGATGCCGTCGGTGCGCATCCTCGACAACGTCCAGCTCGACGCCAACGCCTACGTCGTGCGGGTCAAGGAGATCGAGGCGGGCACCGGACGGATCTTCCCCGGCCAGTTCATGGCGATGGACCCGATGGGCGGTCAGGTCCAGCTGCCCGGACAGCACATGCTGGAGCCGACCTTCGGCCTGCCGGCGACCTGGATCGACGCGGCCCTGCGCGACCAGGCCCAGCTCAAGGGCTACACGGTGGTCGACGCCGCCACCGTGGTGTCCACGCATCTCACCGAGGTCATCAAGGCCCACGTTTCCGAGCTCCTCAACCACGTCGAGGTCTCGAAGCTGCTCCGCGAGCTGCCCAAGGAGCACGCCGAGTTGCTCAAGGAGATCGTGCCGTCGCAGATCTCCACCACCGGCATCCAGCGCGTGCTGCAGTTCCTGCTCTCCGAGCGGGTCTCGATCCGCGATCTCGGGGCGATCGTGGAGGCGATCGCCGAGGTGGCGGGCGCCGTGAAGAACCCCCGCGACGTCGTCGAGCACATCCGGGCGCGCCTGGGCCGGCAGATCTGCGCCCAGTATCAGGATCCGAACGGCATGCTGCCGATCATCACCCTGTCGCCGGCCTGGGAGCAGGCGTTCATGGAGTCGATCGTGGGCGAGCGCGAGGAGCGCTACCTCGCGATGCAGCCCTCGAAGCTCAGCGAGTTCGTCAACACCGTGCGCGACCGCTTCGAGACCGCGGCGCGCCAGGGCGAGATGCCGGTGCTCGTCACCTCGGCCCAGACGCGGCCGTTCGTGCGCTCGATCATCGAGCGCTTCCGCCGCGAGACGCCGGTGATGAGCCAGGCGGAGATCCACCCGCGGGCGCGGCTGCGGACGGTGAACTCGATCTGAGGATCGATCGGCCGCGGCGCCCGCGCGGCCGCGGGCGCCTCCGCTCTGCGGAGGCCGCCGCACCCGTCACGCGGGTCGTCCGACGGATCGGTGCGGGCCGCGCGGCGTCACGCGCGCGCGGCGGGCTGATCCGAGCGGGTGTGCGGCGTGAAGGTCGAGGGCCGACGCGACGGCGTGACGCCGCTCGTGGCGTCGGCATCCAGCCCCCTCAGATCGCCTTCTGCTTGAGCTCCCGCTCCAACTCGTGCGCGTCGAGACCGGGAACGACGACGGGCGGCTCCGGCACGGCCGCTGCCTTGTGCCCGTGCGCGGCCGTGCCGATCGCCGCGGCCAGCCGCGAGCGCTCGAAGGCGATCACCACGATCACCGAGACCAGCGCAGGCAGCCAGAAGTAGAAGATCCGGAAGATGATCACCGCCGCGATGATCGCGTCCTTCTGCGCCTCGTCGGTGATGTGCATCGCGGTGATGAACACGATCTCGAACACGCCGAGGCCGCCCGGCGCGTGCGAGGCCAGCGCCACCGAGAACGAGGCTAGGAAGATCGCCAGGACCGGGATGAAGCCCGGATTCATCGCCTCCGGCAGGGCGAAGTAGATGATGCCCGCCGCGCCCAGAAGCTCCAGCGGCGCCGCCAGCAGCTGGCGCCCCATGATGCCGGGCCGGGGATACTCGAGCTTGAACGACCGGATGTGCAGCGGCCGCAGGTGCAGGATCGAGCCGATCACGTACAGGCCGACGAAGCCCAGCATGCCGATGCCGACGATCAGCGCGGTCTTGGAATCGGTGAGGAAGCTCGGCAGCTTGCCCTCGAGGCGCGTCAGCAGGTGCGGGTCGACCACCAGCGTGAAGCCGCCGAGCAGGATGGTCCCGAGGAAGAAGGTGAACGAGCAGAGCGCCACCAGCACGGCGACCTGCGCCGCCGTCAGGCCCTTGGCCGTGTAGGCCCGGTAGCGGACCAGGGCGCCCGAGAAGACCGAGGCGCCGATATTGTGCGAGAGCGCGTAGGTCGTGAACGAGCAGAGCGAGACGAAGAGCCACGAGATGTGGCGCACGCCCAGGTGCAGCAGGGCGATCCGGTCGTACCAGGCGAGCGCCGCGTAGGCGACCAGGGTCGAGAGGGCCGCCAGCAGGATCCGGTGCGGCGGGATCGCCAGGATCGCGGCCCAGATCGCCGAGAGCGAGGTCGTCTTCAGTTCCTGGTAGAGGAAGTAGCCCGATATCACGACGGCCGCGAGGCCGATCAAGGGCCAGATGAACTCGCTGATCTTCTTCATGAACACCGACGCCCTGGGGAGAGCCCCTGATGCGCCGGCACGCGACGCGCTGCAAGCGGCATGGCACCGCCGCGATCCCCCTTGTCAGGTGATCGTGACGGTTTCGTGCCGCGGGAGCCGGCCGAGCGGTCCGACGGACCGCGTCAGCCCCGGGCGCGGTTGAGGCCGATCCCGTCCATGGCGGCCTGGTCGCGGGCCGATTCGGCCGCGCGCTCTGCGGTCCGCTCGCGGTCGTTCAGGATCTCGACCTTCTTGAGCTCCTCGAACGCCTCGCCCAGCTCGGCCTTCGCCTCGGCGAGCTGGCCCTCGAGAGCCTGGGCGGACTGGATCATGTTGTCCCGGCGCGTCGCCGCCGCGCGGGCGTAAGTCGGGTAGGCGAAGTGACCGACGTCGGTGATTCCGGCTCGGGCCTCCTCGACGGCGACCTCGCGATCGAGCTCCACCGCCATGCGCTGGAAATCGGCCATCATCATCTCGATCTGGGTCACGCGCCGGCGCTTCTCGTCGACCTGGAAGCGGCGCAGGCGGATCAGCGTGTCACGCGATTTCATCAGGACGCTCACTCCACGCAACGCTTGAGGCCGCGCCCGGGACCGTGCCCGGACCGTGCCTGTGCGCGAGCCTGCCCACGGCAGACCCGCCCGGATCCCCCACGCGCACCATGATCGCGCCGAAGCGTTAACGCCCCGGCCCATAGTGCCTAGGCCCCGCCGATGATCTCGGAGAGCCGTGCGTAACCATCGCCGATGGACGTTGCTTCTTCCTTACCCTGCCCCAGAAAAGCCTCAAGATGCGGCATGAGCGCGACCGCCTCGTCGACCTCCTGGGAGGAGCCGGCCCGGTAGGCGCCGAGGCGGATCAGCTCCTCCATGTCGGCGTAGGTCGACAGCAGCCGCCGCGCGCGCCGCACGACCGGGAGATAGGCCGGGTCGCAGGAGCGCGGCATGGTGCGCGAGACCGAGCGCAGCACGTTGATCGCCGGGTAGCGCCCGCGCTCCGCGATGGCGCGCTCCATCACGATGTGGCCGTCGAGGATGCCCCGCACCGCGTCGGCGACGGGCTCGTTGTGGTCGTCGCCCTCGACCAGGACGGTGAACAGGGCCGAGATCGTCCCCTGCCCCACCCCGGGGCCGGCCCGCTCGAGCAGCCGCGGCAGCTCCGAGAAGACGGTGGGCGTGTATCCCTTGGCGGTCGGCGGCTCGCCGGCGGCGAGGCCGATATCGCGCTGGGCCATCGCGAAGCGCGTGATCGAGTCGATCATGCACAGGACCTTGGCGCCCTGATCGCGGAAGTGCTCGGCCACCGACAGGGTCACGTAGGCCGCGTTCCGGCGCATCAGGGCCGGCTCGTCGGAGGTCGCCACCACGACCACCGAGCGCGCGAGGCCGGCAGCGCCCAGATCGTCCTGAAGGAATTCCTGCACCTCGCGGCCGCGCTCGCCCACGAGGCCGATCACCGCCACGTCGGCGGCGGTGTAGCGGGCCAGCATCGACAGCAGCACGGACTTGCCGACGCCGGACCCGGCGAAGATGCCCATCCGCTGGCCGGCGCACATGGTCAGGAAGGTGTTGATGCACCGGACGCCCAGATCCAGCGGGCCGCCGACCCGGGTGCGGGCATGGGCGGGGGGCGGATCCGCGCGCAGGGAGTAGACGTCGCCGCCCTGCGCCAGGGGGCCGAGCCCGTCGACCGGCCGCCCGAGGGCGTCGATCACCCGGCCGAGCCACGCGCCGGAGGGCCGGATCGCGCCGGCCGATTCGTCGCGAACATAGGCGGGGCAGCCGCGCCGCACGCCCTCGAGCGAGCCGAACGGCATCGCGAGTGCCCGGTCGCCCTGGAAGCCGATGACCTCGCAGGGGACGAGCCCGTGGCCGTTGGCCCCCTCGACGTCGACCCGGCCGCCGAGTCGCATCGCGGCCACAGGGCCGGCGACTTCGACCAGCAGGCCGCGGATCGCCACGACCCGCCCGAAGGTCTCCAGCACCTCGATCCGCTCCAGGGCCGCCTGCGCCGACGCGAGGGAAGCAACGGATCTTGCCGGATCCTGTGTCATCGGCCTGGCTCTCAACGCTTCGTTTACCGGCCTCCTTAACACTGCGGGTCACGGGCTCGTAGCGGCTCGATCCGGGTCGCGGCCACGGTCGCGCCCGACGAAGTCGTACCGGTGTGTCCGACGGACAACACCGGGGATCGAATCGTTGCGCAGGAAGTACTTACGCCGAAGGGGGCGAGCGGCCTGGACGTGGACGGAACGGAATCGGGGCCGTGGGCGCGATCGGAGGAACGCTGTTTCTCCTGTCAAGCTCGCGGAACTGCGAACGAGACGCTTGCGGGCAGGAATCAGGTTTTGTTAACGATTAATCCATAGCGTTCCACGTCAAGAGCGACGGAGCGCCCGTCCACAGGCCGGTGGCGGGCGAAGGCTGGGACGTGTCTGCGCGCTGATGCGGCCGGCGGGGCTGGGGACCGACGATGCGGGTACTTTTGATCGAGGACGACAGCGCGACCGCGCAGAGCATCGAGTTGATGCTCAAGTCCGAGAACTTCAACACCTACACCACCGACCTCGGGGAAGAGGGTGTCGATCTCGGTAAGCTCTACGATTACGACATCATCCTCCTCGATCTGAACCTGCCCGACATGTCGGGCTACGAGGTGCTCCGCTCGCTGCGCGTGGCGAAGGTGAAGACCCCGATCCTGATCCTGTCCGGCATGGCCGGCATCGAGGACAAGGTGAAGGGCCTCGGCTTCGGCGCCGACGACTACCTCACCAAGCCGTTCCACAAGGACGAGCTGGTGGCGCGCATCCACGCCATCGTGCGCCGCTCGAAGGGCCACGCCCAGTCGGTCATCACCACCGGCGACCTGATCGTGAACCTCGATCAGAAGACCGTCGAGGTCGGCGGCGCCCGGGTGCACCTCACCGGCAAGGAGTACCAGATGCTGGAGCTCCTCTCGCTCCGGAAGGGCACGACGCTCACCAAGGAGATGTTCCTCAACCATCTCTACGGCGGCATGGACGAGCCGGAGCTGAAGATCATCGACGTCTTCATCTGCAAGCTGCGCAAGAAGCTTGCCAACGCCAGCCAGGGCAAGAACTACATCGAGACCGTCTGGGGCCGCGGCTACGTGCTGCGCGAGCCGATGGACGGCGAGGAGCGCATGGCGGTCTGAACCGCCGGTCGCACCATCCCGTGAAAAACCCCGTGCGGTCCGGCCGCGCGGGGTTTTCGCGTTCCGGGGGTGTCCGCGGACCTCACCGCGTCCCGGTGGCGGAGAAGACCTGCGCGGCCGGCGCGATCACCACGTAGCCGCCGCAGGGCGCGGCCCGGCTGATCACCGCGCTGGCGACACCCCAGATGTAGGTGCCGCGGCGATCCTGCGCGACGACCGGGCCGCCCGAATCGCCGAAGCAGACCCGGGCGCCGTTGGCCCGGGCGATGGTGAGCCCGGTGCTGCTCGCCGCGATCGGCGTCAGCGTGGCGGTGCGCAGGCGCCCGACCGTCCGGCCGGAAAGTCCCGCGCCGGCGATGCGCAGGCTCTTCGGGACGCGGCCGGGATCCGCCGCCAGCGGCACGGGCCGCCGATCGCGCACCGGCTCGGTCAGCCGCAGGACCGCGAGGTCGAGGGAGAGGTCGGAGAGGCTGACGCCCGACGCCTCGTTCGGCAGCATCTCCCCCGGATCCGGACTGTAGCGGGCGGCGACCCGCGCCCCGTAGACCGGCCGCGCCGGCTCGGCGCCGCGGAAGAACACCACCAGCGCGCCGAGGGGATCGCCGTTCACGCAGTGCGCCGCCGTGAGCACGAGGTCGGGGGCGATCAGGACGCCCGAGCAGCGTGTGAGCTGCAGCGCCTCCTCGGGCCGGGTGATCGTGCCGATCGCCACGGTGGCCTGCGCCAGGGCATCCCGGCCCGCGGCCGACCCGCCGTCGATGGCGGCGGCCGGCCCCGACAGGCCCAGACCGAGGGCCAGGGCCGAGGCGGCGGCGGCGCACCGCGCCCCGATGGTCCCGAAATTGGTCCCGTAGCTGGTCACGTGCTGCTCTTCTCCGCGGCGAGCCCCCGGACCACAGATGCCGCCCGCACCGCGCCGCGCAAGCGGGCGCGAGGACGCGGCCGCCGTGACATCCGTGTCATCGGTGGACGGCCCGGCGATCAGCGCGACACCGTCCAGGTCGTGGTTCCGTCCTTGTTATCCTTCACGGCGACGCCCATCGCCGCGAGGGCGTCGCGCGCCCGGTCGGAAGCGGCCCAGTCCCTGGCGGCCCGCGCCGCGCGGCGCTCGGCGATCAGCGCCTCGACCGCCGCGACGTCGACCCCGGACGCCGCGACCTGATCCTGCTCGCGGTCGCTACGGGTGCGCGCGAGGAAGCCCAGCAGGTTCGCGCCGGCGCGCAGCGCCCCGGGCTGCGCCTCCGCACCGCTGCCGAGCCGGTGCAGCTCGTTGATCGCCGCCGGCGTGTTGAGGTCGTCGCAGAGCGCCTCGACCACCCCGACGGGTATGTCGGGCGCGGCGGGCGCGTCGCCGGCGGCGTTGTACCAGCGGTCGAGCACGCGGGCCGATTCCTCCAGGCCGCGCAGGGTCCAGTCGATCGGCTGCCGGTACTGGGTCTTGAGCATGGTGAGGCGCACGACCTCGCCCGGCCAGTCGTTCAGGACATCGCGGATGGTGATGAAGTTGCCGAGCGACTTCGACATCTTCTCCCCCTCCACCTGGAGGAAGCCGTTGTGCAGCCAGACGTTGGCCATCACCGGCGTGCCGAAGCAGCAGCGCGACTGCGCCACCTCGTTCTCGTGGTGCGGGAAGATCAGGTCGATGCCGCCCGCGTGGATGTCGAAGGTCCGGCCGAGATGCTTGGCCGACATGGCCGAGCACTCGATGTGCCAGCCCGGCCGCCCCGCGGCCGCGATGCCGGCGGGCGACGGCCAGGACGGCTCGCCGGGTTTCGCGGGCTTCCACAGGACGAAGTCGAGGGGCGAGCGCTTGTAGGGGGCGACCTCGACCCGGGCGCCCGCCTCCATCTCGTCGAGGGGCCGCTTCGACAGGCCGCCGTAATCCGGCATCGAGGGCACGTCGAACAGCACGTGGTCCGCCGCCACGTAGGCGTGGCCGGCCCGCACCAGCCCCTCGATCATCGTCACCATCTCGGCGATGTGGTCGGTGGCGCGGGGCTCGACGAAGCGCGGCCGCGCGCCCGGCACGTTCACGTCCTCCGGCGTGAGCACGCCGAGGTCGCGCACATCGCGGTGGAACTGCGCGAGCGTTCCGTCGGTCAGCTCGCGGATGGTGATACCGCGCTCGGCCGCCCGGGCGTTGATCTTGTCGTCCACGTCCGTGACGTTGCGCGCGTAGGTGACGTGCTCCGGCCCGTAGAGGTGGCGCAGGAGCCGGAACAGGAGGTCGAAGACGATGATCGGCCGGGCGTTGCCGATATGGGCGGCGTCGTAGACCGTCGGGCCGCAGGCGTAGACGCGGACATGCTGCGGGTCGATCGGCGCGAAGGCTTCCTTGGTGCCGGTCAGCGTGTTGTAGAGCCGCAACATCGGCGCCATGAAACCCATCCCTCTTCCGGCGCCGCGGATGACGTCCCGCCCGGAGCCGTGGCCGGAAATCCGGCCCTGCCTTCAACGACCTGAGGGCCCCGCGCGGCGAAGAGCGGCCGAAACGTGGCGGATCCGCCAGCCCCGGCACGGCACCCTGTTGCATCGCGGCGACGGCGCGGCCCGTGCGATGGGGCTAACCCAAAAGCGTGAGGAATTCGAGATGGCCTGCGCGCCATGCGGGTAAGGCTTCCTTAACCGCGCCGTCGGACCGTCCCGGCCACGATCCTCACGCCACAGATCCTGTGCCCAAGGACAATCCATGCGACGCTCGGCCGCCGGTTCCCTCGCTCTCGCCACCGTTCTCGCCTGCGCGGGCCTGACCCACGTCGCGCTGGCCGGCACCGACGGCGAGACCCCCGCGAAGGCGCCGGCCCATGTCGAGAAGACCTTCCTGATCCCGTCGAGCGACGGCTACGGCGTCGGCGAGTGCCTGACGACGCCGAACAGCGCCTGCGGCCAGGTGGTCGCCAACGCGTGGTGCGAGGCCCAGGGCTACGCCGCGGCGAACTCCTACGGCGTGGCCGCCGCCGACGAGTACACCGGCGCGATCAGCCAGCCGGTCCCGGCCCCGTCCGAGCGCCCGATCCGGATCACCTGTCAGGACTGAGCCGGCCGCGGGCGGCCCGTCGCCGGGACGCCGCGCCGATCGCCCCGGTCACCGGGCGCCGCTCACTTCATGAAGTCGGCGCATTTCTGCGCCGGTTCGGTGCCCCAGGGCGCCAGCGGCACCGCCGACGTCGAGTTCTTCGGCGAGCCCTGAATGACCTTGTCCGAGTAGACCATGTAAATCAGCGTGTTGCGCTTGGCGTCGCAGCCGCGGACGATCTGCATCGACTTGAAGATCAGCGACCGGCGCTCGCTGAACACCACCTCGCCCTGGCTGAGCTTGCCCTTGAAGGCGATCGGCCCGGTCTGCCGGCAGGCCAGCGAGATGTCCGAGACATCCTCTGCCAACCCCAGCGTGCCCTTAATCCCGCCCTTCTCGGGCTGGGTGTACCAGCAGGCCACGCCGGAGACCGCCGGATCGTCGACGCCGTAGACCACGAGCTTGTCGTTGGGCGTCAGCGGGCGCCAGACCGTCGACTTGTCGAAGATCCGGTCCGGCTCCTGCGCCGAGGCCGGACCGGCCGCCGCCAGGCCCAGGGCGAGAAGCCCAACATAGGTGAGACTCCGAAACAACATCGCCGGTCAATTCCCCCTCACGCTTGCCGGCCGGATGTAGGAGGGGTGTCGCGGTCTTGCGAGGGGGCGTAGAATGGCCCCGCTTCCGTTCCGAAGCGCGGATGCGCGCGAGCCCGGATACTCCGGATCGCCGCGCACCCGATCAACGCGATGCAGCCTATGCCTCACCGCCCGATCGTCCGTACGCTCGGCCGCCTCATCCTGAGCGCGGCCATGGCCCTCGGACTGTCCTATCCGCTCGCCACCTCCGCCAGCGCGCAGGAGACCGGGTCCGGTCCGCCGCCCGCCGAGGCGCGGCCGGCACCGCAGCTGCCGTCGCCGCAGTGCCGGCGCTACCGGGCGGAGCTGGCCTCGCTCCAGAGCGGCGCCAGCACGACGCGCGCGCTGAACGACGAGATCGGGCGGCTCGAGGCCTATTTCCGCGGGCTGAACTGCGAGGGCGGCAAGTTCCTGTTCTTCGACACGCGGCCGCCCCAGTGCGGCGCGGTGGAGCAACGCATCCGCGCCCTCAAGGCCACCTACGGCGGCGCGGTGATCGACGACAGCGGCGCCCGGAAGCGCGAGCTCCAGGGTCTGGTCGCCTCCACGTGCCCGCCGCGCGAGGCCTATGCCGGCTCCGGCGAGGCCTACGGCCGGGGCGGCCCGCAGATGGTCTGCGTGCGGACCTGCGACGGCGGCTACTTTCCGATGAAGAACCTGCCCGAGGGCCGCGGCGGCGCCGACGAGATGTGTCAGGCGCTCTGCCCGGGGACCGAGGCGCAGGCCTATTCCATGCCGTACGGCGACGATGCCCTGAAGCACGCCGCCTCGGTGAAGGGCAGCCGCGCCTACGGTAACCTCGCGAACGCCTTCAAATTCCGCAAGGAGTTCGTGCCGAACTGCTCCTGCAAGCCGGAGGGCAAGTCCTGGGCGCAGTCCCTGGTGAAGGCCGAGAGCATGCTGGTCCGGCACAAGGGCGACATCTTCGTGACGCCGATGCAGGCCGAGGCCCTGTCCCGGCCGAAGGTGCGCCTCACCCTCGTCGGCCGGGCCGACCGGACCGCGGCGGAGCTCGCCGCCGACGCCGCCGGCCGCGCGGGCGTCGACACGAAGGGCGCCACCGGACTCGGCCGCGACGATGCGGCGAAGGCCGATCCCGCCGCGACCGACGGCGCGAAGGCCGCGGAGGCCAAGCCGGATCACGTTGCCGTGCGCATCATCGCGCCCGACGTGATCGCGGTGCCCCAGCGCCTCATGCCCTGAGGCCGATCCG
The DNA here is from genome assembly GCF_028583545.1 of Methylobacterium sp. NMS14P. NCBI lineage: Bacteria > Pseudomonadati > Pseudomonadota > Alphaproteobacteria > Hyphomicrobiales > Methylobacteriaceae > Methylobacterium > Methylobacterium sp. NMS14P. The sequence continues at coordinate 6,124,915 of NZ_CP087106.1, read as the reverse complement.
CGTCCAAGCGCGCGGAACCAATCGCGGCGTCCCGTGTTCGGCTCGGCCTGAACCGAGACGAGACCGCGATGCGCCTGCTCCGCCTGATCCTCCTCACCGGCACGGTGCTGCCGGCCCTCTCCCTCGTGCAGGTCGCCGACGCCGCGCCGGGAAGGATCCAGGTAGCGCAGGGCGGACCGGACGAGCGCGGTCCCCGCGGCGGCGAACCCCCGCACGGCGGTCCGCGTCCCGAGCGTCCTCCGCAGGAGCGCCCCGGCCCGCCACAGGGCCCGCCGGCCGCGCGCGAGCGCCCCGAGCCGCGGCCGGAGCGTGCCCCGCCGCCCCCGCGCGAGCGTCCCGAACCGCCCGCCCAGCGCCAGCCGCAGGCCGAACCGCCCCCGCGGGAGCGCGCGCCCGAGCACCGTCCGGAGGCGCCGGCGGCCCGTCCCCCGGCGCCGGATCGGCCTGACCGCCAGCCGGATCGTCAGCAGGACCGACAGCAGGACCGGCGGGATCAGCAGCCGGACCGTCCGGACCGTGGGCCGCAGGAGCGGCCGGCCTCGAGGCGGCCCGCACCCGAGCGTCAGGAGGCACCGGATCGCGATCAGGCCCCGACGCCCCAGGGGCGGCCCGGGCCCGAGCGTCCGCCAGCCCCGCCGCAGCAGCGCCAGGCACCCGACCGGGACCGTCCCGGCCCGGATGACCAGCCGAACCGTCCCGCGCAGCGCGACGCGGCCCCCGACCGGGCCGCGCCGGATCGCGGACCGCCCGGCCAGCGTCCCGGCGGACCGGGTGCGCCCGGCGATCGCTCGCAGCCGCCGAACGCGACCCCCGGCGCGCCCGGCCGGCCGGTCCAGCGCCTCGACGCGCAGCCCGAGAACCGCCAGCCCGAGAACCGCCAGCCCGAGAACCGCCAGCCCGAGAACCGCCAACCCGAGAACCGCGCCCAGCCGAATGCCGGTCCCGGCACCGAGCCCGGCCGGCCGCAGCCGCCCAACGCGGCGCCGGGCGTTCCCGGACGGCCGTTCCAGCCCCAGGGAGCCCAGCCCGAGGGGCGGACGCCGGCCCAGCTGAACGGCGCCCCCGGCGCCGAGCCCGGCCGGCCAGTACCGCCCAACATGGCCCCCGGGATCCCGGGACGGCCGTTCGTGCCGCCGGGGCAGGCGCCGACCCCCGGACAGGCCCCGCCGCCCGGTGGGCCGCAGCCCGGGATGCCGCCGGGACAGCCCGGCCAGCCGCCCGCGGGCGGTCCCGGCCGTCCGACCGACCCGAACGCCTTCAACCGGCCGGGCCAGCCGGGCTACGTCCCCGGCGGCTTCCGCCAGAACGACAATGTGCGCGACTTCGAGCAGGTCCGCACCGACCGCCGCGAGTTCCGGGAGGACGGCCGCACCTACTACCGCGAGCCCGGCCGCATCATCGTGCAGGACCGCGACGGCTACCTGATCCGCCACGACGAGAACGAGCGCTTCCGCACCCTCGACCCGCGCGGCTACCGGTTCGAGCGGCAGGGCGCCGACTTCTACAGCTACGTCGACCGGCCCGGCGGCGAGCAGATCGTCACCGTCACGAACGACGACGGGCGGATGCTGCGCCGCTACCTCCGCTATCGCGACGGCCGCGAGCTCATCCTGATCGACAACAGCTATGCCGGCCCGCTCCGCCCGATCTACGAGGACGTGGTGGTGCTGCCGCCCCCGGAGATCCGCATCCCGCGCGACCGCTACGTCGTGGATTACGCTCAGGCCGACGAGGCCGAGGTCTACGAGGCGCTGACGGCGCCGCCCGTGGTGCAGGTCGATCGCCGGTACACGCTCGATCAGATCCGCTACAGCCCGGACCTCCGCGCCCGCCTGCGCTCGGTCGACATCAACACGATCACCTTCGACACGGGCTCGTTCACTGTGACGCCCGATCAGGCGGCCAAGCTGTCGGTGATCGCCGCCGCGATGAACCGCGCCATCCAGGCCAACCCGCGGGAGGTGTTCCTGATCGAGGGCTTCACCGACGCCGTCGGCTCCGCGCTCGACAACCTGTCCCTGTCGGACCGGCGTGCCCAGGCGGTGGCGACCGTGCTGACCGAGCAGTTCCGCGTGCCGCCGGAGAACCTGACCACCCAGGGTTACGGCGAGCAGTACCTCAAGGTGAACACGCAGGGCCCGTCGCGGGAGAATCGCCGCGTCGTCGTCCAGCGGATCACGCCGCTGCTGCAGCAGGGCCAGGGTCAGGGTCAGGCAGCGCCTCCGCCGCCGCCGCCGCGGTGAGGCGGCGCCGCGCGGGCATGTCCTGCGCGGCAGTTGACCGTCCGGCCTCCGCGCCTCACCACCGGTTGAGGACAGCGGCGCAGGACGATGATGGACAGCGAGGCGGATGGCGAGCTCATCCGGTCGGGCACACCGGTATTCCGCCGCACGGCTCTGGCCCTGGCGGCGGCCGGCTTCTCGACCTTCGCGGTGCTCTACGCGGTCCAGCCGCTCCTGCCGATCTACGCGGAGGATTTCGGCGTCTCGCCCGCCGCGAGCAGCCTCGCGCTGTCGCTGCCCTGCGGGCTTTTGGCGGTGGCGCTGCTGGTCGTCAGCCCGCTCTCGGAGATCTGGGGGCGCAAGCCGGTGATGCTGGCCTCGCTGGTCGCCTCGGCGCTGCTCACGATCGTGGCTGCCCTGGTCCCCGGCTGGTACGGTTTCCTGGCGCTGCGCGCGCTCACGGGACTGACGGCCAGCGGCCTCCCGGCCGTCGCCATGGCCTATCTCGCCGAGGAGATGGACGCCAAGGCCATCGGCCTGTCGATGGGCCTGCTCGTCGGCGGCAACGCGCTGGGCGGCATGTCGGGCCGCCTGATCAGCGGCGTGATGGCGGACTTCGTGAGCTGGCGCGCCGGGCTCGCGGTGATCGGCGGCCTCGCGCTCGCCGCCGCGCTGGCGTTCTGGCGCTGGCTGCCGCCCTCGCGCCGCTTCGTGCCGCGCCGTCTGGCCTGGGCCGAGGTGCCAGGCAGCTTCGCCCACCATTTCCGCGACGCCGGCCTGCCCTGGCTCTTCGCCGAGGCGTTCCTGCTGATGGGCGGCTTCGTCTGCATCTACAACTATATCGGCTTCCGCCTGCTCGACCCGCCCTACTCGCTCAGCCAGGCGGTGATCGGGCTGATCTTCTCCGTCTACCTCGCCGGCATGATCAGCAGCCCGGTCACCGGCGAGCTGGCGAGCCGCTTCGGCCGCCGCCGCGTCCTCTGGGTCGCCACGGCCGTCGGCCTGGCGGGGATCGTGATGACGCTGTCGGACCACCTGCTGCTGATCCTCGCCGGCATCGTGGTGACGACGGTGGGCTTCTTCGGCGCCCACGCGGTCGCGAGCAGCTGGGTCGGGCGGCGGGCCCTGCGCGACCGGGCCCAGGCCTCGGCGATCTATCTCGGCCTCTACTATCTGGGCTCGTCGGTCCTCGGGACCGCGGGCGGCTGGTTCTTCGCCCATTCCGGGTGGAACGGCGTGGTGCTGTTCGTGGGCGGGCTGTACGGTCTGGCGCTGACGATCGCCCTGCGGCTGTCCCGCCTGAAGCCGCTCGCGACCTGAACCGGGAAATCCGCCGATGACCGCCCGCAGCCACACCCGACACGTCGTCGACCAATTCGGCGCGCAGGCCTCCGCCTACGTCACCAGCGCCGTGCACGCCGCCGGCGCCGATCTCGACCGGATCGGCGCGCGGGTCCGCGCGCGCCCGGGGCTGCGGGTGCTCGACCTCGGCTGCGGCGGCGGCCACGTCGCCTTCACGGCAGCGGCGGCCGGGGCCGCCGTCACGGCCTACGATCTCTCGGCCGAGATGCTGGCGGCGGTCGCGGCCGAGGCGTCCCGGCGGGGGCTCGACCGGATCGAGACCCTGCAGGGCGGCGCCGAGGCCTTGCCTTTCCCGGACGCGAGTTTCGACGCGGTCCTGACCCGCTACAGCGCCCACCACTGGCGCGACGTGCCGGCGGCCCTCGCGGAGGCCCGGCGGGTGCTGCGGGCGGACGGGTTCCTCATCGTCAGCGACATCGTCGCGCCCGAGGATCCGCTGCTCGACACGCACCTTCAGGCGGTGGAGCTGCTGCGCGACCCCTCGCACGTGCGCGATTACCGGGTCTCGGAATGGCGGGCCCTGCTGGAGGCGGCCGGCTTCGAGCCCGGCGCCGCGACGGCGAGCCGGCCGCGCATGGAGTTCGCGAGCTGGATCGCCCGGATGCGGACGCCGGCGACCCACGTCGCGGCGATCCGGGCGCTGCAAGCCGCGGCGCCCGCGGAGGTCGCGGCGCATTTCGGCATCGAGGCCGACGGCAGCTTCCTGCTCGACGCCGCGCTGATCGAGGCGCGCCCGAAGCCCGGCCGCTGATCGCTCAGGCGGCCGCGCCGGACAGCCGGCGCTCCGCCCGCTCCCGCCCGATCAGCGGCAGCAGGCCGGCGAGGTCCGGCCCGTGCTCCAGGCCGGTCAGCGCGAGCCGGAGCGGCATGAAGAGGCCGCGGCCCTTGGCGCCGGTGCGGGTCCGGATCTCGGTCGTCCACGCCTTCCAGGTCTCCGGGCCGAACGGCTCGGGCGGCAGGGTCTCGCGCGCGGCCGCGATCACGGCGGGCTCGGTGAGCACCGGCTCGACGGGACCGACCACGACCCGCCACCAGTCGGCCGCCTCCGCGACGCGCCCGAGATTGGCCCGCACCGCGAGCCAGAAGGCCTCGGCCCGGTCCTCCGGGATCCCGAGAGCCGCGAGGCGCCCGGCCGCCTCCGGGTACGGCATGGCGTGGATCAGGCGGGCGTTGAGGCCGTCGAGCTCCGCCGGGTCGAACCGGGCCGGCGCCCGCGAGATCTCGCAGAGATCGACGAGGCCCGCGAGGGTGTCGAGGTCGGGCACCGCCCGCACCGATTCGGCCGAGCCGGTGAGGACCGCCAGCGAGCGCACCGCCGCGGGCTCGTAGCCGGCCTCGCGCAGGCCGCGCAGCGACAGGTGGCCGAGGCGCTTCGACAGCCCTTGCCCGTCGGCTGTGGTCAGCAGGTTGTGGTGGCCGAACACCGGGATCGCCGCACCCAGCGCCTCGAAGATCTGCACCTGCACGCCGGTGTTGGTGACGTGGTCCTCGCCGCGGATGACGTGGGTGATCCCGAGATCGGCGTCGTCCACCACCGACGGCAGCGTGTACAGGTAGCTGCCGTCGGCGCGGATCAGCACCGGATCGGACAGAGACGCGCAGTCGACGTGGGCCGGACCGCGGACGAGGTCGTCCCAGCCGACGGTCCGCGCCTCCAGCAGGAACCGCCAGTGCGGCCGGCGGCCCTCGGCCTCCAGCGCCGCCCGCTCCTCGGCGGTGAGCCGCAGCGCGGCCCGGTCGTAGATCGGCGGCTGGCCGCGCCCGAGCTGGCGCCTGCGGCGGCGCTCCAGCTCTTCCGGCGTCTCGTAGCAGGGGTAGAGCCGGCCCGCTGCGCGCAGGCGGTCGGCGGCGGCGTCGTGCTGCGCCGTGCGAGCGCTCTGCCGGGCGAACAGGTCGGGCACGATGCCGAGCCACGCCAGATCCTCGCCGATCGCCTCGGCGAAGGCCTCCGTCGAGCGCTCCGCGTCGGTGTCGTCGAGGCGCAGCAGGAAGCGGCCGCCGGTCCGGCGGGCGAACAGGGCGTTGAGCAGGGCCGGCCGGGCGTTGCCGATATGGAGATAGCCGGTCGGCGAGGGTGCGAAGCGGACGAGAGTCATGGCCCGCTCTCTAGCCGATCTCTGCGGGAATGTGCGCGGGACTTCACGATCACTCGGGCCCGATGCGTCGCCGCGCGGCGCCCGCTACCCAGGACGCCGGAAACCCGTCAGAACGGCGCGCTCCGTGCGGTGCGGGACATGATGGGCAGGATGTGAGCGGCATGGCGACCGACGAGACGGCCGACATCGTGGTCATCGGCGGCGGGATGGTCGGCCTCGCCAGCGCCATCGCGCTGAGGGATCGCGGGCTCGACGTGGTGCTGCTGGATCCCGGCGAGGCGCGGGCCCGGACCTCCTACGGCAATGCCGGCGTGGTCAGCCGCGGCTCGATCCTGCCGATGTCGAGCCCGGCCCTGTGGGGCAAGCTCCCGGCCTACCTGCGCAACGCCGATCGCGGCCTGCGGCTCCACTACGCGCATCTCCCGCGGATCGTGCCCTACACGGCGCACTTCCTCGCCGCCGCGCGCGCCTCGCGCTGGCGCCGCGCCGCGGCGGCGCTGCTGCCGCTGACCAGCGCCGCCTATCCGGCACACGAGCGCCTCGCGGCCCGGGCCGGGACCGGCGACCGGCTGCAGCGGACGGGCTGGATCAAGGCCTACCGCACCGAAGCGGCCTTCGCGTCCGCCGCCCTCGAGCGCGAGATCCTGGCCTCTCACGGGGTCGCCTTCGACATCCTCGACACCGCGGCGCTGCGCGCCCTCGAGCCGGCGCTGGTGCGGCCCTACGCGCGGGCCATGCTGCTCACCGAGACGGGATCGGTGCGCGAGCCCGGCCGGCTCATCGAGGCGTGCGAGGCCCTGTTCGCCGGCCTCGGCGGCCGTCGCCTGCGGGGCAGCGTCGCCCGGCTGGAGCCCGAGGCGGGCGGCTGGCGCGTCGATCACGACGGCGGCGCCATGCGGGGCCGGCAGGTCGTCCTCGCGGCCGGCGCCGCCTCCGGGGCGATCGCCCGGACCCTCGGCTACCGCTTCGCGGTGGCGGCCGAGCGCGGCTACCATCGCCACTACGCCCTGCATCCGGACAGCCCGCCGCTGACCCGGCCGGTCCTCGACACGGGCGCGGGCTCGATCCTGTCGCCGATGGGCGAGGACCGGGTCCGGGTCCTGTCCGGCGTCGAGCTCAACGCCCGGGCCGCCGCCCCCGACCACACCCAGATCGAGGCGGCGTCCCGAGAGGCGGCCGGCACCCTGCGGCTCGGCGGCCCGCTGGACAACGCGCCGTGGCTCGGCTCCCGCCCGTCGACGCCCGACGGGATGCCGGTGATCGGCCGCGCCCCCCGGCACGACGGCCTGCTCTTCGCCTTCGGCCACGGCCATATCGGCCTGTCCACCGGCCCGATCACCGGCGAGATCGTCGCGGACCTCGCCACCGGACGGGATCCGGCGGTGCCGGTCGCGGCCTTCGCGCCGGAGCGGCTCCTGCGCTGGCCGCGGCTGCTCTGAGGGTATTTTCGATCAGCGCCAGTCGTAGGGATTGTAGGGCTCGAGCGCGGCCTCGACCTTCCGCAGGAAGTCCGGCTGGCGCTGGAGATCGGCCTCCCGGGCGAGCGCCCGGAGGAACGCCTGCGGGCCGTGCTCGAGGTCGCGCGTCAGACCGTTGTAGCGGTCGGCCGGCTCGACATGGGCGGGGTTGACCGCGACGCGGTAAGCGAGGCCGCAGGTCGGCGGGTCGATCCCCAGGCGATAGCAGATCCGGACCCGGGCGAACGGCACGTCCGGGCGGTAATCGACCCGGTAGCCGCCGAGCCGGAAGGCGCCGCGGGTCGCGCGCTCCGCGTAGGCCAGCGTCCGCGCCACGGTGGTGAAGCCGGCGGTGCGCCGGTCGCGCACGAGGTCGATCGCCGCGCGCTCGGTGGGCACGAAGGATTGCGCACAGGCGGGGCCGGACACCAGTGCGGCCAAGAGTGCGGGGACAGCGAATCTCATGGCTTCTTCATGCAGACCGCGACGGGCTGGGCATCCTTGGCGGCCTTGGCGGTCATGTCGAGGCAGCCGACCGTGGACACGCCGTCCGTGACGGTCACGGACGGCAGAACCGCCATGCCTCGGCAGTAAGCGCCAATCAATTCCTCGTCACGGCGGCACGCCACGTCGAGGCGCACCTGGCTGTTCAGGGACGGTCCCGGCGGGCCGGCCGGTCCGGCCGGCCCCGGGTCGCCCGTGAGTCCGCGGGCCCCGGTCGCGCCGTTCACCCCGGCCGGGCCGGCCGGCCCAGGCGGTCCGCGATCACCCTTCGCCCCGGGAGGCCCGGCCGGTCCCGGCTTCGGCGCGTCGCAGGCGGCGAGCGCGAGCGCCGTCGCGCCGACCACGAGCGCGATCAGGGGGGATCTCATGCGGTTCTCCGGCCACGCCTGCGCGCGAGGAACTGGTGCGCGCCCGCGGGGCGTCAACCGCGCGTCGCCGATCAGCCCGCCCTTATACAACTCAGAGTAGCAGACCTTTTGATAAGCCCGGTCTAGTCGATCGAATTAAGAGTTTTGCAAAAGCTTGGCGTCACATCGGATGAGATGGCTATTCCGCACTGATCTGCTCGCTCATGAACGGCCGAGGACTTTTACCCGAGCAGGGCAGAGCGACGCCAGGTTGTCTCCTGAAGCGTCTCGGGCGTGACACCGGCGGCGCGGCCGCGGTAGAGTTCGCCCTCGTGGCCCTGCCCTTCCTGGCGCTGTGCGGTGCGATCATCCAGATCGTGTTCCAGATGTGGGCGACGCAGAATTTCGACCGCGCGCTCCAGAACGCGGTCCGGACGATCTTCACCGGCCAGTTCCAGCTCGACACCGCGGGCCAGACCAATCCTGCGACCGTTCTGGCGACCCTGAAGGCGCGGATGTGCGGTCCGGCCAGCAGCCCCGTCGCCACCGTGTTCAACTGCCAGAACGTCAAGATCGACGTCTCGACCGCGAGCAACTTCTCGAGCGCCACCGCCGCCAAGCCGATCGACGCCGCGACGGGCACGTGGAACACGAGTTTCGGCTCCAACTACAAATGCGCCTCGCCCGGGACGATCGTGATTGTCACGGCGGCGGTGCCGTTCCCGACCTTCTTCAACCTGATGGGCCTGAACACGAAGCAGTTCACCAGCGGGTCCGCAGCGGGATCGAGCCTTCTGACGTCCACGGCGGTGTTCCGCACCGAGCCCTATCAGATCGTGGGAGCGAGCCCGTGCCCGTCCTCACCGTCCTGACCCGGCGGACGGCGCGGCTCCGGCACGACCGGAGCGGCAGCGCGGCCGTCGAGTTCGCCGTCATCCTGCCGATCCTGCTCGCGATCTGGGCGGGCATGACCGAGATGACCCACGCCATCGACGAGTGGCGCAAGCTGACCCAGCTCGGCCGCACCGTGGCGGACCTGACGGCGCAGGGCGACACGCAGAACCCGATCAGCACCGCCGTGATGAACGACATCCTCGCCTCCGCCACGGCGGTAATGCGCCCGTTCGACACGTCGAAGATCAAGATCGTGGTGAGCGCCATGGGCATCGACACGAAGAATCCGAGCGGTCCTCCGGTGGTCTGCTCCAGCGTGGCCAACGCCAACGGGGCCGCGCGGAGCCCGGGCGCCGCGGCCGGCCTGACCGTGCCGGACGGCTACCGCTTACCGGGCATGCGCTACGTCCTCGCGGAGGTCAGCATCAGCTATACGCCGATGGTCGGGAGCGCGCTGGTCAAACTCGCCCAGGGCGTGAGCAACACGATCACGTTCACCAGCAGCGCTCCGTGGCCGACCCGCGGCGGCCAGGCCTACGGCACCAGCACCTACACGGAAGTCGTCCTGCCGGACGACAAACACGCGAATTGCGATGGCACGAAAATCGACCGCAAAACCTGACGGCCGCCGCGGGCGGCACCGCGACGTCCTGCGCGACAGCGGCGGAAACGTCGCCCTGCTGTTCGCGTTCCTGAGCGTGCCGATGGTGATGGTCGGCGGCGCGGCGATCGATTACGGCTTCGCCACCCGGCTGGAGACGAAGCTCCAGGCCGCGACCGACGCTACGGCGCTGCTGCTCTGCCAGACGCCGCTGACGACGTCCGAGGCCGAACTCAACGTCCTGGCGCAGACGACCATGACCGGCGCCATGGGGGCCGCGAAGCTCGTCGTCGATCGGCTGGCCATCACCAGCAGCCCGCGCAAGATCACTCTGACCGCACACAAGCAGTCGACGACCTTCTTCGGCGGCCTGACCGGCACACAGCGGATCAACCCGGGCGCCGTCTCGCAATGCGCCACGCCGCTGCCCAAGACCTTCGAGATCGCCCTGGTGCTCGACAATACGGGCTCGATGGCCGCGTCGAGCGGCGGACAATCGAAGCTTCAGGCCGTCCAGACGGCCGCGACCGACTTCGTCAACTACGTCTATACCAGCCCGGCCTTCTCCAGCGCGACCAAGGTCGCGATCGTGCCCTTCGCCGCCGCCGTGGCGGTCGACCCGTCCGCCTATCGCTACGCGAGCTGGATCGATCAGAACGGCCTCTCCAGCTACCACTGGACCAATATCGTCCAGTCGAATCCGGCGCCGTTCAAGAACCGCTTCGAGGTTTTCGCGAAGCTGCAGGCGGCGAACCGGAACTGGGGCTGGGCCGGATGCCTCGAGGCCCTTCCCTACCCGTTCAACGTCCAGGACGGCGCGCCCACCACCAAGGATTCGTTCTACGTGCCGCTGCTCGCCCCCGACGAGCCGGGCGACAGCGCGTCGGGCGTCGCGCCCTTCCCGGTCGGCAACCAGAGGACGACGGCCTACAGCTACAACAGCTATATCGACGACGAGACCGGCCCCGATTGCCGGAACAGCAACGCCTACAACACCGCGCTCGGCCAAGCCTGCAAGTACATCAATCCGAAGGACCCGGCGTCCGGCTCGCCCCTCGGGATCCCGAACGGTCCGAATTTCGGCTGCACGACCCAGCCGCTTCAGCGGCTGACCAACAACACGAGCGCGTTGAAGACCCTGATCAGCAGCATGGCGCCGTCAGGATCGACCAACATCCACGAGGGTTTCATGTGGGGCTGGCGGACGCTCTCGCCCAACAGCGTCTTCGCGGACGGGCAACCCTACGCGTCGAGCGCGAACAGCTCGAACGCCACGACCATCAACAAGATCATCATCCTGATGACCGACGGCACGAACAGCTGGGGTACCAATTCGAGCGCGCCGACCGGCTCGCTGTACTTCGCGGCCGGCTATTTCCGGAACGCCAACGGTACGACGCCGAACCCGCGCCTGACCACGGCGTATCAGAACACCAATATCGCCGACGGTAATACGGCGCGGAAGGCGCTCGACGCGCTCACCGCCGAGGCGTGCGCGAACACGAAGGCGGTCAACGTCTCGATCTACACGATCGGCTTCAGCATCCCGACAGATCCGATCGATTCGGCCGGGCAGACGCTGCTGCGGAACTGCGCCTCGTCGCCGGACCAGTTCTACCTCGCCAACTCGTCCGACGACCTGATCAAGGCCTTCAAGTCGATCCAGGCGAGCATCGGCGCGCTGCGGCTCACGCAGTAGGCGTCGCGCCGGGGGAGCGCGGGATCCGGCGCGCGGCCGAGTCCCGATCAGTCGTCGCGGTAGACGCGCTCGCGGCGTTCGTGCCGCTCCTGGGCCTCGAGCGACAGGGTCGCGATCGGCCGCGCGTCGAGGCGGCGCAGGGAGATCGGTTCGCCGGTCTCCTCGCAGAACCCGTAGGACCCGTCCTCGATCCGGGCCAGCGCCGCGTCGATCTTGCCGGTCAGCTTGCGCTGGCGGTCCCGGGCCCGCAGCTCGATCGCCCGGTCCGTCTCGGAGGACGCGCGGTCGGCGAGGTCGGGGTGGTTCTCGTTCTCGCTCTGCAGCGCCACCAGCGTATCCTGCGCCTCGCGCAGGATGTCGTTCTTCCAGCTCAGCAGCTTGCGCCGAAAATATTCGCGCTGCCGGTCGTTCATGAAGGGCTCGTCGTCGGACGGGACGTAGCCGTCCTCCAGCTGCACCTTCGCCATGCGTCACCCTCGCTGGATGGTAAACCGCCCACCAGGGGATGGCCGGTGTGCGGCGATAACGTGAGGTGCCGTATAGTCGAGGTGCCTCAGCGCCACAACGCACACGGATGCAGGGGCTGTAACTGGCTGTCACTGCATCGCCGCGTGCGGCAAACAGGCCACGGTACAGATGTTTTACGCTGTCATCTGGTCCGCAACCGTACGATCGCCTCGGCGATCTCGGTCGTCAGGCTCCGGGCGATCGGCAGCCTGTAATGGGTCTGGTCGAAGAACTGGTCGGGATCGGCCGCCGCGGGACGGCCGTCGCGCCAGTCGACCACCGCGCTCGGGGCGTGAGTCGCCAGCACGGCGCGCACCTCGGCCCGGCAGGCCGCCTCGGCCCGCGCCCGGGGGCTGCCGGGCGGCGGCTCGCCGCGGGCGTAGACCGGCGGGAACACCACCACGACCGGCGTCTCCGCCGGGATCCGGGTCAGCTCGGCGCGCAGGCGCGCCGCGATCGGGAACGGGCCGCCGTGGTGCGGCTCCGGCTCGGGCCCGACCGGCTTCTCAAGGGCCGCCTTCTTGGCGGGATCGACGCCGAAGCCCTGGCTCAGGTAGTTGCGCTCGTAATCCCACCAGCCGTCGGCCGCGGCGGTCTTGCGGCGCGGGTTCAGGAGCCAGCCCAGGCGGTTGACCGTCTCCTGCGCGGCCGAGAAGCGGATCAGCCCCCGCAGGTAGGCGGGCCAGTCGCCCACGAGCCAGTAGGGAAAGCCGTGCTCGCTCGGGAAGGACGGGTCGTCCGCGCACCAGAACGCGTCGGCCGAGAGCACGATCGCGGCGGGGCGGGCATGGTGCTGCAGGTACCATCCCAACAGGGCGAATTGCTCGGAGGGGCCGGTGGCCGGCACCGAGAGCTGGAGGAACGGGATGCCGGTCAGCCGCGTCAGGGCCGCCGGTTCGATGAGCTGGATGTGCGAATTGCCGATCACCACGCCCGCGTAGGCCGGGTCGCGGCCGCGGACGGCCGAGGCGGTGCGGGGTCCCTGCGGCCGCACCGTGCCCCGGGACAGCAGCGCCGAGCGGCCGGTATCGTAGGGATCGACCAGCACGGCGAGCGCCAGGTAGCCCGCGAACAGGAAGACCGTCGACAGGAACAGGGTGCGGGCGAAGCCGCGCCAGTCCCGGTCGGTCGTGGGGGGTGCGGGCGCCATCCTCAGAACTGGAAGTAGATGAACTCGTAGTTCGCGTCGTCGCCGATCTTGAGCAGGACGAGCACGAACAGCAGCGCGAAGCCGTAGGCGAGGAGCCGCCGCGGCGGCAGGCGGTGCACCGCGTTCCAGGCTGTGGGTCCGACCGTCGCGACCAGCGCGGCGACCGCGATGGTCCGCCACTTGAAGCCGGAACCCCTGGGCGCCAGCCCGAACAGCCCCTTGAAGATCGCGAGGGCCGCCTCGAAGCTCGTCGCCCGGAATAGCACCCAGGTCAGCACGACGAACAGGCTGGTGAGCGCCCAGCCGAGGGGTGCGGGGATCGCGATCCGGGCCCGGCGCGCCAGGACCCCGGCCCCGAGGCCGATCCCGTGCAGCGCGCCCCAGGCGAGGAAGGTCAGGCCCGCCCCGTGCCAGAGGCCGCCGAGCGTCATCGTGGCCACGAGCGCCCCGACTTGCCGCGGCAAGCCGCGCCGGTTCCCGCCCATCGGGATGTAGAGGTAGTCGCGCAGGAAGCGCGACAGGGTCATGTGCCAGCGCCGCCAGAATTCGCGGAGCGACGTGGCGCGGTAGGGCACGTCGAAGTTCTGCGGCAGGACGAGGCCGAACAGCAGCGCGATGCCCAGCGCCATGTCGGTGTAGCCGGAGAAGTCGAAGTAGATCTGGAAGGTGAAGCCGAGCGTGGCCTGCCACGCCTCCACCACCGTGACGGCCTTGCCGGCGGCGGCGGCCTGGAACACCGGGTTGACGTACTCCGCGAGCGGGTCGCCGAGGAACACCTTCTTGGCGAGGCCGACCGTGAGCAGCATCAGCCCGCGGGCGAAGCGCTCGGCGGCGTCGGGCCGCGCGTAGGGCGCCTCGTCGAACTGGTGCATGATCTCGCTCCAGCGCACGAGCGGGCCGGCGAGAACCTGCGGGAAGAAGGCGATGTAGAGGGCGTACTTCACGAGCCCGAAGCCCGGCGCGCGGCCGGCCCGCAGGTCGGCCAGATACATGATGTGGTGGAAGGTGAAGAACGAGATGCCGAGCGGCAGGGCGAGGCCGAGCCGCTGCGCCTCCAGGCCGGGGATCAGGTTGGCGAGGTCGGCCGCGAAGTCGAGGTACTTGAACACGCCGAGCAGCGCGAGGTTGGCGGCGATCGCCGCCGGGATCAGCCAGCGGCCGGGCCACCGGCGATAGGCCCGGGCCACGCACCAGTTCGCGAGGATCGACCCGGCCAGCAGCGGCACGAACCGGATGTCCCACCAGCCGTAGAACACGAAGGACAGGACGACGAGGAGCGGCAGCCGCCACGCGGGCGCGGCGCGCGCCACCAGCCCGTGCAGGATCAGCGCGGCCGGCAGGAAGGCGAGGAGGAAGACGAAGGAGTTGAACAGCATCGGGCGAGGCGGCGCGGAGGAGCCCGGATGGGCCGCCGTTGTCTCCGAGCGGGAGGGACCGCCTTGTCGGGGATCGGGGCCGGCCCGTCAATCGCCGCTCCGCGGACGGGGCCGGTCCGCGGCGGTCCCGTCCGGCTACGCGGCGGCGACGGCGCCCGGTCTCACGCCCCTCGGCGGGCCGCCTCGATGGTCAGGCCCAGCCCCACTGAGCCGAACGTGTCGCCCTCCACCACCCGGGCGGCGGGCAGCGCGGCCGTGAGCGCGGCGCGCAGGTGCGGCAGCCCGGTGGAACCGCCGGTGAGGAACAGGGCGTCGACCCGCTCGGCCGTCAGCTCCGCCTGCGCGAGGCAGCGCACGATCCGGGCCGCCACGGCGCGGGCGAGGTCGCCGGTCTGGGCGGCCAGGGTCGCGCGATCCACCGGCACCGCGAGCCCGGGCTCCAGGAGTCCGAGATCGAGCACCGTCGCGTCCCGCTCGGAGGCCGCGATCTTGGCGCCCTCCACCGCCCCGGCCAGGGCGTGACCGCGCTCGCCCTCCACCGCCTCGCGCAGCCGTGCGAGCAGGTCGGGCCGGGCGCCGTCGCGGATGACCTCGTCGATCTCGCGCAGGGTCTTCTGATTGTAGAGGCGGTTGATCGCCGACCACGTCGCGAGGTCGTGGTAGTAGGCGTTCGGCACCGCGAGGTCGCCGCGGCGCATCGGGCTCCCGAGACCCAGGAGCGGCATCACCGTGCCGAGGCTGAGCTGGCGGTCGAAATCGGTGCCGCCGATCCGCACGCCGTCGTTGGCCAGGATGTCGCCGGCCCGGTCCGGCCGCCCCCGGCGCTCCGGCGCGAGGCGCACGATCGAGAAGTCCGAGGTGCCGCCGCCGATATCGGCGACGAGGGCGATCTCCTCCGCGCGGACCTGCCGCTCGTAGTCGAGCGCCGCGGCGATCGGCTCGTACTGGAACGAGACCTCGCGGAAGCCGACGTCGCGGGCGATGTCGCGCAGCGTGTCCTCCGCGCGGCGGTCCGCCTCCGGGTCGCCGTCGACGAAGTGGACCGGGCGGCCGTGGACCACGCTGTCGAGGCTCTGGCCGCTGGCGGCCTCGGCCCGCGCCTTCACGGCGGTGAGGTAGCGCGCGATGACGTCGCGCAGGCGCAGCCGCTGGCGGCCGACCGGCGTCGCCTCCTCCATGAGCGGCGTGCCGAGAACCGACTTCAGCCCGCGCATCAGCCGGCCGGACCGGCCCTCGACGTAGGCCGCCGTCGCGGCCCGGCCGATGATCGGCTCCCGGCCGAGCTCGAAGAAGATCGCGCTCGGGATCGTCCGGTGCGCGCCCTCCAGGGGCAGCAGCGTCGGACCGTCCGGGCCGTCATGCCCCAGGGTGGTGTTCGACGTGCCGAAATCGAGGCCGCAGGCCGCCATCGTGTCGTGGGTCCGGGAATGGGAGAAGGGTCGTGGGCCTACAGGGCTGACATGCCGGGGTCCAGGCCGGAGGAGCAGGGCCCGGGGCTTCCGAACGGGGGTTGACGGCACGCTCGCCCCTCGGCGGCGGCCGTCGAGCGGATCCGCCCCGTCGCCCCGGGGCCGCGGCGCGCGACAGTCAACCGCCCGAGCTCGCGCATGCGGGAAGCGTGGACAGCGCGCCGTCGACCCACCCGGACCCGCCGGGCCGTGCTATGAGGCCCAATGCGTTCCGACATCGATCTCGGCCTGACGGGCGAGCGCCCCGCGCTCCTCGACCTCACCGAACTGCTCGCCACGCGGCTCCTGGTCCAGGGCAATTCCGGGTCCGGCAAATCGCACCTGCTGCGGCGGCTCCTCGAGCAGAGCGCCGGCCTCGTGCAGCAGGCGATCATCGATCCGGAGGGCGACTTTGCCAGCCTCGCCGACCGCTACGGCCACGTCGTGGTCGAGGCCGACGGCGACGACGTCGCCCTGCAGCGCATCGCCGCCCGGGTGCGGACGCACCGGGTCTCGGTGGTGCTGTCGCTGGAGAACCTCGACGCCGACGGCCAGATGCGCGCCGCCGCCGCCTTCCTGGGCGGGCTGTTCGACGCCGACCGCGACCATTGGTACCCGATGCTGGTGGCGGTGGACGAGGCGCAGCTCTTCGCGCCCGCGGCCGCCGGCGAGGTCTCGGACGAGGCGAGGCGCCTGTCGCTCGGCGCGATGACCAACCTCATGTGCCGCGGCCGCAAGCGAGGGCTCGCCGGCATCATCGCCACGCAGCGCCTCGCCAAGCTCGCCAAGAACGTCGCGGCCGAGGCCTCGAACTTCCTGATGGGCCGGACCTTCCTGGACATCGACATGGCGCGCGCCGCCGACCTCCTCGGCCTGGAGCGCCGGCAGGCCGAGACGTTCCGCGACCTGCCGCGCGGGCATTTCGTGGCCCTGGGGCCGGCCCTGTCCCGGCGCCCGCTCACCATCGCGGTCGGGCCGACCCAGACCGTGAGCCGGAGCTCCTCGCCGGTCCTCGTTCCCCTGCCCGATGCCCTGGAGGATGCCCGCGCGCTGATCCTCACGGCGAGCCCAGCGGAGACCGTCGCGCCGCTGGCGCCGCGGCCCAAAACGCGCCCGACGCCGGCACCCGACGTGCTCGTCCAGCTCGCCAATTACCGTCCGCCGGCGCCGGCCGAGGATCCGGAGGAGGAGCCGATGGACCCGGAGGCCCGCGAGGCGGCGCTCGCCGAGGTGCTGGCCTCCGTGCTGGCGGATGCCGACGCCGCAGCCTGCACACCCGCGACGCTCTACCAGGACTTCACGGTCCGCTGCCGCATCCGTCGACTGCGCGGCGACACGATGGGCCTGCCCGAGTTCAAGCGGCGGCTCGCCGTCGCGCGGGCCGAGGCCGGCGGCGCGGTCGCGGACAATTCCGGCTGGGAGCAGGCCCAGGCGATCGCGGCCGGCCTGCCGGACGACCTCGCCGGGCTGTTCCTCGTGGTCGCGCGGGCCGCCATCGAGGGCGCCCCCTGCCCGACCGACACCATGCTGGCCGAGGCCTACGGAACCAGCTCGGGCGGCCGGGCGCGGCGGATGCTGGCCTATCTCGAGGAGCGCGGCGCCATCGTCACCCGCAAGGACCTGCGCGGCGCGCCGATCATCGCGGTGCCGGATCTCGGCGTCGAGACCGGACCGGGCGAGCCGCAGATGCTGCCGACGGGGCCGAAGCGGCGGGCGGTGTAGCGGGATCGGGCACCCGCCCGTCGCGGTCGCGGGGACGCGCCCAGCGACGGGCGCGGGTGGCCGATCAGACGCCCCGGGCCATCTCCAGCTTGGCCAGCTCCACCGCGGCCCGCAGCTCGATCTCGGCCATGAGACCGTCGAGCCGCGGATCCCCCGAGAGGCCGGCACGCTCGTTCAGGCGGCCGGCGATGGCGCGCAGATCCTGCGGGGCGACGCGGCCGCCGAGCAGCGCCGCCTTCAGCCGGTCGAGACCGTCGAGAAGGTCCTGGCCGCGCTGGGCGGAGCGCCGGCGCCGCTCCTGGGGCGTGTCGGCCTCGGCCTGGAGAAGCAGGACCGCGTCGAGCCCGGCGAGCGTCGCGGCGGCGGCCGGCGCGCCGGCCGACGTCGGCGACGACGGGGCCGCGCCGAGGCTGAAGGCTGCGCCGCCCTCGGGCTTCCGGGCGGACGCGACTCCGCCGGCGCTCTGGATCGGCTGGCGGGTCTCGACACGCATGATCCGGTTCGCGTTGCTCCAAGCGCCCCCGCGCAGAACCGGAAATTCCGCCGCCAGGGTTAAGCGCGGGTAAACAAGGCGGCAGAAGCTGCCGGGTCGGCAGGTTCGGTGCCGGTGCCGCGGAGCGCGCGGCCGGGAATGGTCCGAAAAAAATTCCTTCTCTTCAACAGCTTGCGCGGATCGAGCGACTGGCACGACCCTGGCAGGATGGCGTCAGGTCCGTCACGGTCGAAAACACGGCATGCGCCCGCGTCACGCGTTCAGTCCTCTCCGGTCTCTCCTGGCGGCCCTCACGGGCGCCCTCCTGCTCGCCGCCCTGTCCGTGCCGGCGCTCGCCCTGTCGCGGGTCAAGGACCTCGCCTCCATCGAGGGTGTCCGCCAGAACCAGCTCGTCGGCTACGGCATCGTGGTCGGCCTCAACGGCACCGGCGACACGCTGAACAACATCCCGTTCACCAAGCAGTCCCTCCAGGCCATGCTGGAGCGCCTCGGCGTCAACACCCGCGGCGCCACGATGCGCACGCAGAACCTCGCCGCCGTGATGGTGACCGCGAGCCTGCCGCCCTTCGCCGCGCAGGGCACCCGGATCGACGTGACGGTCTCGTCGCTGGGCGACGCCAAATCGCTCCAGGGCGGCACCCTGCTGGTGACGCCGCTGCTGGGCGCCGACGGTGAGGTCTACGCCCTGGCGCAGGGTTCGGTGGCGATCGCGGGCTTCTCGGCCGAGGGCGACGCCGCCAAGATCACCCGGGGCGTGCCCACCAACGGCCGGATCTCCAACGGGGCCAACATCGAGCGCGAGATCGCCTTCAAGCTGAACGACGCCCGCGCGCTCCGGCTGTCGCTGCGCAACCCGGACTTTACCACCTCGAAGCGGATCGCCGCCGCGATCAACGACTTCATGGGCGCCGACACCGCCGAGCCCACCGACCCGGCCACCGTCACGATCCAGATCCCGGCCCGCTACAACGGCAACATGATCCGCCTCATCACCGAGGTGGAGCAGCTCAAGGTGGAGCCCGACCAGACCGCCCGGGTGGTGGTCGACGAGCGCTCCGGCATCATCGTCATGGGCCGGGACGTGCGCGTGTCGACGGTGGCGATCGCGCAGGGCAACCTCACGGTCACCATCACCGAGCAGCCGCAGGTCAGCCAGCCGGCGCCGTTCTCCGACGGGCGCACCGTCGTGGTGCCGCGGACGGGGGTGAAGGTCGATACCGGGGACGGCAACAAGCTCGCCCTGGTGAAGGAGGGCGTCAGCCTGCGCGAGCTGGTCGACGGCCTCAACGCGCTGGGGGTCGGCCCGCGGGACCTCATCTCGATCCTCCAGGCGATCAAGGCCGCGGGCGCGCTCCAGGCCGATATCGAGCTGATGTGACCGGACCGACGCGAAGGAACGATCCATGCTGCAACTCGCCAGTCTCGCGGCCAGCGCCGCCGCCAGCGTCGGAACCTCGGTGGCCGGGAGCGCCGTCGACGGGATCATCAAGACCGCCAACAAGGCCAAGGCCCTCAAGACGGCGACCGAGTTCGAATCGATGTTCCTGGAGAACAGCCTCGAGCGGCTGACCCAGTCAGAGGGCACCGACGGACCGCTGGGCGAGAACGGGACCGGCGGCGGCGTCTACCGCTCGATGCTGACCAAGGAATACGCGAAGCAGATCGTGAAGAGCGGCGGCGTCGGCATCGCCGAATCGGTTTTCCGTGAGATCATGAAGATGCAGGGTGCGGCGAGCGATGGAGCGATCAATGCAAAGGGCTGAGCCGCTGCGCGTCGGGGACCGGATCACCGCCGAGGCCCTGGTGGCGGGCGTGCTCGGCAACATGGCGGCCCTGGAGGCCGTGCTCGCCGAGGAGGCGGCCTACGTCCGGGAAGGGCGTCTGCAGGAGGGCGTCGCCGCGGCCGAGCCGAAGGCCGCGCTGGCCGCCGCCTACATGCAGGGCCTGGAGGTCGCGAAGGCGAACGCGGTCGCGCTGAAGCGCTTCCACCCCGACGGGGTCGAGGCCCTGCGCACGGCGCACCGGCGGTTCACCGCGGCCGTGGAGGCGAACCAGACGGTGCTCGCCAGCGCCAAGACCGTCTCGGAAGGGCTGATCAAGACCCTGGCGGAGGAGATCGGCCGGGCGCAGCTCCCCTCCGGCTACGGTCGGCAGGCCCCGGCGCCCTCCCCCTACGGCCGCGGCGTGCGCAGCGGACCGCTGGTCCTCTCGCGCAACCTCTAGGGCCCGCCCTGACGGCGGCCGGCGCCGATCCTGACGTAGGTCCGCACCTCGCCGAGATCGGTGTCGGCGCGGTTGTCGACCGCGATTCGCCCGGCGACGGCCGGCGCCGCCGCGGCGCCGCGGCCCGCTCCGAGATCCACCCCCGCGACGACGCGGCCCGAGACGCGGATGCAGCTGTCGCTTCCCGGCAGGCGCACGAAGCCCTGGCCCTTGGACGGGCACGGCGCCGGGCCGGGGATCACCGGCAGATCCCGCAGGTCGAGGGCGGCGGCCGGTCCCGCGCAGGTCAGGATCGCCGCGAGGGCGGCGCAGCTCCGGAGGCGGCCGCGCATCTCAGGCCGCCTGGCGGGCGAGATCCCGGTGAAGCACGTCGATGTAGAGCTCGACCTCGCCGATGAAGCCGTCGAGATCGGGCTCGTGGATGCGCAGGCGGGCGAGGTCGCGCAGCAGGATGTCGAGGGCGATGGCGCGCTCGTCGGGATGCGCGTAGCCCGCGAGATAGGTGTCGACGGCCTGCTCCACCAGGACGATCGCGCCGATGCGCGGGACGGCTCCGAGGCGGAGGACGAGTTCGATGGGTCCGGGCAGCGCCATGCCGACCTCTCCTCAATCGAATGACGGCGCGTGGGCGCGACCGCACGCTGCGCTTCATTCCCGGAAAGCGGCAAGACTATGGTGAATCTGAACGGTCACAAAACTTTTCAAACGTCAGGCGCGCCGTCACCGGTCGGCACCTTCGGCTCAGCCGATGTAGTTGACGAGCGAGAGCTTCGAGAGCGTCGCGGTCACCTGATAGCTGGCCTGGAGCCGGTTCTGCACGTCGAGCAGCTTGGTGATGACCTCCTCGGGGGAGATCTGCTCGATCCCGTCGAGGGTGTTCTGGACCGTGTTCTGGGTGGCCTTGTTGGTCGTGCTGGCGTTCGAGAGCCGCGTCGACGCGACGGTCAGCTGCGTGATGGTGTCCTGCACGCTGGGGGTCTGGTTGACGGAGGTGAGCAGGCCGCCGGCCTTCGTCGCCACCGTCTGGTAGGTGTTGTAGGTGTTCGAATCGTTGGTGGTCGGCAGGCCGAAGGCCATGGTCGCGAGGCCGGCGAGCACGTTCTGGACCGTCGGATCGTTGGCGCGGGCGCCGGTTCCGACGCTCCCGGTCGCGCTCACCTGGACCGACTGCGTGTCGATGGCCGGCGTCGGCTTCCCTGTGGCGGGATCGTAGCTGTTCTCGCCCTGGTACCACAGCACCGTGTTCTGGGGCGTGGCCGCCGTGTAGCCCACCGGGTTCTTGCTCCCGTCGTACACGATGCGCTGCGGCATCACGCCGGCCCCCGCCGGACCGCCGTTCGCCGCGCCCGAGAAGAAGTTCGACGCGGTCGCCGCGGTGGCGTTCACCGCCAGCGTGCTGCTGGCCGCGCCGGTGAGTGCGTTGCTCAGCGTCGTCGACAGGTTCGCCATCGTCTGGGCGGGCGTCGAGCCGATGGCGAAGCTGGTGATCGATTTCGGGTCCGCGCTCGCCGCCGCCGTGAGCGTGATCGTCGTCGAGGTCCCGTCCGCCATCTTCAGCGCGAACGACACGGTGTCGCCGGCACTCGGCTGCGTCGTCATGCTGAGGCTGAAGCTGGCCGGGCTGGTGGCCGTGCCCGGCGTGTAAGTCGCGCCGATCGCCGAACCGGTCGTCGTGGGCGTGCCCGCCAGGGTGAAGCCGAACTTCCCGCGCGTCGCGTCGTTCGCCTCCTCGGTGACCTGCACGGTCGTGGTCGGACTGGCCGGCGTCTGCGTCAGGCGACCGTTGCCCCCCGCGCCCAGCTCGGCGGCGACCCGCTGCGAGATCAGGGTCGAGAGCCCGTCGAGCTTGTTGCCGCTCGCGTCGGTCGTGCCGTTGAGGATCTTGCTCGAATCGACCACCGGCTGGGTCGTGGTGTTGCTGCCGCCGAACAGGTAGTTGCCCGCCGCCGATTCGTTGAGCGTGTCGAGCGCCGTCTGCAGGTTGGCCAGCGCCGTCGACCGGCCGGAGACCGAGTTGGCCGCCACGCTCTGCAAACCGTTCTGGAGCATCGTCCCGGTGGATGTGCCGAGCGTCGCCACCTGCGTCAGGCTCGTGACCGCGAGGTTGGTCCGGGTCTGCGCGGCGGTGATGCCGGCGGCGTAGCCGGTGAGCGCGCTCAGGGTGGCCTGGGCGGACAGGGCCGTCGACCGGCCGGAACCGAGGCCCCCGTAGGTCTGCGAGACCTGACCGCTGGAGAGCTGGTTGGTCAGGTCGTTGAGCTGGCTCTTCAGCGTCTGGAGCTGCGAGGCGTTGCGGGTCGTCAGGTACGAGCCGGCCGCGAAGGGCGTGATCGTCGTCATGATCAGATCTGCAGCAGCTGGGTGAGCATGTCGCGGGCCGCGGTGAGCACCCGGGCGTTGGCGCCGTACGCGGTCTGCAGGGCGATCAGGTTCGACATCTCCTGGTCGATATTGACGCCTGCGCCGGCGGAGAACCGGCTCTGCGCGGTGGAGAGCGCCGTCTGCTGGGTGGCGTCGAGCGCCGACGCGTTCGACGCGTTGGCGCCCTGCGTGGAGACGATGTCCTGCGCGAAGCCGATCACGGTCGCGTTGTAGGGCGCCGAGACGCCGCCGATGCCGCTCGACGACGAGAAGGTCTGCTGGTTCGCGGTGAGCGCCGAGAACAGCTTCTGGGCGCGGGCGCCGGACGCGCTCGTGTCCGTGGCGCTGGTCGCCGTCAGCGCGGCCGTGTTGCCCGCCAGGGCGCCGTTGACCGTGATGCGCTGGGCGAAGCCGGTGAGCTGCGAACCTTGATCGACCGAGCCGGTGTAGAGTTTGTTGGGTGTGCCGTCGACGAACAGGGCGAGCGACGGGTTGCCCGTCGACAGGTCGGTCACGGACGACATAGCCGTGATGTTGGCACTGGCCGACGTCACCTTATTGGTGTTGCCGGCCGCCGGCCCGATCGTCACGGCGGCTCCGGTGCCCGAAGCTGTCACCGTCGTCGAGAGACCGAGATTGCCAAGCGCAGCGTTGATCGCACCGGCATAGTCCGATCCCGCGCTGGGAATCTTGAACGTCTGGACGAGGGCCGTCGAATCCTTCGTCAGATTCGCGGGGATCGAGGCGGCATCGTTGTTCGACGCGACCAGGATGACGTTGCGAACCGCACCGTTCACGGTCACGGGGAAGGTCAAGGTGTTGCCCGGCTGCATGCCGGCCAGATCGATGGCCGTCTGCGTGCCGTCGGAGGTGCCTGTAACCGTCTTGTCGCTCAGTGCGCTGGAGAGGCCGGCCGCGAGATCGTCCAGCTGACGTTGCGCCTGCGGCAGCGTCTGGTCGCGCAGCTCGATTCCGGCCGCCAGGCTGCCTGAGCGCAGCGCGCCGGGAGCGCCGAGGTCGATCTTGCCACCGCCCGGCAGGGTGGCTGTGATTGTGCCAACCGTACGCTTCGTCGGGTCGGTGGAGTAAGCGGAATTGGCGTCGAGGGCACCCCGCCCGTCGAACCTGAGGGTCGCGGCGTTCCCATGATCCACGAGGGTGACGCCCGACCGGGTGATCACCGAAACCGTTCCATCCCGCTGTTCGGATGTCTGCACGTCCATATAGCTCGACAGGCTGTTGATCGCCTGGTCCCGCTGGTCCTGCAAGGCGGTCAGCGCCGTGCTGTCAGTGTTGTTCTGGATCTTGCCGTTCAGTGTGGCGATGTTGGCCAGCAGCGTGCTGGCGGCGCTCGTATCGCTTCCGAGCTGCGACTCGACGCCGGTACGAAGATTTTGCACCGTGTTGGCGGAACTGTTGATCAGGCTCGCCAGCGCCGAGGCGTTGCCCAACACGGTGGTCCGGGCGGCCGCGGAAGTCGGGTTGGCGGCAAGCTCCTGGAGCGACTCGGTGAAGGTGTTCAGCGTGCCGTCCAGCGAGGTCGAGCTGCCGGGAACGCCATAGAGGGCGTCGAGCTGTGTGGCGATCCCAGCCTTGGTGCCGGTATAGGCTGCCCCCGAGGTCTCGAGTCGCAACTGACCCAGAGCCGCCGCATCGAAGCTGCGGGTGATGGTCCCGACGGCGACGCCGGAATTGTTGATCCCACTGGCTACCGTCGAGACTGTGCGCTTGACGTAACCGGCGGTCCCAGCGTTCGCGACATTCTGCGAGACGATGTTGATGGCCGCCTGCGTCGCGGCCAGACCCGCGGTCGCGGTTGAAATCGCGTTCAGCGACATCTCACACCCTCCAAGCCGGGAGCTTGCACCTCAATCAGCGAATCACATTCAGCAGATCGGACATCATCGTCTGGGCCGTCGACATGACCCGAGTGTTCGCAGAGTATGCCTGCTGGGTTACGATCATCTTAGAGAATTCGCTGGCAATGTCCGTATTCGACTGCTCGATGGTGGCCCCGTTGATCGTGCTGCCGTTGAGGCCGGTCAGCGGCGGCCCGGAATCGGCGGTCTGGAGGTAATTGCCCTTCCCATCGGCCTTGAGGCCGTCGGGATCGGCGAATTGCGCGATCCCGACAGTGGCGACGGGGATCACGGACCCGTTTGAGAAAGTCCCGTTGATCTTCCCATCCTCGCCGACCGCGACAGTCATCAGCGTCCCGGCGCTGTTGCCGTCCTGATTGAGCTTCTTCGTGGTCACGGCGCCGCTGGCATCGGCGTACTGTGTTAAGCCGCCACTGATATCTAGATTGAGGCTCGCGAAACTATAGTCACCGATCTGAACACCTGTTAGCGCCACAGGTGCGGTAGAGGCAGGACTGGTCAATTGACCCGTTGAGTCGAAATTGAAGGTTGGCCCGGTTTGGGTCCAAGACGGCGTGTCCGTGGTGCTACCGTTGTAGTACAATTGCCACGATGACGGTGACGTCCCAGCGGTCGACGTCTGGACCCAGCGCATGCTGATCGTGATTGGCGCGCCAGTCGTGGTGTAGCCGGTGATGGACGGACCGGCGATGCTGTTGGCCGGCTGAGCCGACGCACTTACCGTCGGCGTCGCCGGTAGGTTGGCCGAATACTCGATCGTCTTGGTAGGTTGGGCAGGAAGCGTCAGGTTGCCGATATTGACAGGACCGGTGCTCGTGACCTGACCGGTCTGGGGATCCAGATTAGTCCCGGTCAGGTATCCGCCCGCACCGTTAACAAGATATCCGTCCTTATCCTGCGAAAAATCGCCGCGCCGCGTGTAAATATTGGCTCCGCTAAACGTCGGTTGATTGTTGGCATCGCCGGTCTTCTGGACTACGGTGAAGAAGCCGCTGCCGGTGATCGACATGTTGGTCGGAACGCTGGACGACACAACGTTGCCGGCGATCGTGTTGGTCAGCTGCGACTGGGCCAGCACGGATCCCGCAACCTCGCGCTTCGGCGTCGTTTCGGCCATCAGGTCGACGAAGCTGGTGTCGATGCGCTTGTAGCCGGTCGTCTGCGAGTTCGCGATGTTCCCGGAGATGTTGCTGATGGCGTAGGACTGCGCCTGGAGTCCGGAGACCGAGGTCTGCAGGGCGGAGAAAAGATCCATGGCGAACGATCCCGATGCGCGCCGCTTCGGCCCGCAGGCCTGAGCCGCCGCAACCGGCGTGCCAGGACTAAGTCTTTGAGAAATCGAGCCCGTACTGCCGCCGACCCGGCAGGGTTCGCCGATCTCGACGGTGCGCCCGGCAGATCCTGCCGGGTCGGCTCCGCACGCCGCTTGGTCCCGCCCGGCAGATGCGCCCGCCGCGTTTACGCGGTGTTATTCGACACGCGCGAAGATGCCGCCGGGCCGGGGCCACGCGCGGTGAGTCCTGTCCGGAAGCGCTGAACGGGTACGGATTTCGGATCTCGGGATCATGCGGGCGAAACGGACAAGCCTCGTCCACATCATCTACTTCTCGCGCCTGAACCTGTCGTCGGACGCGGCGAAGCGGTCAGAGCAGATCGGCGAGATCGGTCGTATTGCTCAGAAGAAGAACGAGTTCGCGGTGATCACGAGCTTCCTGGTCATCGAGGGCAACTTCGCCTGCCAAGTCATCGAGGGGGAGCGCACGTCGGTGCACGAGACCTTCGATCGGGTGAGTGCCGACAGCCGCCACCGCGACGTCCAGATCAGCGAGTGGCGCGAGATCACCAAGCGCGAGTTCGTTCACTCGTTCAAGAGCGCGCAGCGCACCGTCGGGAACGACACCCTGTTCGCGAAGGCCAACCTGCTCCCGATGCTCCAGCGCGGAACGCCGAAGGCGTCCGCGATCCACGGGCTGTGCCTGTCGCTCCAATCCGACGCGATGTCCCGTCAGGGCATCGACCACCTCTTCATCTGAGCCGCCGATGTCCGAGAGCGATACGCCCCCGATTCTCATCGTCGACGATCAGGAGAAGCTTCTGCGGCTGATCGTGATGCTGATGACCCGCATCGGCTTCCCGGACGTCGAGGGCGTCACCAACGCGCCCGAGGCGCTGGAGCGGATGCGGCAGCGCCGCTACGCCCTGGTGATCTCGGATCTCGACATGGAGCCCATGGACGGGCTCACCCTGCTGCGGGAGATCCGCGCCGACGACGCGCTGATGAACACCCCCTTCATGCTCACCGAGTCGTCCTTCGACTTCGAGGACATCAACCTCGCCCACCAGGCGGGCGCGGACGCCTTCATCCTCAAGCCGTTCGACATGGCGGTGCTGAAGACCAAGCTGAAGCAGGTCCTCAACCGCAAGCCGCGCAAGCGCGAGGCGCCGATCGCGTCCGAATCGAGCCTGAGCGTCGAATTCCCGATGCTCGGGAAGTTCTGACGCCGCGCCGTCCTCGGGAGCGCAGCGAAGCGACCCGGGGCGGCGGGACGTCGCCGCAGGTCGCGGTCCGCAGGATCGCTTCGCTGCGCTCGCAAAGACGCGGCGCCGCCGCGGAAACGTGTCACGCCGCCCGCTTCTGGTAATCCTTCACGTCGGTGAAGCGCACGGCCGGGTAGCGCTCCTCCTCGTAGCGGAGCGAGAACGCGGTCGTCGCCATGAAGACCGGGGCGCCGTCGAGGTCCTTGGCCATTGCCGAGCCGTGCGAGTCGACGAACTTGTCGAGCTCGGCCTCCGAGTCGGACGACACCCAGCGGCAGACCGAGAAGCGCGAGGTCTCGTAATCCACCGGCAGGCCGTACTCGGCCTGCAGGCGCTCCTTCAGCACGTCGAGCTGGAGCGCACCGACCACGCCGACGATCGCCTGGCTGCCGTCCTGCGGGACGAACACCTGGACGACGCCCTCCTCGCCCATCTGCTGGAGCGCCTCGCGCAGCTTCTTGGCCTTCATCGCGTCGGTCAGCTTGATCCGCCGCAGGATCTCGGGGGCGAAGCTCGGCACGCCGCGGAACACGATGTCCTCACCCTCGGTGAGCGTGTCGCCGATCCGCAGCGTGCCGTGGTTCGGGATGCCGACCACGTCGCCGGCATAGGCCTCGTCGGCGATGGCCCGGTCCTGGGCGAAGAAGAATTGCGGCGCCGAGAGCGAGATCGGCTTGCCGGTGCGCACCAGCCGGGCCTTCATGCCCCGGTTGAGCTTGCCCGAGCAGACCCGCATGAAGGCGATCCGGTCCCGATGGTTCGGGTCCATGTTCGCCTGGATCTTGAACACGAAGCCGGTCATCCGCGGCTCGGTCGGCTCGACGAGCCGCTTGTCGGCATCCTGGCCCCGCGGCGGCGGCGCCACCTTGGCGAGACCGTCGATCAGGTCGCGCACGCCGAAATTCCGCAAGGCCGAGCCGAAGAAGACCGGCGTCAGATGGCCCTCGCGAAACGCGTCGAGGTCGAACGGCTTCAGCCCGCCCTCGGCGAGTTCCACCTCCTCGCGCCACGCGTCGGCGGCGCCGTTCTCGGTGAGCAGCTCGTCGAACAGCGGGTCGTCCGGGCCGGACACCGCGACCATCCCGGCATCCTCGGCCGCGTCGAGGCGGCGGACGCGGTTGCCGCCGAGCTCGTAGGTCCCGGAGAAGTTGCGGCCGGTGCCGATCGGCCAGGTGACCGGGGCGACGTCGAGGGCCAGCGTCTTCTCGATCTCGTCCAAGAGTTCGAACGGGTCGCGGGCCTCGCGGTCGAGCTTGTTGATGAAGGTGACGATCGGGATGTCGCGCAGGCGGCAGACCTCGAACAGCTTGCGCGTGCGCGCCTCGATGCCTTTCGCCGCGTCGATCACCATCACGGCCGAATCGACCGCCGTGAGTGTCCGGTAGGTGTCCTCCGAGAAGTCCTCGTGGCCGGGCGTGTCGAGCAGGTTGAAGACGCAGTCGCCGTACTCGAAGGTCATCACCGAGGTGACGACCGAGATGCCGCGCTCCTTCTCGATGCCCATCCAGTCGGAGCGGGTCGAGACCCGGTTGCGCTTGGCCTTCACCTCGCCGGCGAGCTGGATCGCGCCGCCGAACAGCAGCAGCTTCTCGGTGAGGGTGGTCTTGCCCGCGTCCGGGTGGGAGATGATCGCGAAGGTGCGCCGCCGCGCCACCGGATCGGCCGGCCTCGCCTCGGTCTTGGTCTGCATCAGCATGGAGCGAACGCTCTGGGTCGGCGGAACGTGGTGGTGCGCGGCGCGGCACTCGCGCGGTCTCGGGATCGTGTAGCGGCAAGCCCCGATATTGGCAAAGACGCCGGCAGAATCGGACCGCCTTTCAGGCACCGTACAGGGGCGCGGCACCACGCTTCCCATGTCGATCCACGCTTCGCGAGGCCCCGATGTCGCGCGCCGCACCACGCTGCTGTCTGGTCACCGCCCTGCTGCTCGCCGCGGCCGGCCCCGGCCCCCGCGCGGCCGAGGCGCCGCCGCGCGCCGCGGCGGCCGATGCCGCTTTCCTCGATGCCCTGACCTGGGGCGCCACGCCCTCGGCCTTCGCGCAGCTCACCGCGGAGGGGCGGGCCAGCTGGCTGCGCGCGCAGCTCCACCCGCCGGCCGAATCGCGCCTGCCGCCCGCCGCCCAGGCGCAGGTCGACGCGCTGACCCCGCCGGGCAGCCTGTTCGAGCGGGCCCAGGCGCTGGACGCGCAGGCCAGGGCCGCCAGGGACATTCCGGATCCCGAGGCCCGGAAGGCCGCGCAGCAGGCCTTCCAGGGCGCGCTCAACGCGGCCGCGCGGAACGCCGCCTCCGCCTGGGTGCTGCGGGCGCTCTACAGCCCCGACCAGCTGCGCGAGCGGCTGACGTGGTTCTGGTTCAACCGGCTCAACGTCCACCAGGGGAAGTCCACCCTGCGCGCAGCCGTGGGCGACTACCTCGACACCGCGATCCGCCCGCACGTGCTCGGCCGCTTCCGCGACCTGCTGATGGCGAGCCTGCGCCACCCGGCGATGCTGCGCTACCTCGACAACGACGCCAACGCGGCCGGCCGCCCGAACGAGAACTATGCCCGGGAGATCATGGAGCTGCACACGATGGGCGTCGGCTCCGGCTACACGCAGGGCGACGTCGAGGCGCTGGCGCGGATCCTGAGCGGGGTCGGCATCGACATGAAGTCCGAGACCCCGAAGCTCCGCCCCGAGCACGCCGCCGATTACCGCCGGGACGGACTGTTCGCGTTCAACCCGAACCGGCACGATTACGGCGACAAGGTCTTCCTCGGCACGCGCATCCAGGGCCGCGGCTGGCCCGAGGTCGAGGAGGCGGTCGACCTGATCGCCCGCAACCCCGCCACCGCGACCAACGTCTCCCGGGCGCTCGCCACCTACTTCCTCGGCCGGCCGCCCGACGACGCCCTGGTGGTGCGGCTCGCCGCTGTCTTCGGCCGCACCGACGGCGACATCGCCGCGGTGATGGAGGCGCTGGTGCGCGAGCCCGCCTTCACGGCCGAGCGCGTCGGCGCCTTCAAGGACCCGGTCCGCTACGTCTTCTCGGCGCTGCGCATGGCCTACGACGCGCGCGTGATCCGCAACGCCGGCCCGGTGCTCGGCTGGCTGAACCGCCTCGGCGAGGGCCTGTTCAACCGCTCGACGCCGGACGGCTACCCCCTCGACGCCGCGTCCTGGACCGGGCCCGGGCAGCTCGCGACGCGGTTCGAGATCGCCCGGCAGATCGGGTCCGGCTCGGCCGGCCTGTTCAAGCCGGCGCTGCCCGACCAGGCCGAGGAGCCGGCCTTCCCGGTGCTCGCCAACGGGCTCTACTTCGCGGCTTTGTCCGGCACCCTGTCGGCGGCGACGCGGGCGGCCCTCGCCCAGGCGGTCTCGCCGCAGGACTGGAACACCCTCTACCTCGCCTCGCCGGAGTTCATGCGATGAACCGTCGCGACCTGATCCGCGCCGCCGCGGCGCTCGGCCTGTCCACGGTGGCCGGCCGCGTCTGGGCCGCCCCGAAGGCCGACGCGCGCCTCCTCGTGGTGTTCCTGCGCGGCGCCTACGACGCCGCCAACGTGGTGATCTCGACCGGCAGTGACTTCTACTATCGGTCGCGGCCGACCCTCGCGATCCCCCGGCCGGACGCCGCCGACCCGAAGGCCGCCCTGGCGCTCGACGGCGACTGGAGCCTGCACCCGGCGCTGCGCGAGACGCTCCTGCCGCTCTACGCCAAGGGCCAGGCCGCCTTCGTACCGTTCGCCGGGACCGACGACCTGACCCGGAGCCATTTCGAGACGCAGGACACGATCGAGATGGGCCAGACGGTCGGGTCCGCCCGCGACTACAATTCCGGCTTCATGGCCCGGCTCGCCGCCGAGCTGACCCGGGTCCGGCCGATCGCCTTCACCGACCAGATGCCGCTGATCTTCCGGGGCGGCGAGACGGTGCCCAACATCGCCATCAACGGCGTCGGCAAGCCCGGCATCGACGACCGGCAGGCCCGCCTGATCGCCGCCATGTACAGCGACACCGAGCTGGCCGCCGCCGTGACCGAGGGGTTCCGGGTGCTCGACGCGGTCTATCAGACGATCTCCGACCATGCCGGCCAGGCCGACCGCGGGGCGGTCTCGCCCAAGGGCTTCGAGCTGTCGGCCCGGCGGATCGGCCGCCTGATGCGCGAGAATTTCAACCTCGGCTTCGTGGATGTCGGCGGCTGGGACACGCACGTGAACCAGGGCGCCGGCACCGGCTACCTCGCCGACCGGCTCGGCGAGCTGGGGCGCGGCCTCACGGGCTTCGTCGAGGAGATCGGGCCCGGCTGGTCCGACACGGTGGTGGTCGTGCTCTCGGAGTTCGGGCGCACCTTCCGGGAGAACGGCAGCCGCGGCACCGACCACGGCCACGGCAGCGTCTACTGGATCCTCGGCGGCGGGGTGCGCGGCGGCCGGATCGCGGGGCCGCAGGTTCGGGCCGACGAGGCGCACCTGTTCCAGAACCGGGACTATCCGGTGCTCACCGACTACCGCGGGCTTCTGGGCGGCCTGTTCCGGCGGCTCTACGGGCTCGATCAGGCGAGCCTGCGGCGGATCTTCCCCAGCGCGGACCCGGCGGATCTCGCGCTGCTGTAGGGGGGCAGGTCGCCGCAGCGTCGTGCCGTCCCGGCACTCGCGAGCCTGGGTCACCGGCTCTGCCGTCATCGCGAGTGCAGCGAAGTGAACCAGGGCCGCACGCCATCGGACAGCGTCGCGCGACACTGGATTGCGTCACTGCGCTCGCAAGGACGACGGTGCGCACGTCGCGCCGGCGTATCGACGCTCCTCAGAAAAGCTCGACACCTGCGCGCGAGACACATTCGGTGAGGCGGCTCTACCTCTATGTCCGCTTGCTCAGGCCGCGGCGGCCGCCAGCGCGCGCAGGTCGCCGACCAGCTCGTCGACCCGCTCGGACCGGGCATCCCAGGCGAACATGAAGCGCGCCCCGCCGCCGATGAAGGTGTAGAACCGCCAGCCCCGGGCGCGCAGGCCCTCCATCGTGGTGGCGGGCATCGTCAGGAAGACCGCGTTCGCCTCGACGGGGAACAGCGCCCGCACCCCCGGCAGCCCGGCGACCGCCTCGGCGAAGCGCCGGGCGCAGGCATTGCCGTGGGCCGCGTTCGTCAGCCACGCGCCGCTCTCCAGCATGCCGACCCACGGGGCGGCGAGGAAGCGCATCTTCGAGGCGAGCTGTCCGGCCTGCTTGCAGCGGTAGCCGAAATCCTCCGCGAGCTTGGCGTCGAAGAACACCACGGCCTCGCCGGCATGCATGCCGTTCTTGGTGCCGCCGAAGCACAGGACGTCGACGCCCGACCGCCACGTCATGTCGGCGGGGCTGCAACCGAGGCTCGCGCAGGCGTTGGCGAAGCGCGACCCGTCCATGTGCAGGGCGAGGCCCAGCTCGCGGCAGGTCGCCGACAGGGCCCGCAGCTCGGCGAGGCTGTAGACCTGACCGGTCTCGGTCGGCTGGGTGATCGTCACCACGCGCGGCCGCGGGAAGTGGATGTCGCTGCGGTTCTGGGCGAGCCCGCGGATCGCCTCCGGCGTGAGCTTGCCGCCCTCGGTCCGGACGGTCAGCAGCTTCGAGCCGTTGGAGAAGAATTCCGGCGCGCCGCACTCGTCGGTCTCGACATGGGCCGAGTCGGCGCAGATCACGCTGTGGTAGGACTGGCACAGCGCCGCCAGGGCCAGCGCGTTGGCGGCCGTGCCGTTGAAGGCGAAGAACACCTCGCACGGGGTCTCGAACAGGTCTCGGAACGCGTCGGCCGCCCGGGCGGTCCAGGCATCCTCGCCGTAGGCCGGGGCGTGGCCGCGATTGGCCGCCTCCATCGCCGCCCAGGCCTCCGGGCAGATGCCGGAATAGTTGTCGCTGGCGAATTGCTGCGAGTCGTCGTGTCTCATCCGCGCAACCTAGCACGGCGCAGGCGCAGATGGATCGCGCGGCCCGGTTGGAACTGGTGCGCGCTTGGTGTAATAGCCCCGTCAAGGCGTGAGCTCCACGCCGATTCGGAAACCGACGTTCCCGTCCCTCCCGGGTTCAAACCGGGCGAGGGACGTTGCCGGTTTCCAGATCGGCGGCGGGCCGCGTGAACCCAGAACTTCAGGTCCAGAGGATCAAGTCCGTTGCAGGTACTCGTTCGCGACAACAACGTCGATCAAGCGCTCCGCGTCCTCAAGAAGAAGATGCAGCGCGAGGGCATCTTCCGCGAGATGAAGCAGCGCAAGGCTTATGAGAAGCCGTCCGTGCGCAAGGCTCGCGAGAAGGCCGAGGCCGTCCGCCGCGCCCGCAAGCAGGCCCGCAAGACCGCGATCCGCGAGGGCCTGATCGCCGCGCCGAAGCCGAAGCCCCGCTTCCCCGCCGGCAGCCGCCGTCCCGGCTTCCCGTCGCCGTCTGCCGCGCAGGGTCAGGGCGGCAACGCCGCCGGTCAGACCCCGGTCAGCCCGGCTCCCGCCGCCTGAGCGACACCACTCCGGTTACGGGAAAGCCCGGCCTGCGCGCGCAGGCCGGGCTTTTTCTTTGGGTCGCGTCGCGCCCGGACGGCGACGCCCGGTAACGCGAGACGTCCGCGGCGCGGCTCCCCTCTCCCGTGCGGGAGAGGGGGCGTGGCGCGGCTGTCTCGACCGGAGTTGTTCCTCCGAACCGCTGCAACACGGGCGAGAAGAGCTCTAGCCGCGCAAATCGAAGCCGCATCCGGGGATGCGGCGCCGAGTCGGGTCGCGGCGCTCGCGACGACGTGAAGGGCGTCGGCCGCCGCCGGTTCAAGCCGCCCGTTCAAGCCGCCTTGGCGGCCATGGTCGCGTGCTCGGCCTGGACCAGCACGTCCAGGGCCCGCCAAGGCTTCTGCATGTAGACCGCCTGGTCGGGGAGACGCGCGTCCCGGCTCGCGCCGGAGGTGACGACCACGCGCACGTCGGGCCAGCGCCGCTTCACCGCCTGCGCGAGTGACACGCCGTCCATGGCACCGGGCAGGCGCACGTCGGCGAAGAGCAGTGCCACCGTCACGTCGGCCCGCTCCAGCACCGAGAGGGCCGCCTCCGCACTCTCGCAGGCGATCACGCCGAGGTCGGTCTCCTCGAGCACCGCCGTCGCGAGATCGCGCACAGCCGCATCGTCCTCCACGACGAGCGCCACGGGGGCGGAACTATCGGGCGTTGCGCGATCCATAAAAGTCTCCTGCTGCCGGTGCCTTGCCCCGCGTCGGGCGGTCGCCTGTAGGGCGAACTTCTGATTCCCCGATTCGGCCATGCTGATCCTTCATGAGGCGGCTCACAAGAGTCGCTCCGCTCCGGGGGCGAATGCCTGCCCTGCGGACAGGCGGCACCATTTCCATGCGGAACGCACGAAAATGGCGCAGTTTCCGGTCGGTTAAGAAACTGTTCACCGGAGTGGACCGACTGTTAACGTCCTGCGGCGGAACGTCTCCACCCGCGGGAGGCGTCTCACCGGATCGAACGCGGCCCAGAGCTGAAGGATCACCGTCCGACATGTGCCGTTTCCTCGCCTACAGCGGTGAGCCGGTCTTCCTCTCCGACCTCGTCTGCGCGCCGACCCACTCGCTGGTGCACCAGTCGCTGCACGCCGACGAGGGGAAGACCGAGACCAACGGCGACGGCTTCGGCATCGGCTGGTACGCCGAGCGACCCGAGCCGGGTGTCTATCGCGACATCTCCCCGGCCTGGTCCGACGAGAACCTGGTGAACCTCTGCGGGCAGGTGCGGGCGCGGACCTTCTTCGCCCACGTGCGCGCCTCGACCGGGACGGCCACCGCCCGGGCCAACTGCCACCCCTTCGTGTACGGCCGCCACCTGTTCATGCACAACGGCCAGATCGGCGGCTACCACCGGATCAAGCGGCGCCTCGAGGCGCTGATCCCGGATTCCTACTACGACCATCGCCGCGGCAGCACCGACTCGGAGGCGCTCTTCCTCCTGGCGCTCGCCAACGGCCTGGAAGCGGATCCCGTCGGCGCGATGGCGCGGACGCTGAAGATCGTTCGCGAGTTGATGGAGGCGGCGAATGTCTGCGAGCCGCTGCGCTTCACCGCGCTGCTCACGGACGGCGAGACTCTGACCGCCTATCGATGGGCCTGCGACGGCCGGCCGCCGAGCCTGTACTACCGCGAGGGGCCGGGCGGCATCGTGGTGGTCTCGGAGCCGATCGACGGCTGCCGCGAGGGCTGGCGGGTCGTCCCGAAGGGCGCGACCCTGCGCGCCCGCCACGGCACCGCGACCGTCGTCGAGGCGCCGGAGCCCGCACGCGCCGCCGCCTGACTACAGACGGCGCCAGCCATGCCGCCGCGGGGATTGCCGGGGCGCGCCACATCGCCACATTCCGCCTGCGGCCGATGGTGCGGCCGAGCGGGAATCGACCGATGTATCCGGATACCGAGCTTCACATCGCCGGGCGCTGGCGCGCGGGTGCCGACCGGGACACCCTGGGGGTCCTGAACCCCGCCACGGGCGAGACGATCGGCCAGTGCGCGGTCGCCACCACGGCGGATCTCGACGAGGCCCTGGCGGCCGCCGCCCGCGCCTTCCCGGCTTGGCGCAGGGTCGCCCCCTTCGAGCGCGCCAAGGTGATGCGCAAGGCGGCCGACCTGCTGCGCGCCCGGGTCGACGAGATCGCCCGGATCATGACCCTGGAACAGGGCAAGCCGCTGGCCGAGTCGCGGGTCGAGACCCTGGCGGCGGTCGACATCATCGACTGGTTCGCCGAGGAGGGAAAGCGCGCCTACGGCCGCGTCATCCCGGGCCGCGCCGACGGCGTGCTGCAGGCGGTGGTGCGCGAGGCGGTCGGGCCGGTGGCCTGCTTCACGCCCTGGAACTTCCCGATCAATCAGGCGGTCCGCAAGATCTCGGCGGCGCTCTGCACCGGCTGCACGGTGATCCTGAAGGGCCCGGAAGACACGCCGGCGAGCTGCGCCGCCCTCGTCCGCGCCTTCCTGGATGCCGGCATCCCGGGCGACGCGCTCTCACTGGTCTACGGTGATCCCGAGGCCATCTCGGCCTACCTGATCCCGCACCCGGTCATCCGGAAGATCTCGTTCACCGGCTCGACCGTGGTCGGCAAGAAGCTCGCGGCGCTCGCGGGCGAGCACATGAAGCGCGCCACGATGGAGCTCGGCGGCCACGCCCCCGCGATCGTGTTCGGCGACGCCGACGTGGAGAAGGCGGTGGCCGTCCTCGCCCCCTCGAAGTTCCGCAATGCCGGCCAGGTCTGCGTCTCGCCGACCCGGTTCCTCGTGCACGATTCGGTCTTCGACCGCTTCGTCGAGGGCTTCACCACCTTCGCCAAGTCGGTGAAGGTCGGCGACGGGCTCGATCCCGAGACCAAGATGGGCCCGCTGGTCCACGGGCGGCGCCTCGACGCCGTCACGGCGCTGGCGGCGGACGCCGAGTCGAGCGGCGCAACGCTGCGCGCCGGCGGCAAGCGCATCGGCAACCAGGGCAACTTCTTCGAGCCGACGGTCTTCACCGAGGTGCCGCTGACCGCCCGGATCATGAACGAGGAACCCTTCGGTCCCCTGGCGATGATCAACCGGTTCTCCGACGACGAGGAGGCGCTCACCGAGGCCAACCGCCTGCCCTACGGGCTCGCGGCCTACGCCTACACCCGCTCGGCCGAGCGGGCGGCGCGGGTGTCGAACGGGGTCGAGAGCGGCATGATCTCGATCAACCACCACGGACTCGCCCTGCCGGAGACCCCGTTCGGCGGCGTCAAGGATTCGGGCTACGGCAGCGAGGGCGGCCCGGAGGCCCTCGACGCCTACCTGGTCACCAAGTTCGTCACGCAGGCGAACTTCTGACGCCTCGGCCGGCGCGCTGCGGCGCGCCGGCCCCTCCCCCTCAGTAATGCGGCGGCGGCGGCTCCGGCCCCCGCGGCGCCGCCCGGGCGGCCGCCTCCTCCACCTGCTCCCGCAGCGCGTCGAGCTGCCGCACGAGCCGGTCGATCACCCGCCACTGCTCGGTCACGGTCCGGTTCAGATCCTCGATCGTCGCGTCCTGCTCGGTCAGGCGCATCTCCAGGCGATCGATCCGTGTGGCCTCGTCCATGTCGGGTCTCCCGTCAGTGCCGTGCCGCGAGCCGCCCCTCCTGATCGGGTCGGGCCGCCGGCGCTCGACCCTCCTCCTAGCGCAGGCCGCCCGCCGGACAACCTGCGCGGCAGCGTCCGGTCATGACCAGTCAGCCGACGCTGGAAACACGATCAAAGCTCGCAATATTTCACATCAAACAACGATGTATTTGTATAAATACGGCCAACATCTACATTGAAAACGCATCGTATGCAGATTGACTTGGCGGTCTCAGTGTTGCGATACTGATCGACGATCCGATTCATGGCGACAGATCGACATTAATGGATTTTTAAGCCAATCTCCTCATCCTTCCCCGCACACATTACAGATCAGGCGAGCACAGACGGCGATGGCGATGTTTGGTTCACGCGACGACGCCCTGCTCGCGGCGATCGACCGGACGATGGCGCGGGTCGAGTTCGATCTCGACGGCACCGTCACCGACGCGAACGCGCTGTTCCTCGACCTCCTGGGCTACACGCCCGAAGAGGTGCGCGGCCAGCACCACCGGGTGTTCGTCCCGGAGGCCGACCGCGCGGGCCAGGATTACGCCGCCTTCTGGGACCGGCTGCGCGCCGGGCAGCACGAGGCCCGCGCCTTCCGCCGCGTCACGAAGTCCGGCCAGATCGTCTGGATCCAGGGCTCGTACAACCCGATCCTCGACCGGCGCGGCCGGCCGATCAAGGTCGTCAAGCTCGCCACCGACATCACCGAAGAGCGCGCCCGGAACGCCCGCCACGCGGGCCAGATCGCGGCCCTCGACCGCTCGCAGGCGGTGATCACCTTCGCGCTCGACGGGACGATCACGGACGCCAACGCCAACTTCCTGTCCACCATGGGCTACACCCTGGAGGAGATCCGCGGGCGGCACCACCGGATGTTCCTGCCGCAGGCCGAGGCGGCCAGCGCCGGCTACGCGGCGTTCTGGGCCGCCCTCGGCAACGGCGAGTATCAGGCCGGCGAGTTCCGGCGGATCGGGAAGGACGGCCGCACCGTCTGGATCTTCGGCGCCTACAACCCGATCCTCGACGCCGACGGCAAGCCCTGCGCCGTCGTGAAGTTCGCCACGGACGTCACCCGTCAGGTCGAGGACCGGCAGCGCCGGGCCGAGGGGCAGCGGGCCATCGACGCCGACATCGCGGCGATCCGCGACTCGATGAGCCGGGTCGTCCGGCAGGCCGACGACACCGCCGAGACGTCGAGCCAGACCGCGCGGAACGTCGAGGCGGTCGCCGCCGGCTCGGAGGAATTCGCCGCCTCCATCGAGGAGCTGAGCCGCCACGCCCTGCAGGCGAAATCCTCCGTGGACCTCGTCGTCACCCGCGCCGAGGAGGCGG
This sequence comes from Methylobacterium sp. NMS14P, assembly GCF_028583545.1. NCBI lineage: Bacteria > Pseudomonadati > Pseudomonadota > Alphaproteobacteria > Hyphomicrobiales > Methylobacteriaceae > Methylobacterium > Methylobacterium sp. NMS14P. Next base: position 6,086,622 of record NZ_CP087106.1, on the reverse strand, counting down.
GGGCGATCGTCGTGGGCCTGACCGGGGCCGCCGACCGGATCGGGGCGGCGGTGAGCCTGATACGCTCCATCGCCGACCAGACGAACCTCCTGGCGCTGAACGCCACCATCGAGGCGGCCCGGGCCGGGGCCGCCGGCAAGGGCTTCGCGGTCGTCGCCGCCGAGGTGAAGGCGCTCGCCGAGCAGACCGCCAAGGCGACCGGCGAGATCGGCACCCAGATCGCCGCCGTGCAGGCCGAGACCTCCCGGGCCGTGGCGGCGATCGACGGGATCGGGGCCACGATCGAGCAGCTCAGCGCGATCTCGCTCAGCGTGTCGTCCGCCGTCACCGAGCAGGCCGCGGTGACCCGCGACATGACCGAGAACATGCAGTCCGCCGCGCAGAGCGTCGCCGCCGTCCACGCCGCCATGTCGGAGATCGCCGCCTCGGCGGGCGTGGTCGACGCCTCGGTGCGCAAGGTCTCGGAGGCCGCCCGCGCCCTCGCGTGAGCGCCCCGCGCCCGCCTCAGGCGGCGCGGATCGCGGCCTGCCCCGCGACGGCGACCCGGTCGCGCCCGCCATCCTTGGCGACGTAGAGGGCGGCGTCGGCCCGCCGCATGAGCTCGTCGAACGCGATCCCCGCGCGGGCCTGCGCGATCCCGATGCTGACGCTGACGCGCAGGGCCGGCAGCTCGGGAACGGTGAGCTGCGCGAAGGTCTGGCGCAGCTCCTCCGCCCGGGCCAGGGCCTCGGCGGGCGACACGTCCGGCAGCAGGCAGGCGAACTCCTCGCCGCCCAGGCGGCCCAGCAGGGCCTCGCGGGGTAGCAGCGTCGTCGCCACGGCGCAGAAGCCGACCAGGACCGCGTCGCCGACGCCGTGACCGAAGCGGTCGTTGACCGCCTTGAACCGGTCGAGGTCGAACAGCAGCAGGGCGGCGTCACCGTGCTGCGCCATCGCGGCCTCGGCGGCCTGCGCGAAGGCCCGGCGGTTCCGAACGCCCGTGAGCCCGTCCGTGGAGGCGGCGATGCGCTGCTCGCGCTCGGCCCGTTCCTTGACCAGCGCCATGAAGGTGAAGGCCGAGGCGATCGAGAACATCAGGGTGACAAAGCACAGGATCGCCACCCAGGGCGACGTGAGCGGGCTGAGACCCGGCTGCGGCGGCGCCACCAGCGTCGCGGGGATCCGCACGATGTAGAAGGTGCCGTGCAGCCCCAGGATGGCGGCGGCGGCGATCCGCGAGGCGAGCCGCTCGGCGCGACCGCGCCAGATCTCCGCGGTCGCCGCGCAGCAGTAGAGTGCCGCCACCGCCGAGGCGTAGATGATGCGGGCGTCGATCGACGCGTAGAAGGTCGGGATCAGGCACAGGACGCACCAGCCGAGGGCGCCGGCCAGCGCGAAGCCCAGCCGCGGCTCCCGGTGCTCGAACGAGCGGACGCCGCTCCAGATGAGACCGTAGGCGGCGAGCACCACGGCGTTGGCCAAGCCCACCGAGATCAGGTCGGGGATCTGATTGCGCAGCGCGAGGCCGGCCGATCCGACCGCGCCCACCAGATGCGCCGCGCCCCAGTAGGCGAGCACCCGGGATTCGGGTGCCTGCCGCCACGAGGCCATGAACAGCGTGCCGACCAGGAAGGTCGTCGCCGCGCTGACGACCAGCAGGGTGGCGGGATCAAGCTGCACGGACGACTGTCAATCCTCGACCCGGACGTCGGCGCCGTCCCCGCCCCGCATCGCGCCGCAGCAAGGCCGAGCAACGATACGAGCCACGTGTTGATAACACTATATCTGAACGGAAGCCACAATAAGCCAGATTAGAATGTCGATAGGGGACGAAGGTGCTAGTACACCGGCATATTCGCCCCAGAACGTCGCGCGGCTCTCGTGCCGGTTTCGGCAGAGCCCCCGCCCTGATCTTGGCGCCGTCCCCTCCGCCGCCCGATCTCGGGACGCCGCGGCCGGACAGGCCATCGGATCGCCGGCGTCTCACGCGGGTCGAGCCGCGGCGTTCCGGGTCGCCGCAGGCGAGCCCGACCCCGGAGACCGGTTTGCGGGTGGCAACCCGGAACGCCGCGGGAACGCGCGGTCCCGTCCGCCCGTCAGGCGCGGTGGATCACCGGGACCGCGGGCGCGCCCTCCCACTCGGTGTTGGCCGGGATCGACTCGCCCTTCATGACGATGGTGAGCGGCCGCAGGCGGGCGTAATCCCCGACCTTCGTGTCGTACAGCACGGTCGAGAACGCCCCCACCGAGACGCCGCGCCCGACGACGACGCGGCCGATCTTCATGATCCGGTCCTCGTACAGGTGCGTCTGCAGCGCGGAGACCCGGTTGATGGTGGCGTAATCGCCGATGGTGACGCAGTCGAACTCGGTGATGTCGGTCGTGAGCATGCACACGCCCTTGCCGACCTTCACGCCGAACAGCCGCAGCACCCAAGGCAGGAAGGGCGTGCCCTGGAGGTGCTCGAGCAGCACCTTTCCGGCAAGCCCCCAGTAGGCCACCGCGATCGCCTCGGTGCGCATCGCCCACCACGACCACATCGGCTGCATGCCGGGCCTGTAGACGCCCATCAGCAGCCACTTCATCGCGATCACCGCCGAGGACTGGATCAACGCGATGGCGACGCTCGCCGTGATGAAGCTGACCGCCAGCCCCGTCCAGTCCTGCTCCAGGATCGCCGGGTAGAAGTACCAGTCGATCACCGTGATCGCGAGGGTGATGTAGAGCATCGGCGAGAACGAGGTCGCGAAGGCCTCGAAGACGCCGCGCCGGATCTTCGGCCACGCGCCGGGCTCGTAGGTCTGGGCGGTCGAGCCGAGATCGACCTTCTGGCGGGCCGGCAGCCGGATCGGTGGCGAGCCGAACCACGTCTCGCCGGGGCTCATCGCGGCGTTCTCGGGCGGCTTCGACTTGATGCCGATGAGCACGTCGTCGGGGATGACGGCGCCCGGCGGCACCACCGCGTCGTTGCCGACGAAGACCCGCGCCCCGGTACGGGTCGGCTCCAGGTGCATCCAGCCGCGCCGGATCTCCTCCTCGCCGTACACAACCTCGTCGGCGACGAAGTTCTTCGCGCCGACATCGGCGAGGTCGTAGCGGCCCGCGAGGTTGGTCGAGATCTCGGCACCGTGGCCCATATTGGCGCCCATCAGCCGGTACCACGCCCGCATGTAGACGGTCGCGAACAGCGACGAGAGCGTCTCCAGCGTCACCTCGACGGCCAGAGCCAGCGACCATTTCCGCAGGTAGAACAGCGAGTGGACCGAGTAGGTACCCGAGCGCGTCCGCGGCAGCACGACCCAGCGAATGCCGGCGATCAGCAGCACCGTGCCGGCCGTCATCAGCATGGCGGTGGGCCAGGTGAGGATCGGCAGGTACCAGTGGTAGTCGATGTCGGTGATGTCGGAGAGCGAGTCCGAGATCTGGTCGAAGATGAAGAAGGCCGGGAAGATCGGCAGCAGACCGACCGCCGGGATGGCGCCGAGCAGCACCACGTAGGCCGCCAGGAAGGCCGCGCGGCGCGCGAAGGAGGCCTCGGCGGGCGCGGGCAGCTCCGACGGGTCGGCCACGCCGACCTTGCGGCCCGGCGAGCCGTCCCAGCGCTCGGCGGCGCCGACCCGCGAGCCCGCCGGGATCGTTGTCAGGTCGGCGATCTCCGCTTGCGGACCGATCACCGTGTCGTGGCTGATCACGCAGGAGGTGCCGACCGCAGCGTCCGCGCCGATCTCGGCCGTGCCGATGACCAGCTCGTTCCCGACGATCTCGGCGTTGGCGATGACGAGGCGGCCGCCCAGGGACGCGCCGTCGCCGATGGTCAGTAGGTCGGGCGCGCCGATCTCGATGTCGGAGATCAGGGTGTCGCGTCCGACCTTGGCGCCCATGAGCCGCAGGTAGATGGCGATGGCCGGGGAGCCCTGCAGCCACTTCACGTGGACGAGGGGCGCCAGCCGCTGCGCGAGCCACCAGCGATAGTAGTAGGTGCCCCAGAGCGGGTACCGACCCGGCCTGGTCCGGCCGAGGATCAGCCACTTGCCGGCCACCGCCGCCACCGCGGTCACGCCGTTGATCGCCACGTAGACGAGGAGCAGCACGCCGAGCTCGGCGAAGAAGCTGAGCCCCCCGCCGGTGAGCAGCAGGTAGGTCACGAACATGCCGAGCCACTGCGCGGTGGCCAGCGCGATCACGAAGGGCAGCGCGACGAGCTGCGCGAGGCCGCACAGCGCCCGGCGCAGCAGAGGCGGCGGCTCGAAGCTCAGGTCGCGGGTCGCGGCCCCGGCGCCCATCCCGCCCGTCCGGGCGATGAGCGCGTCGGCCATCGCCCGCATGGTGCGCAGGGCGTAGACATCCGGCAGCGTGATGCCGGCGAGCGGCGGGTTCTCGCGCACCGCCGAAACGAAGCGGGCGGCCAGCAGCGAGTGGCCGCCGAGATCGGAGAAGAAGTCGCCCTCGAGGGCGATCGGCTGGTTGCCGAAGACCTGCTTGGCAGCGGCGACAAGGGCCGCCTCGGTCTCGTTGGCGGCGGGCTCCTGCTCGCCGTCGGCGGCGACCACGGTGAGCGGGGCGATCTTCAGCGCCTTGCGGTCGACCTTGCCGGAGGTCAGGCGCGGGAGCGTCTCGGCCACCTCGAAATGGCCGGGCACCATGTAGGGCGGCATCTGCCCGGAGAGGGTCCGGCGGAGGGCGGTGGCGTCGATGGACCGGCCGCGCTCCGGGATCAGGAAGGCGACGAGGCGGTCGACGCCGTCATCGTTCCGCAGCACGACGGCGGCCTGGTTGATGTCGGGCACCGCCCGGATCCGGGACTCGATCTCGCCGAGTTCCACGCGGAAGCCGCGGATCTTCACCTGGTCGTCGATCCGGCCGTGGAACACGATCCGGCCCGCGGCATCGAGGGAGACCGCGTCGCCCGAGCGGTACAGGACGGGATCGGTCCCGTCCGACGCGAACGGGTTGGCGATGAACTTCTCCGCCGTCAGCTCGGGACGGGCGAGGTAGCCGCGCGCCACGCCGGGACCGCCGATCAGCAGCTCGCCCTGCTGGTCGCGGCCGAGCAGGGCGAGGTCCTCGCCGGCGACGTAGACCGAGTAGTTCGGGATCGGGCCGCCGATGGTCACCGGCTCGCCGGGCCGCATCTCGGCCGCGGTCGCCACCACGGTGGCCTCCGTGGGCCCGTAGGTGTTGAACAGCTGGCGCCCGCCCGTCGCCCAGCGGGCGATCAGCGGCTCGGGCAGCGCCTCGCCGCCGAGCAGGACGAGGCGGACGCGCGGCAGGTCGCCCGAGATCATCGCCAGGAGCGTCGGGACGGTGTCGAGCACCGTGATCCCCTCGGCCTCCAGGATACCGGGGAGCGATTCCAGGTCGCCCATCATGGCGGGGCTCGCCACGAACAGGGTCGCGCCCACGAGATACGGGACCCAGATCTCCTCCATCGAGAGGTCGAAGGCCACCGAGGCGCCCTGGAAGACCACGTCGTCGGCGCGCATCCCGTAGAGGGCGTTCCCCGAGCGCAGGAAGTGGCAGATGTTGGCGTGGCTGATGACGATGCCCTTGGGCACGCCGGTCGAGCCGGAGGTGTAGATCAGGTAGGCAGGGTGCTCGGGCGTCAGCCCGGCCGCGCGCGGGTCCGGCACCGGCGCGTCGACGGGCGTCCCGGCGTCGAGGTCGGCGGGCGTCAGGGCGGGCGCGGCGTCGGGGGCCGCGGCGGCGAGCGTCGGGGAGACCAGCAGCGCCTTCGCGCTCGCGTCGGTGAGGCACACGCCCACCCGGTCGGCCGGCGCCTCGGCGTCGAAGGGCAGCCACGCCGCCCCCGACATCGTAATGCCGATCTGCGCCACGAGGAGGTCCGGCCCACGGGCCATCCACAGGCCGACGACGTCTCCGGGCCCGATGCCGCGATGGGCGAGGCCGGCGGCGATCCGGGCGGCCCGGGCGGCGACGTCGGCGTAGGTCAGGTGCGGATGGACGCCCCCGGCCTCGACCCGGGCGCCGTCGACGAGGCAGGGATGGTCGGGCCGGGTCTCGGCCGCGTGCAGGAAGATCTCGGCCAGGACCTCGTCGCGGATCAGGTCGGGCCGGTGGTCGCCGCGCAGGATCGCCGCCGCGTCTCCGAGAGGCACGGGCTCCCCAGCCGCCGGGCCGGGCCGGGTCTTCTCGGCGACGTCGCTCATCCGCTGCTCCGCTGGCCGCCCGCTCGGGTCGGCGCCTGTCCTGGCCGCCGCCCTATAGCCTGCCGATCATGCCGTTATCGAGGCGGCTTTGCACTGCGCCGGCGCACGGGATCAAGCCCAGCGCCAGCCATCCGGATCGAGGATCAGGACCTCGCCCTGGCGGATGCCGAGGCGGGGCGCCGCGTAGATGTCGAGGTGGCCGAGGGCGACCAGGGCAGCCCGAGCGACGCCGCCATGGGCGACGATCACCGCGTCCCGCTCCAGGGCCGCGATCATCGGGCCGACGCGCTCGACGAGGCCGGCGTAGCTCTCGGCGCCGAGGCCCGGCGGGCGGTAGTGCCAGCGGTCCCGGTCGCGGCCGGCCGCCCCGGCCGGGTCGCGGCGGCGGATCTCCGCCCAGGTGGAACCCTCCCAGCTGCCGAAGCCGATCTCCCGCAGGCGCGGATCGGTGCGGTACGCCTCCGGCGGCAGGCCGAGGGTGGCCCGGAGGATCTCCATGGTGCGCCGGGTACGCTTGAGCGGGCTCGCGACGAACTCGGCCTCGGCCAGCGCCGACCCCGCAGCGGCAGCGAGGCGCTCGGCCACGGCGGCGGCCTGTGCCTCGCCGTGGGCGTTGAGGTCGGTGTCGCGCCCGCCCTGGAGGCGTCCCTCGGCATTCCAGGCGGTCTGGCCGTGCCGGATGAAGTAGATCGTACCCAACCGTCTCAACCCCGTCCTGCACAGGCGTCCGGAACAGCCTGGATTACCGACCGTTCTCGCCCTCGGTCGGCAATATCCGGAAACAGGTCCTGCCCCATGTCCAAGAAGCACGGCAAGCATCATCGCGGCCACAAACGCGGCGACGGCATGACAGGTGAGGCCGATCTGCATGGCCCGACCGTGGATCACCGCCCGTCGACGGCCCGCTGGGCCGGCAGCGTCGACACCGTGGCCGAATCCATCCCGGCAGCGCTCGGCCAGCACGGGCCGGTGCCGATCCGCCCCGCGGCGGGCATCGTGGCGGTGGAGCCGGGCGCACCCTTCGATCTCGGCACGGTGGATCCCGACGCCGTCGGCGGCCTCGACAAGGACTGGGCCAAGAACGCCCTCGCCGCGGAGCGCGAGCGCATCGTCGCCCTCCAGGAGCGCCTCTACGCGGAGCGGGCGCGGAGCCTGCTGCTGGTGTTCCAGGCGATCGACACCGGCGGCAAGGACGGCACGATCCGGTCGGTGCTCAAGGGAGTGAACCCGCAGGGCTGCGCGGTGGCCTCGTTCAAGGTGCCGTCGAGCGAGGAACTCGACCACGACTTCCTGTGGCGCTACCACGCCCGGGTGCCGGGGCGCGGCATGATCGGGGTGTTCAACCGCAGTCACTACGAGGACGTGCTCGTGGTGCGGGTGAAGGGCCTCGTGCCGGACGCGGTCTGGCAGGGCCGCTACGGCCGGATCAACGATTTCGAGCGCCTGCTCACCGAGTCGGGCACGACGGTCCTCAAATTCTTCCTGCACATCTCCAAGGCGGAGCAGAAGAAGCGCCTGGAGGCCCGGATCGCCGATCCCGAGAAGCACTGGAAGTTCGACCCGGCCGACTTGGTCGAGCGGAAATCCTGGGACGCCTACCAGCAGGCCTTCGCGGACGCCCTCGGCCGCTGCTCGACGCCCGAGGCGCCCTGGCTGGTGGTGCCGGCCAACCACAAGTGGTTCCGCAACTACGTGATTGCCCGGACCGTGGCGGATACGTTGGAGGCCATGGACCCGCGATTCCCCGAGGCCGCCAAGGGCATCGCGGATCTGACGGTCCCCGACTGACGCGGGAGGAACCGGGATGCTGGTGGTTCGGGAGATCGCGGTCTCGGGCTACCGCTCGCTGCGGCGGATCAGCTTCCCGGTCGACGCGCTGTCGGTCTTCGTCGGGGGCAACGGCACCGGCAAGACCAACCTCTACCGGGCCCTGAAGCTGCTGCAGGCCGCCGCTCGGGGCACCCTCACTCGCGACCTCGCCGCCGAGGGCGGCATGGATTCGGCCCTCTGGGCCGCCCGCCGGCGGCAGGGCGAGGCCGCGCGGATCCGCCTGTCGGCCACCCTGCGCCACGACGCGATCGGGCAGGACTTCGTCTACGCGGTGGAGATCGGGCTGGTGCAACAGGTCGGCGGGACGACCTTCGGCGCCGCCTTCCGGAAGGAGCCGCAGGTCAAGGTCGAGCGTCTGACGGTCCGCACCGGCGGCCGCGCGGCCGTGATCCTCGATCGCGACGGGCGCAGCGGATTCGTCCGCGACGCGGAGGGCCGCAAGCACTCCCTCGGCGGCGACCTGCTCCCGACCGAGACCGCCCTCAGCAGCCTCCTCGACGCCACCGGTCATCCCGAGATCGCCGTAGTCCGCCTCGCCCTGGCGGGGTGGCGCTTCCACCACGATTTCCGGACGGATGCCGACTCGCCCTTGCGCCGCCCCTGCCTCGCGGTGACGACGCCGACGCTCGCGTCCGACGGCGCGGACCTCGCCGCCGTCTTCGCCACACTGGCGCATATCCGGCAGGACACGACCGAGATCGACGCGGCCGTCGACGGTGCCTTCCCGGGCGCGGCGCTCGTCCTCCCGGAGCCCGGCCGTCACGCGAGCTTCGGCCTGCGCTTCCCCGACTTCCCTGCCCGCACCTTCGATCCGCCGGAACTGTCGGACGGCACCCTGCGCTACCTCGCCCTGGCCGGAGCGCTGCTCGGTTACCGGCTGCCGCCGTTCATCGCGCTGAACGAGCCCGAGACGAGCCTGCATCCCGATCTCATGGACCCGCTGGCCCGGCTGATCGCGCGGGCTGCGGAGCGGACGCAGGTCTGGCTCGTCACGCATTCGGAGCGGCTGGCGGCGGGGATCGCGGAGCACGGGAACGTCCGGCCGCGCACCGTCATCAAGCGCGACGGCGAGACCTGGATCGACGGCCTCAAGCTCTCGGGAGAGTTCGACGAGGCGGAGGACGCGTGAGGATGGCCGGCCCGTTCGCGCCGCCTTGCCCGCGGGCGCGGCGAGCGACCCGGGCAGCGCCACGTCGGCCGCCGCCCCCCCGGTTCCAGGCGCCCGCGACGACCGAGGCGTCTCAGTCCTTGTCGAGGGTGAGGTCGGGCGCTTCGGGATTCTTCATGCCGACGACGTGGTAGCCGGCATCCACGTGGAGGATCTCGCCGGTCATGCCGGCCGCCATGTCGGAGACGAGGTAGGACGCGGTCTCGCCGACCTCGCCGATCGTCACGGTCCGGCGCAGGGGCGCGTTGTACTCGTTCCACTTCAGGATGTAGCGGAAATCGCCGATGCCCGAGGCGGCGAGGGTCTTGATCGGACCGGCCGAGATCGCGTTGACCCGGATGTTCTTCGGGCCGAGATCCGCCGCGAGGTAGCGCACCGACGCCTCGAGCGCCGCCTTCGCGACGCCCATGACGTTGTAGTGCGGCATCCACTTCTCGGCGCCGTAATAGGTCAGCGTCACCAGCGAGCCGCCCGGGCGCATGATCTTCTCGGCGCGCTGGGCCACGGCCGTGAACGAGTAGCACGACACCAGGAGCGACTTGGTGAAGTTGTCCTCGGAGGTCTCGATGTAGCGGCCGGTCAGCTCGTCCTTGTCGGAGAAGGCGACGCAGTGGACGACGAAGTCGATGCCGTCCGGGAAGACCTTCGCGGCCTCCGCGAAGACCGCGTCGATCGTGGCCGACTCGGTGACGTCGCAGTGCCCGATCACGTGGGCGTCGAGTTCCTTGGCGAGGGGCTCGACGCGCTTGCGCAGGGCGTCGCCCTGGTAGGTGAAGGCCAGTTCGGCCCCGTGGGCGCGGGCGCTGCGGGCGATGCCCCAGGCGATCGAGCGGTTGTTGGCGACCCCGAGGACGATGCCCCGCTTGCCCGCCAGAAGGCCCTGCCCGTGTTCCGCCATGATCGATCCCGAAGCCGCGCGACCCCTCTCGGGGCCGGGGGGCCTCCTTAGCGGAGGCGGCCCGGCGACGGAAGTCCGGGACGCCGCCGAGCGCCGACAGGGCGGCGCCGCTGGCTCACGCGGGAGCGCTCAGGCCGCATTGGCGGCACGCCGGCCGCGGGCGAATTCCGTCAGGGCCGCGTCCTCGCCCTCCGGCAGGACGATCGCTGTCGTGGCGAACAGGTCGCCGCGGGTACCGTCCTTCTTCGGCAGGCCCTTGCCGCGCAGGCGGAAGGTCCGGCCGGAACTCGTCATCGCCGGGATCTTCATCTCGACGGCGCCGGTGAGCGTCGGCACGCGGATCGTACCGCCGAGCACGGCATCCTCGAGCGGGACGTCGACGCTGGTGCGCAGGTCGGCGCCCTCGACGGTGAACCGCGGATGCGGCCGGATCCGGATGGTCAGCAGGGCGTCGCCCGGCTCGGCCCGGAGGCCGCCGCTCTGGCCGAGGCCGCGCAGCCGGATGGTCTGGCCGTCGACCACGCCGCGGGGGATCACCACGTCGACCTCACGGCCCGTGGGCAGGGCGAGGCGCAGCTTCTCCTCGCTGGCGACCTGCTCCAGCGTCACCAGCAGCTCCGCGGCGACGTCCTCGCCCTTGGCTGCCTGGCGCTGGCCGCCCGGACCGGCGCCGCCGGCGCGGAAGGCCTCACCGAAGATGTGCGAGAAGATGTCCTCGCCCATCCCGCCGCCCATGCCGCCGCCGCGCTGGGCGCGCGCCATGTTCTCGAAGTCGAAATTGCCGCCGCGCCCGCCGCCGAAGCCGCCGAACCCCTCGAAGCCGGTCGCGCGCGGCTTGCCCTCGGCGTCGATCTCGCCGCGGTCGAACTGCTTGCGCTTCTCGGCGTCGCCCAGGATCTCGTAGGCCGAGTTCGCCTCGGCAAACCGGTCCTTGGCCTTCGCGTCGTTCTTGTTGCGGTCGGGGTGGAAGTCCTTGGCGAGCTTGCGATAGGCCTTCTTGATCTCGGCCTCGCTCGCCCCCTTGGCCACGCCCAGCACGTCGTAGGGATTGCGCATGGATCTCTTGGCTGTGCGGTTGGCTGTGCGAAGTGGGTTCGCAACCGGGATGTGGGATGGATGTTGCATCCCTGCAACGGTTCTGGCGGCGAAAGTCTGCGGGTTCGGGCCGAACGTCAAGCGGCCGGCCTCGCCGCGGCTCCGTGCCGGCCCTATCGTCGGACGCGGCGCGGGACGGCGCCTTCGGTGGGACGACCCAGAGGCCGCTCCCGCCCATTTCATCCGGGGCCGGAGAGCCGATGCACTACGCCTGCGACCACCTCCACCTGCGCAGCCGCGACGCCGTCGCGGCCGCCTCCTTCTACGTCGAGACCTTCGGGGCCCGGGAGGTGAAGCGCGTCGGCGCGGACCCGGTGCAGCGGGTCGTGCTCGACCTCGGCGGCCTCGCGGTCTTCATCGAGCAGGCACCGCCGGAGGTGGCGCCCGCCACCCCCACGCCCTGCCTCGGGATCGAGCATGTCGGCCTGCGCGTCGCCGACATCGAGGCCGCGATGGCGGATCTCGAGGCCCGCGGCGTCCCGGTGCGGACCGGCATCACGGAGCGCGGACCCGGCCTGCGGATCGCCTTCGTGGAGGGGCCCGACGGGGCGCTGATCGAGATCCTGGAGCGGAAACCCGCCTGATGGCGCCCCGACCCGGCCGCCGCGCCCTGGCCGCGGCGCTGATCCTGCTGCTGGCTGCGTCCGGCGGGGCGGCGGCGCGCCCCTTCACGGACGCGGCCGGCCGCACGGTCGAACTCCCCGAACGGGTCGGGCGGGTGCTCGCCGCCGGACCGCCGGCCGCGGTGCTGCTCTACACCCTGGCGCCGGACCTGATGGCCGGCTGGGTGAGCGCCCCGCATCCCGAGGCGCTGCCCCTCCTCGAGCCTCGGACCCGAGCCCTCCCCGCCTACGGTCGCCTGACCGGGCGCGGCGGCACGGCGAACGTCGAGGCGGTGCTCGCCGCCAAGCCGGACCTGATCGTGGATTCGGGCAGCCTCGGGCCGACCTACGCGTCGCTCGCCGATCGGGTCCAGGCGCAGACCGGGATCCCCTACATCCTGCTCGACGGCAGCTTCGCGAAGACTCCGGAAGCCTATCGGCAGCTCGGCGCGGCCCTGGGCCGTCAGTCCGCCGCGGACGCCCTGGCGGCGGAGGCCCAGAGTCTCGCCGACACCGTGGGCCGCGCCGTCGCGACGGTCCCGGAGGACAAGCGGCCCCGGGTCTACTACGCGCGCGGGCCGCGCGGGCTGGAGACGGGGTTCACCGGATCGATCAACACCGAGCTGGTCGAGGCCGCCGGCGGCCGCAACGTCGCGCAGGATGGCGGCGGCCGCCTCGGCAACGTCTCGCCCGAGCAGGTTCTCGCCTGGAACCCGGACGCGATCGTCACCCTCGACCCGGCCTTCGCGGCCGGGCTGAGCGCCGACCCGCTGTGGCGGAACGTCCGGGCCGTCCAGAGCGGGCGGGTCTACGTGGCGCCGCTCCAGCCATTTCCTTGGTTCGATGCGCCGCCGGGGGTCAACCGGCTGATCGGCCTGCGCTGGCTGGCGGCCCGACTTCATCCGGACCTGTTCCCGCAACCGATGCCCGACGTGGTGCGCGCCTTCTATAGCCGCTTCTACCATGTCGACCTCGATGCCGGTCAGGCCGCCGCCCTCCTCGGCGGAACGGCGACGGGCGCGCCCCCGGGCCCGGCCCGGTGAGCCGCGCCCCGGCGGCCGCCGAGACGATCCGGGCGCGCACCCGCCTCCGCCTGTCCGCGGCGCTGCTGTCCGGGCTCGGCCTGCTGGCGCTGACCGCCCTCGCGCTGGCAGTCGGCAAGTACCCGGTCGCGCCTGCGGACCTCGCGTCGATCCTCGGGCACCGCCTGCTCGGGCTGCCCGTCCGGGCCCCGGCGACGGCGGAGACGGTCGTGATGCAGGTGCGCCTGCCCCGGGTGATCGCCGCGCTGGTTGTCGGCGCGGCCCTTTCGGCGGCGGGGGCGACCTACCAGGGCCTGTTCCGCAACCCGCTGGTCTCGCCCGACATCCTCGGCGTCTCGGCCGGCGCCGGTCTCGGCGCCGTACTCGGGATCTATCTCGGCCTGCCGGTGGCGCCGATCCAGGTCCTGGCCTTCCTGGGCGGCCTCGGCGCCGTCGCGGCGGTCTACGGCGTCGGTCTCGCCGTGCGGCGGCACGATCCGGTCCTGACGCTGGTCCTCGCGGGGGTCGCGGTGGGGGCGGTGCTCGGGGCGGGCATCTCACTCCTCAAGGTGCTGGCCGATCCCTACAACCAGCTGCCGGCGATCACCTTCTGGCTCCTCGGCAGCCTGTCCTCGGTCACCCTCGGCGACGTCGCCGCCACCCTGCCGATGATGCTGCTCGGCCTCGTGCCCCTGGTGCTGCTGCGCTGGCGCATGAACCTGATGAGTCTCGGCGACGCGGAGGCTCGGGCCCTCGGCGTGGAGACGCGGGTGTTGCGTCCCGTCCTGATCGCCAGCGCGACCCTGATCACGGCGGCGGCCGTCGCGATGACCGGGGTGATCGGCTGGATCGGGCTGATCGTGCCGCACATCGCCCGGCTGCTGGTCGGGCCGGATTACCGCCGCCTGCTGCCGGCCTCGCTGTTACTCGGGGCGGGCTACCTCGTGCTGGTCGACCTGATCGCGCGGAACCTCGGCACCGTCGAGGTGCCCCTCGGCATCCTGACGGCCCTGGTCGGGGCTCCGTTCTTCCTCTGGCTGCTGGCGTCCGGGCGCCGGGGCTTCAGCTGATGCTGCTCCAGGTGCGGGACCTCGCCTTCGGGCACGGCAGCCGGACTGCCGGCCGTACGGTCGGCCAAGATGTGTCGTTCGACCTCGCCGCGGGCGAGGTGCTGTGCCTCGTCGGGCCCAACGGTGGCGGCAAGACCACCCTGTTCCAGACGCTGCTCGGCCTGCTGCCGGCCCGCGCCGGGCGGGTGATCCTCGACGGCGCGGACCTGTCGCGGCTGTCGCGGAAAGCCGTCGCCCGCACGATCGCCGCCGTGCCCCAGGCGCACGCGGCCTTCTTCCCGTTCACGGTGCGCGAGGTCGTCGTGATGGGCCGGGCGAGCCGGCTCGGCCCGTTCGCCGCCCCCGGCCGGTCCGACGTCGCGGCCGCCGAACGGGCGCTGACCGCCCTGGGGATCGGGCATCTCGCCGATCAGGTCTACACCGAGATCAGCGGCGGCGAGCGCCAACTCGCGCTGATCGCGCGGGCGCTCAGCGGCGAGCCGCGGCTCCTCATCATGGACGAGCCCACCGCCAGCCTCGATTTCGGCAACCAGGCCCGCGTTCTCGGGCAGATCCGTCGCCTCGCGCAGGCCGGCATCGCCGTGCTGTTCTCGACGCACGATCCCGGCCACGCCCTGCTCTGCGCGGACCGCCTCATCGCCCTGCACGCGGGCCGCATCGTCGCCGACGGGCCTTCCGCCGCGACGGTCACGCCGGACCTGCTGCGCCTGATCTACGGGATCGACGTGGTGGTGGCGCCGGTGCCGGGTCTCGCGGCGCCGGTCTGCGTGCCGGTCGTCGACTGACCGCGCCCCGGTCCCTCACCCGGCCCGCGAGAGCGTCTCGACCGGCTCGGTCTGGCGGTTCTCGTCGGCTCCGTAGACGGCGCCGAGCACCGCCTCGCACTGCAGGCGCACGCGGGCGTGGCACTCGCAGGCGGCGTTGGAGACCGCCCGGCGGTCGAGGATCGTGATGCGCCCGCGGCCGACCCGGATGAGCCCCTGCTCCTGCAGCACCCGCAGGATCCGGGTGAGGTAGGTGCGCTGCACCCCCAGCATGGAGGCCAGCAATTCGTGGGTGATCGGGAGGGTGTCGCCGCCGGTCCGGTCCTGCAGCGACAGCAGCCAGCGCAGGCAGCGCTGCTCGATCGGGTGCAGGGCGTTGCAGGCCGCGATCTGGAACAGCTGGGCCAGGAAGCAGTCGGCGTATCGGGCGAAGAGGTCGCGGAGCGTCGCGGATCCGAGCTCGGCCTGCCGGAGCCGCTCCGCGTCGAGGCGCAGCGCAGCCCCGCCGACCTGCACGAGCCCGCTGACCGCGGGCGGCAGCCGCCCCTGCCCGATGATCCCGCCGATCGCGCCCTCGTGCCCGACACTCGCGATCTCGGCCGTCCTCCGGTCCCGCGTGGCGACGATCAGCGCCACGACAGTCAGGTCGCCGGGGAAGATCACGTGGCTCGCCGCGGCGCCCGCCGTCAGCGCCGTGTCCCCCTTGGCGAAGGTCACCGGCTCCAGGTGGGGCGCGATCAGGGCGCGGTCCGAACCCGGCAGCGCGTCGAGGAGCAGGTTGCCGGTGGAGGCGGCAGAGTCGATCGGCATGGGGACGGGGAGGTGCGGGAGGAGAGTCTCCCGTCAGGATCCTCTCGGGCTCGCCCGCCGATGCGCGGGCCCGCCAGCCATACCCCGCGCTCTACGTCCTTGAACTAACCTAGGTTTCGCCGGAGGCGTTCATCTACTTGTCCGTGCATAGACCCTGCTCGGAGAGCCGCTTGTGCTCGCGCGGGTCGCAGTCGGTCGTCAGGAACGAGGCCCAATCGGACGGGGTGCCGTAGAAGGCGTTCCGGTCGACGTCGCCGCGCACGCCCGGTACCCGGCCCGTGGAGGTGAACTGCCACAGCATCCACTTGCGGTTGACGAAGCGCTGCTCCGGTTCGGCCGCGGTGGAGCGCAGCCAGTGCGGGTAGTCGGGGAGCTCGCCCTCCAGGACGTCCTTGTGGAAGGTGATGTCGGTGTAGATGATCGGGCGCTTGCCGGTGTAGCGCTCCATCTCCTCCAGCATCTCGGTGACCATCGCCAGGGCCTGCGCCTTGGGCAGCTTCTTCGGGCAGGTCTGCGAGTGGCCGTTCCACTCGACGTCGAGGACCGGCGGCAGGGCGGTGGGGTCGTTCGGGACGTTCTTCTTGAACCAGTCCATCTGCTCCCGGGCGGAGCGGCACCAGAACACGAAGTGGTAGGCCCCGCGCGGCACGCCGGCCCGGGCCGCGCCGTCCCAGTTGGTCCGGAAGCGTTCGTCGACGTGGTCGCCGCCCTCGGTGGCCTTGATGAAGGCGAACTGGGTCCCGGCGGCGCGGACCGAGGCCCAGTCGACGTTGCCCTGCCACTTCGAGATGTCGATGCCCTGGATCGGGTGAAGCTTGGCCTTGGCCACGCCCGGATGGGGCTTGGCGTCGCCCTTCGTCGGGTAGAAGTCGTTGTTCGACGCGCAGGCCGCGAGGCCGGCCAGTATCACGGCGGCGGCGAACCGCCCGGCGAGGCGCCGGGCCGGCTTCAGGCGTCCGGTCAGGCCCCGAGCGAGATCTTCGATCGGTGACCGCGAAGGCGTGTAGATCCGCGACATCAGTGTTTAGCCCGCCACCGAAGATGCGCCACAGACAGGCGTATTCGATGGCCCTGGCGCGGTTAACGGAGCTTTGCGATCATTGCGGCGGAATTCCGGGACGCGTTGCATCCCCGCGACATACGGCGCCCATCCCCGGCTGGTTCACAGGGCCGCGTAGGGCTAAGTCGCGGTCCCGCAACGCGAGTCCGGACGGGGCACCGTGAGTAAGCAACTCTTTACCATAGGCTACGAAGGCCTCGACTCGGAGCGCCTCGTCGGCGTCCTGCGCTCGGCCGGGGTCGCGGTGCTGGCGGATGTCCGGGCGGTGGCGAACTCGCGCAAGCGCGGCTTCTCGAAGGGGGCGCTCGGCACGTCCCTGCGCGAGGCCGGGCTCGGCTACGCGCATCTGCGCAGCCTCGGCACTCCGAAATCCGGCCGGCAGGCGGCGCGGGCCGGGGACGCGGCGCTGATGCGCCGGATCTACTGCGAGGAGGTGCTGGATACCGCCGCCGGGATCGCGGCGCTCGACGAGCTCGCCGCGCTCGCCGAGGCGTCGCCGATCTGCCTGCTCTGCTTCGAGCGCGATCCGGCCGGCTGCCACCGGCGCGTGCTCGCCGAACGCCTCGCGCCGCGGGGCTTCGTGGTCAGCGATCTCTACGGCTGAGCCGGTCTCAGCGCCCGGGCAGGGGCTGCTGCGCGCGCATGCCCAGCGCGCCCGCGAGGCGCCGGACCGGGCCGAGGGCGGCCGTCAGTGCCGGCGGCGCGGCCCTGCGCGGGGCGCGCGGCCGGCGCCGGTCGGCGTCCGGGACCGGCTCGACCGGCAGATACAGCGTGTCGAAGAAGGACATCTCTAGGAGCACGGCGCCGCCGTCGTCGGTGATCACCATCGCGGCCTCCATGAGGCGCGGGTCGCCGCCGTGCTGACGCATCAGCCCCTGCACGATCGTGCGCGCGGTCGACCGGGCGGCCTCGACATCCTCGACCCACTGGGCCGCCGAGGCCGGGAGCGAGGCGTTGCCGAGGCGGATGGTGAAGTGGGCGCGGACCATGGAGCGCTCCTGGGAGGGGACCGGCGGGACACCGCCCGCAACGGGTGTCAGGCGGCCTGGGCGTCGTCGACCGCATCGGCGACGCTCGCGCCGTCGGCCTCGGATCTCTCGACCGCGGATTTCGGATCGAAGGCGTCCGCCAGCAGGCCGAGGCGCCGCGCCATGTCGCGCACCTCGTTGAGGGCGATCGACTTCTGACCTTCCTTCACCGCCCGCGTGATGTCGCTGACCTGGGTGGTGGCGATCCGCTTCAGTTCGTCGGCGAGCTGCTGGCTGGTCATCATCGCATCCGGACTCGGCTTGTCGGGCTGAGCCGGGACCGTGGGGCGGCGGGGCTTACCAAGGCGTTTCGCCGAGGGCCGAGGCCTGTGGACAAGCTTGGGGATTCGCGGCCGGCGCATCCCTGCCGGCCGATTTTCGCGCGGGCTCAATCCTGCAGGTGCCGCGCCGCGATGATCGAGGCCGCCGTGCGGTTCTCCACGCCGAGCTTCGCGTAGATGCCCTCGAGGTGCTTCGTCACGGTCCGGTGGCTGAGCCCGAGGATCTCGCCGATGTCGCGGCTCGACTTGCCCCGGGACAGCCAGAGGAGAACCTCCGCCTCGCGCGCGGTGACCGGCAGGCGCGCCCGCAGCCGCTCGACCCCCGCCGACAGCGCGTCGCGCGACAGGCGGAGCAGGATCTCGTCCGGGGTGCGGCCGATGAAGCTCAGGGCGTAGGCGACGCCGTCGGGATCGGTCAGCGCGAGGGGCTGGGCGGCGCCGGCGAGGCACCCGCGCAGCCACTCGCGGGCTCTGGCGGGCAGCGCGCCGGCGCCGGAGGGTTGCGCACCGAGCCCGGCGAGCAGGCGCCCGGCCTGCGGCGTCGTCCACAGGACGGTGCCGTCCTCGGCGACCGCGAACAGCGTCCGGCCGGCGGTGTCGAGGGCGGCTCGGGCGCTCTGCGCGGCGCGGGCGCTCGCGAGGTGCACGCGGATCCGGGCCAGGATCTCGTCGGGGGCGATCGGCTTGGTGACGTAGTCGATCCCGCCGGCGGAGAGTCCCTTCACGATGTGCTCGGTCTCGCTCAGCCCGGTCATGAAGATCACCGGCACGCCGGCGAGTTGCGGCTTGGCCTTGAGCCGCCGGCAGGTCTCGAACCCGTCGAGGCCGGGCATCACCGCGTCGAGGAGGATCACGTCGGGCGTGATCTCGTCCACCAGGGTCAGGGCGAGGTCGCCGCCGACCGCGACCAGCACGGTCGCGCCGGACCGCTCGATCGCCTCGGTGAGGAAGCTCAGCGTGTCGGGTGAATCGTCGATCACCAAGACGATGTCCCGGTGCGGCTGAACCGTCGGCGCCTCAGTCATGGCGGGCGAGTTCCTGCAGGACGGCGAGGTAGCGGCGCAGGTCGTACCCCTCGACCAGCCCGCGCATCCGGGCGACGAAGGCGGGCGGCACGGTCGCGTCCGCCTCCATCTGGGTCAGCTTGGCCTCGATGGCGCGGATATGCCCGATCCGGCCGAGGCGCAGGAGCTCGCCGACATGCTCGGGCCCCGGCCCCGGGATGTCCGCTGTGGCCGCGGCCGCCTCGGACCGCGCCGGCGCGGCGCTCTCGGTCCATTCGAGGTGCAGGAGCTTGCCGATCCGCTCCATCACGTCGCGCAGGTCGAAGGGCTTGGCGAAGATCGCGTCGTGGGGGGCGTCGTCGCCGCGGGTCGGGCTGATCTCGTGGACGTTGGCGGACATCATGGCGATCGGGCCGGTATGCCCGGCCTGCCGCAGGGCCGCCGCCGCCGCCCAGCCGCTCATCCCGGGCATCGCGATGTCGAGGAGGACGAGGTCGACGCCGCCTTGCGCGACCGTCGCGAGGCACTCGGGTCCGGAGCCGGCCTCCCGCACGGAGATGCCCTGCGGCTCCAGGATCGCCCGCATCAAGGCGCGATGGGCGCTGTCGTCGTCGGCCACTAGGACGGTGCGGCGCGCGCCCGCATAGGCCCGCTCCGGGGCCGGCACCGGCGCGGGCGCGACGATCGGCGCGGGCTGGGCCACGGAGGCCAGCATCAGGCGCAGCCGCGCCTGCGTGCCGCCGCCCGGAGCGGCCGTCACGGTGATCTCGCCGCCCAGTAGCTGCGCCAGCAGGTTGGCGATGGTGAGCCCGAGCCCCGTCCCCGGCGTGCTCCGGGCGGCCGGGGTCGAGCCGCGCTCGAAGGGCTCGAAGACCCGCGCGAGGTCAGCCTCCGGGATGCCCGGGCCGGTGTCGCGGATCGTGAACACCGCGATCTGGCTCCGGTAGCTCAGGTCCAGCGAGACGGTGCCGGCTTCCGTGAACTTGAGGGCGTTCGACAGCAGGTTGAGCAGCACCTGCCGCAGGCGCTTCTCGTCGGTGGCGACCACCGCCGGCAGGATCTCGGGCCGCGCGAAACGGAACTCGAGCCCGGCCTCCCGCGCCTGGAGACGGACCATGTCGACCAGCTGGTCGAGGAAGTCGGTCAGCCGAACCTCGTCGCGGTGGATCTGGAGGCGCCCGGCCTCCATGCGCGAGATGTCGAGGAGGCCGTCGATCAGGCCCGAGAGGTGCTGGGCGCTGCGCCGGATCACCCGCAGGCCGTTGACGCGGTGCGCCGGGATCGCGGGGTCGGATTCGAGCAGCTGGGCGTAGCCGAGCACGGTCGAGAGCGGCGTGCGCAGCTCGTGGCTGATCCCGACCACGTAGCGGCTCTTGGCCTGGTTTGCGGCCTCGGCCCGCTCCTTGGCCTCCTGGAGCTTGGCGTCGGTGACCTTATGGGCGGCGATCTCGGCCTGGTAGAGCGCGGTCTGGCGCATCGTCTCGGCCTGGGCGACGCGCCGGCTCTCCTGGGCGAGCACGAACAGCCACGCCACGACGCCGAGGATCACCACCAGCGTGAAGAACACGCTGGTCAGCGCCGCGCGCAGGAACGCGCGATTCTCCGGGTGGGCGATGGTCGCGCCGGCGTGCACGATGCCGAGGATCAGGCCGATCACCGCGCACAGCGTCAGCATCACCGCGATGTAGCGGCCGAGCGGCGCGCCGATCCAGGCGGCGGTGCGGCCCGGCAGGATCCGCGCGACGGCGGCCTGCGCCTGCACCTCCAGGCGGCCGTGGGGCTTGCACAGGTCGCCGCAGCGGGCGTCGAGCGAGCAGCAGAGCGAGCAGATCGGCGCGTCGTAGGCCGGGCAATGGGCCATGTCCTCGCCCTCGAAGGGCAGCTCGCAGACCCGGCAGACCACCTCGGCCGCGCCCCAATCCCGCTTCGGGATCCGCGCCAGGTACCAGCGCCCCGCCGTCGCCCAGGCGATCGCCGGCGCGGCGCAGAACGCGATCGCCAGGGTCAGCAGCGGCGCGAAGGGCTGCAGGGTCGCGCCGAGCCAGCCGACATAGGCCGCGCCCCCGGCCGCGAGGGCCAGCGCCATGGCGCCGGTCCCTACCGGATTTACCGCGTAGAGATGGGCGCGCTTGAACTCGATGCCCGGCGGCGAGAGGCCGAGCGGCTTGTTGACCGCGAGGTCGGCGGCGAGCGCCCCGACCCAGGCCGAGACCACGGAGGCGTAGAGCGGCAGCGTGCTCTCGATGGTCTTGTCGATGCCGAGCTCCATCAGGAGCACCGCGATGGCGACGTTGAACACGAGCCAGACCACCCGCCCCGGATGGCTGTGGGTCAGGCGCGAGAAGAAGTTCGACCACGCGATCGAGCCGGCATAGGCGTTGGTCAGGTTGATCTTGAGCTGCGACACGACGACGAACAGCCCGGTCAGCAGCAGCGCCGCCCGGCTCCCCTCCCCTGTCAGGTAGCCGAAGGCCACCGCGTACATGCGGGTGGGCTCGGCGGCGTGCTCGGCCGGAACGCCGTGGCCCAGCGCCAGGACTGCCAGCGCAGCGCCGAGCAGGATCTTCAGCATCCCGGGCAGGATCCAGCCGGCGCCCCCCGACAGGACAGCGAGCCACCAGCGGCGGTCGCGCGGGCCCTCGGGCTCCGGCACAAAGCGCAGGAAGTCGACCTGCTCACCGACCTGGGCGAGCAGCGCCAGCAGGACGCCGGTGGCGAGACCGAACCGGGCGAGATCGAAGCCGGTCCCACCGCCGTCGAGGCCGGGGAACCCGGCGAGCGCCCGCAGCGGCCCCGCGCCCTGCGCCGCCACGAAGATCAGCGGCAGCAGGCTCAAGGCGATCCAGATCGGCTGCGTCCAGATCTGGAACCGGCTGATCAGCCGGATCCCGTAGACGACGAGGGGTATCACCGCCCCGGCGCAGAGCAGGTAGCCGATGCCGAGCGGCATCCCGAAGCAGAGCTGCAGCGCCAGCGCCATGATCGCCGCCTCGATGGCGAAGAACAGGAACGTGAAGCTCGCGTAGATCAGCGACGTGACGGTCGAACCGAGATAGCCGAAGCCGGCGCCCCGGGTCAGGAGGTCCATATCGACCCCGTGCCGGGCGGCGTAGACGGTGATCGGCGCCGCCGTGGCGAAGATGATCAGGCCGACGACCAGCACGGCCGCCACCGTGTTGGGAAAGCCCGCCGTCAGCGCCAGCGTCCCGCCGATGGCCTCCAGCGCCAGGAACGAGATCGAGCCGAGGGCGGTCTGCGCCACTTCGAGGCTCGACCAGCGTCGCGCCTTCTTGGCGGTGAAGCGGAGGGCGTAATCCTCCAGCGTCTCGTCGGCGACGAAGCGGTTGTAGTCCCGGCGGATGGGGATGATGCGCTGCGGACCGCTCATCGGGCGACGGCCGGGGCGATCCGGCCGCCGCGCCCGGGCTGCAACTTCGGCAGCGACACACGCGGCGGCACACACAGGCCATAACGCGACGCGCGCGCGCGCGAAAAAACGGACACCGGAGCGGTGCCCCCACTATTCGCGCTCTCAACCACCCCGACCTCAAAGTATTCCGCCGCGATGGTGCAGCGCATGCAAGACCACGGCCATACGCAAAATCGCGTATAGGCCGCACCGCGACCCAGGACCTAGCCTGCGCTCGTCGATCCGGGCCGCCTCTCAAGGCCCGGACGCGAACAGGGTCAGGCACATGGCAGACGACACCGAGACCGGCGCCGATCACGGCTTGCGCTCCCCGCTGCGGCGCAGGCTGCTCATGGGGTTGGCCGGCGCCCCCGCGCTGGCGCTGTTGCCGCGCACGGCCTGGGCGGCGCCGCCGACATCGGCGGTGAACACCACCGGCCTCGCGGTGACGGACACGGAGGTGACGGTCGGCATCCTGCACTCGATCACCGGCACCATGGCGATCTCCGAGACGGGCGCGCAGGAAGCGGAAAAACTTGCGATCCAGCAGATCAACGAGGCCGGCGGCGTGCTCGGCCGCAAGATCAAGATCATCCAGGAGGACGGCGCGTCCGACTGGCCGACCTTCGCCGAGAAGGCCAAGAAGCTGCTGGTCAACGACCACTGCGCCGCCGTGATGGGTTGCTGGACCTCGGCCTCGCGCAAGGCGGTGCTGCCGGTGTTCGAGCAGTACAACGGCCTCCTGTACTACCCGACCTTCTACGAGGGCCTGGAGCAGTCGAAGAACGTCTTCTACACCGGCCAGGAGGCCACGCAGCAGATCCTCGCCGGGCTCGACTGGGTCCACAAGGAGAAGGGCGGCGACAGCTTCTACTTCATCGGCTCCGACTACATCTGGCCGCGCACCTCCAACAAGATCGCCCGCAAGCACGTCGAGAACGTGCTCAAGGGCAAGGTCGTCGGCGAGGAGTACTTCCCGCTCGGCCACACCCAGTTCAACTCGGTGATCAACAAGATCAAGCTGACCAAGCCGAAGGTGATCTTCGCCGACGTGGTCGGCGGCTCGAACGTGGCGTTCTACAAGCAGCTCAAGGCGGCGGGCATCGACCTGTCGAAGCAGGTGCTGATGACGATCTCGGTCACCGAGGACGAGATCGACGGCATCGGCGGCGAGAACATCGCCGGGGCCTATGCCTGCATGAAGTACTTCGAGTCGATCCAGAACGAGAACAACAAGGCCTTCGTGGCCGCGTTCAAGAAGATGTGGGGCGAGAAGACCGTCATCGGCGACGTGACGCAGGCGGCCTATCTCGGCCCGTTCCTGTGGAAGATGGCCTGCGAGAAGGCCGGATCGTTCGACGTCGACAAGGTGGTGGCGGCCTCCCCGGGCCTCGAGTTCAAGGGCGCGCCGGAAGGCTACGTCAAGATCGACGAGAACCACCATCTCTGGTCGAAGACCCGGGTCGGCCGGGCCAAGCCGGATGGCCAGTTCGAGATCGTCTACACCAGCCCCGAGCTGATCAAGCCGGACCCGTTCCCGAAGGGCTACCAGTAGCTCCACGACAGCAACTGACTCGCGCCGCCGCTCATCCGATCGAGCGCGGGTCCCCTCTCCCGTGCGGGAGAGGGACAGGGTGAGGGATGCGACCTCTCCGGAAGAACCTAGTCCCTCACCCCAACCCTCTCCCGCACGGGAGAGGGGGCGCGTCGCGGACTTCGGTATCGGCACCGAACAATCCGCTCGGAGGACGCTCGCCCTCCGCCCCGATCTGCAGCGGAAGACCAAGACATGCTCGGCGACTACTCCCTCGGCGACCTCGGCGCGATCTTCGCCATGCAGGGCTTCGCCGGCCTGATCCTGTTCTCCGTCTACCTGCTGATGGCGCTCGGGCTCGCGATCATCTTCGGCCAGATGGGCGTGATCAACATGGCCCACGGGGAGTTCATGATCCTCGGCGCCTACGTCACCTATCTCTGCTCGGCCTTCTTCCAGTCCTACCTGCCGGCGCTCTTCCCGATCTACTTCTTCATCGCGATGGGGCTGGCCTTCCTCGCCTCCGGGGCCTTGGGCATGCTGGTGGAGTGGGGCCTGATCCGGTTCCTCTACAAGCGCCCGCTCGACACGCTCCTCGCCACCTGGGGCCTGTCGCTGATCCTCCAGCAGGCCTACCGGTCGATCTTCGGCGCCCGCGAGGTCGGCGTCGAGCTGCCGTCCTGGCTGATCGGCTCGGTGCAGGTCACCGACACGATCGAGATCCCGATCAACGGCCTGTTCGTCATGGCCGTCACCATCCTGATCACCGTCAGCGTCGCGCTGCTGATCTTCCGCTCGCGATTCGGCCAGCAGGTCCGCGCCGTGATGTCGAACCGCGCCATGGCGGGGGCGGTGGGCATCGATACCGAGAAGGTCGACCGCTACACGTTCGGCCTCGGCTGCGGCATCGCCGGCGTCGCTGGCTCGGCCTTCACGATGATCGGCTCGACCGGGCCGACCTCCGGCCAGCTCTACATCGTCGACACCTTCCTGATCGTCGTATTCGGCGGCGCCGCGAGCCTGCTCGGCACCATCGCGTCGGCCTTCTCGATTTCCCAGACGCAGTCGACCCTGGAGTTCTTCCTCTCCGGCTCGATGGCCAAGGTCATCACCCTGCTCGCGGTGGTCGGCATCCTGATGCTGAGGCCCCAGGGCCTCTTCACCCTCAAGGTCCGGCGCTGAGGATGTTTTCCCGATGACGAACCCGGTCCAGACCCTCACCAAATCCGTCACCGTCAACGACAACCCGTTCATGAAGCCGGTGGAGTGGCTCAGCCTGCTCCTCCTGGCCGGAGTGATCCTGGTCGTCCTGCCGCTGATGCTCGACGGCTTCCGCCTCAACCTCGTCGGCAAGTACCTCACCTACGCGTTCGTCGCCCTCGGGCTCGTCATCTGCTGGGGCTACGCAGGCATCCTCTCCCTCGGCCAGGGCGTCTTTTTCGGATTGGGCGGCTACTGCATGGCGATGTACTTGAAGCTGGAAGCTTCGAGCATCGAGAACACCAAGATCCAGTCCACGCCCGGCATCCCGGACTTCATGGACTGGAACCAGATCACGGCGCTGCCCTGGTTCTGGCAGCCGTTCAAGAGCCTGCCGCTGACGCTGCTCCTGGCGGTGGCCGTCCCGGTCCTGTTCGCGATGCTGATCTCCTTCGCGATGTTCAAGCGCCGGGTCGGCGGCACCTACTTCGCGATCATCACCCAGGCGATCGCCGCGATCCTGACCATCCTGATCGTCGGCCAGCAGGGCTACACCGGCGGCATCAACGGCATCACCGACCTGCGCACGCTCCACGGCTGGGACATCCGCACCGACCACGCGAAGGTCATCCTGTACTTCGTGAACGGCGGCCTGCTGATCGCCTGCATCCTGGCGGCGCAGTACGTGAAGAAGTCGAAGCTCGGCCGCATCCTCGTCGCCATGCGCGACAAGGAGGACCGGGTCCGGTTCTCCGGCTACTCGGTGGCGGGCTTCAAGGTCTTCGCCTTCTGCTTCGCCGCCGGACTGGCGGCGATCGGCGGCGCGATGTTCACCCTGCAGGTCGGGTTCATGTCGCCCTCCTTCGTGGGCATTGTCCCGTCGATCGAGATGGTGATCTACGCCGCGGTCGGCGGGCGCCTGTCGCTGTTCGGCGCGGTCTGGGGCACGCTGCTCGTCAACTGGGCCAAGACCAGCTTCTCCGAGAGCTTCCCCGACCTCTGGCTGTTCGGCCTCGGTGCACTGTTCATCGCGGTGGTGCTGGCCTTCCCGAACGGTCTCGCCGGCATCTGGCGCGAGCATATCGAGCCCCGCCTCACCCGCCGGGTGAAGGGGCTGCGCGCCCCGCCGCCCGCCATCGTCCCGCCCCACGGCACTCCGGCCGAGTGAGCAAGCCATGAACGCCGCGATCCTCTCCTCCTCCGTGGTCGGCGCCGAGGCGGCCCCGCCCGACTACCTCCTCGCCGTCGAGGCGCTCACGGTCTCGTTCGACGGGTTCAAGGCGGTGAACGACGTGTCGTTCTACGTCGATCCGGACGAGATCCGGGTGATCATCGGGCCGAATGGCGCCGGCAAGACCACGGTCCTCGACCTGATCTGCGGGCGCACCAAGGCCAGCACCGGCTCGATCAAGTACAAGGGCCAGGAACTGACCCGGCTCTCCGAGAGCGCGATCGTGCAGGCCGGGGTCGGCCGCAAGTTCCAGACGCCGTCGATCTACGACGACCTGACGGTGTTCGAGAACCTGGAGATCTCGTTCCCCCGCGGCCGCTCGGTGTTCGGCGCCCTCACGTTCAAGCGGGACACAGAGGTCCGCGACCGCATCCACGCCATCGCCGAGACGATCTTCCTCAAGGACCAGCTCAAGGAGCGGGCCGAGTTCCTGAGCCACGGCCAGAAGCAGTGGCTGGAGATCGGCATGCTGCTGATCCAGGACCCGGAATTGCTGATGCTCGACGAGCCGGTGGCCGGGATGAGCGTCGGCGAGCGGATCAAGACCGCCGAGCTGCTCAACCAGATCATCAAGGGCCGCTCGGTGCTGGTGATCGAGCACGACATGAAGTTCGTCGAGGACATCGCCCACCGGGTGACGGTCCTGCACCAGGGCAAGGTGCTCTCCGAAGGTTCGATGGAGCGGGTCAAGAACGACCCGAAGGTCATCGAAGTGTACCTGGGACATTGACGATGGGCTCGCTTCAGACTGCGCATCCGCCCCTGATCCAGGCGCCCCGGCTCGCCGCCCTGCCGTCCGCGACGCCGGCGCTCGCCGTCGAGGACCTGCACGCCGCCTACGGCCAGAGCGAGGTCCTGCACGGGCTGACCTTCTCGGTGGCGCCCGGCGAGATCGTCGCCGTGATGGGCCGCAACGGCATGGGCAAGACCACGCTGATGAAGACCCTGATGGGCCTCGTGCCCGTCAAGGCCGGCTCGATCCAGGTCGAGGGCGCGGATGTGACCGCCCTCAAGAGCCACGCCCGGGTCGCCAAGGGCCTCGCCTACGTGCCGCAGGGCCGCATGATCTTCTCGACCATGACGGTCCAGGAGAACATCGAGACCGGCCTGACGGTCACCGGCACCCGCAAGGTGCCGCAGGACCTGTACGACATGTTCCCGGTCCTGCTGGAGATGAAGGGCCGGCGCGGCGGCAACCTCTCGGGCGGGCAGCAGCAGCAGCTCGCCATCGCCCGGGCGCTGGCGAGCCGGCCGAAGGTCCTGCTCCTCGACGAGCCGACCGAGGGCATCCAGCCCTCGATCATTCGCGAGATGGGCCGCACCCTGAAGGCGATCCGCGACGCGCGCGGCCTCTCCATCGTCGTGTCCGAGCAGGTCCTGAGCTTCGCCCTCGACGTCGCCGACCGGGTGATCGTGCTGGAGAACGGCGCCATCGTCCACGAGGCCCCGCGCGACGGGATCGACGAGGCTGCCGTCGCCCGGTTCCTGTCGGTCTAGTCGCCGAAAGCCTCGGGAGGGTCGTCATCGCGAGCGCAGCGAAGCGACCCAGGGCAGCGCGAGGCGTCAAGACGGAGTGCCGCTGGATTGCTTCGCACCGCTCGCGAAGACGGCGGCGCCGAAGATTTGACCAGCATAATCGCAGCAGGGAGTCGTAAAAAATGCCCGAGACGCTGATCAAGGTCGATCTCACGCAATCGGCCTATGACAACGACATGGTGCACAACCGCTGGCACCCCGACATCCCGATGGTCGCCTACGTGAAGCCGGGCGCGGACTTCATCGTCGAGACCTACGACTGGACCGGCGGCTTCATCAAGAACAACGATTCCGCCGACGACGTGCGCGACATCGACCTGTCGATCGTGCACTTCCTCTCGGGTCCGATCGGCGTCGAGGGCGCCGAGCCCGGCGACCTGCTGGTGGTCGACCTCCTCGACATCGGCGCCAAGCCCGAGAGCCAGTGGGGCTTCAACGGCTTCTTCTCGAAGAAGAACGGCGGCGGCTTCCTCACCGAGCACTTCCCGCAGGCCCAGAAGTCGATCTGGGACTTCGAGGGCATGTTCACCAAGTCGCGCCACGTCCCGGGCGTGCGCTTCCCCGGCCTGATCCATCCCGGCCTGATCGGCTGCCTGCCCGATCCCAAGATGCTGGAGACCTGGAACACCCGCGAGAAGGCGCTCTACGACACCGACCCGGAACGCGTGCCGGCGCTGGCCACCCTGCCCTTCGGTCCGACCGCCCATATGGGCCGCCTGAAGGGCGACGCGAAGGACGCGGCCGCCGCCACGGGCGCCCGCACGGTCCCGCCGCGCGAGCACGGCGGCAATTGCGACATCAAGGATTTGTCGCGCGGCTCGAAGATCTACTTCCCGGTCTACGTCCCCGGCGCCGGCCTCTCGATGGGCGACCTGCATTTCAGCCAGGGCGACGGCGAGATCACCTTCTGCGGCGCCATCGAGATGGCCGGCTGGGTGCATCTCAAGGTCGAGCTGATCAAGGACGGCATGGCCAAGTACGGGATCAAGAACCCGATCTTCAAGCCGTCGCCGATCACGCCGAAATACGACGATCACCTGATCTTCGAGGGCATCTCGGTCGACGAGAGCGGCGGCCAGCACTACCTGGACGTCCACATCGCCTACCGGCAGGCCTGCCTGAACGCGATCGAGTACCTGAAGAAGTTCGGCTACTCGGGCGCGCAGGCCTACTCGATCCTCGGCACGGCGCCGGTCCAGGGCCACATCTCGGGCGTCGTCGACATTCCGAACGCCTGCGCGACGCTCTGGATACCGACCAAGATCTTCGAGTTCGACATCAACCCGGGCGCCGACGGACCGACCAAGTTCCTCGACGGCTCGGTGCAGATGCCGCTCTCGCCGGATCTTTGATGGATCTTTCGGCACGTCCGGCCTGACCGGACGCGACCTGCCCCCTCTCCCGTTCGGGAGAGGGTTGGGGTGAGGGTCCCGGTCTTTCCGGAGAGGTCGCATCCCTCACCCCGTCCCTCTCCCGCGCGGGAGAGGGGACTCGCGCTTGACCCGCCCAGCGGTCTGATCCGGCAGCCTTCCTGAAAGCACCCAATGCCCGTCTACGACTACGCCTGCGAGGCCTGCGGCCCCTTCACGGTGATGCGGCCGATGGCCGAGTTCCGCGAGCCGCATGCCTGCCCGGATTGCGGGGGCGCGAGCCCACGCGCCTTCCTCACCGCGCCGCGCGTCGCCGGCATGGATGCGGGCCTCAGGACCGCCCACGCCACCAACGAGCGCAGCCGGCACGCGCCGCGGCGCTCGGGCAGTCACGGGGCCGGCTGCGGCTGCTGCTCACCCAAGAAGGCGACCGCCGCCCCGGCCGCCGCCAAGAGCTTCCCGAAGGCGCGGCCCTGGATGATCAGCCACTGAACCAAGCGCATCCGAGGGACGATCACGGTCAGGAGGACATCACGCCATGATGCACGGAGACATCTCGTCCAGCCAGGACAGCGTCGGCGTCGCCGTCGTGAACTACAAGATGCCGCGCCTGCACACCCGCGCGGAGGTGCTGGAGAACGCCAAGGCGATCGGCAAGATGATCGTCGGCATGAAGACCGGCCTGCCCGGCCTCGACCTCGTGATCTTCCCCGAATACTCGACCCACGGCATCATGTACGACGCCGCCGAGATGTACGAGACCGCCTCCACGGTCCCGGGCGCCGAGACGGAGGTCTTCGCCGCCGCCTGTCGGGAGGCCAAGGTCTGGGGCGTGTTCTCGCTCACCGGCGAGCACCACGAGGAGCACCCGCACAAGGCGCCCTACAACACCCTGATCCTGATGAACGACCAGGGCGAGATCGTTCAGAAGTACCGCAAGATCATGCCCTGGACCCCGATCGAGGGCTGGTACCCGGGCGACCGCACCTACGTTTCGGACGGGCCGAAGGGGCTGAAGATCAGCCTGATCATCTGCGACGACGGGAACTATCCCGAGATCTGGCGCGACTGCGCCATGCGGGGCGCCGAGCTGATCATCCGCTGCCAGGGCTACATGTACCCGGCCAAGGAGCAGCAGGTCGTCATCTCGAAGGCGATGGCTTTCGCCAACAACACCTACGTGGCGGTGGCTAACGCGGCCGGCTTCGACGGCGTCTACACCTATTTCGGCCACTCGGCGATCATCGGCTTCGACGGCCGCACGCTCGGCGAGTGCGGCGAGGAGGAGATGGGCATCCAGTACGCCGCCCTCTCCAAGTTCCTGATCCGGGATTTCCGCGCCCACGGCCAGTCGGAGAACCACCTCTTCAAGCTGCTGCACCGCGGCTACACGGGCATGATCAACTCGAAGGAGAACCGGCACGGGCTGTCGGAATGCCCCTACGACTTCTACCGACGCTGGATCGAGGATCCCGACGGAACCCGCGACGCCGTCCGGGCCATTACCCGCCAGAGCGTCGGCACGGAGGAATGCCCGATCGAGGGCATCCCGTTCGTGGGCAAGGGCGCGGGCGCGCCCGACCCGGCGCGCTGATCGCCGGCCAGGCGCCGCGGGGGGCGGCTCTGGGCCGGACATTGGACCAGGAGAACCATGGACACGACTCCCCTCGGCCCCACCGCCTTCCGGGCCCCCGCGGTGCTGCTCTCCGGCCCGGTCGATTACGACATGTACCGGGATTTCCGCCGCCAGCTCGGCGCGGCGGGTGATCGCGAGATCGTCGTGATCGAGTTGACGACGCTCGGCGGCGATCCGGAAGTCGCCCGGATGATGGGCGAGGATATCCGCTTCAACAGCGCGATGGATCCCAACCGGCGGTTCGTGTTCCTCGGCAAGGCGGCGATCTACTCGGCCGGCACCACCTTCATGAGCTTCTTCGCGAGGCCGAACCGCTACCTGACCTGCGGCACGCGGCTGATGATCCACGAGCGCAAGATGAACAAGCAGCTCCAGATCCAGGGCCCGCTCACCACCTGCATCGCCTCCGTGAAGGCGACGCTCAACGAGATCCTGTGCTCGATCGAGATCCAGAACGAGGGCTTCGCCAACCTGATCCAGGGCTCGGACGTGCCCCTCGACGAGGTGCTCGAGAAGGCGCCGTCGAACTGGTACCTCGAAGCCGAGGAGGCCAAGAGACGTGGCCTGATCGAGGCGGTCATCTGAGCCGCGTCTTCGCGAACGCAGTGAAGCAACCCCGGGCAGCGCGACACTGGCGAGCGTGGCGCTGCTGGCTCGCTTCGCTCCGCTCGCAAAGACGGCGGATCCTCACGTCTGCGGGTAATCGGCGCCCAGGCTGGTCTCGCGCCACGCCTCGATCTCGGCCAGACGCTGCCTCAGCCGGGTCGTCACCGCGTCGTACCCCCAGGCGCCCAACACGAGGTGGCGCGGCGGGTCCGCCATCTCGGTCACCCGGATCATCGCCTCGCCGGCCCGCACCGGGTCGCCTGCCTGGGTGCCGCTCTTCTCCGAGGTCGCCTTGAGGCGCGCGCCGGCGGTCTCGGCGTAGTCGGGAATCGCGTTCGGCGTCTGGATCAGGGAGCGCCCGGCCCAGTCGGTGCGAAACGGCCCCGGCTCGATGCAGGTCACGCGGATCCCGAGCGGCCCGACCTCGGCGGCGAGCGAGTCCGAGAACCCTTCGACGGCGTGCTTGGTGGCGGCGTAGTAGCCGGAGGCCGGAAAGCCCACGAAGCCCGCCACCGAGGTGACGTTGAGGATGTGACCCGACTTCTGCGCCCGCATCACCGGCAGCGCGGCACGGGTCAGCGCGAACAGGCCGAACACGTTGGCGTCGAACTGGGCGCGGATCTTGTCATCCTCGCCCTCCTCGATCGAGGATTGATAGCCGTAGCCGGCATTGTTCACGAGCACGTCGATCCGGCCGAACTTGTCCGTCGCGGCGAGCACGGATTCGGCGATCTGACCGGTCTCGGTCACGTCCAGGGACAGGGCCAGGACCCAGTCCTCGGCGCCCCGCGCGAGGTCGGCGACCTTGGCGCGGTCCCGCGCGGTCACGACGGCCCTCCAGCCGCGACCGATGACGAGCTTGGCGAGCTCCAGGCCGAAGCCGGTGGAGCAGCCGGTGATGAACCAGACCGGATCGCTGTTCTGCGTCATGGCATGTCCTGAGCTCGGGCGGCGGGGTCAGGGCGTAGCGGCCGGCTCCGTCAGGCGATCGACCGAGAGCAGGTAGGCGATCAGCGCCGTCTGCTCCTCCGCCGTCACGCCGGAGCCGGCATCCGCCCAGAAGGTGTGCCCCTTGCCGGTAACGCGGGCGATCCGCGCCGTATCCGAGCCGGCGTTGGCGGCGATCACCTCGGCCCGGCGATCCCGGTCGACCAGGGCGCGCAGGCTGTTGGTGGGATCGGGGGCGACACCCCTGTACAGCGTGCCCGGGACGCCGAGCTGGCCCTCGGCATCGGGCCCGACCGCGACGCCGGAATCGTGCAGGTACGGCGCCGTCCAGGCGAGGCCCACGAGGTTCGGCACCTTGTAGCCGCCCTCGGTACCCCCCTGCCCCCAGGCGAGCTGCATCTGGGCGAGCGCCGCGCCCGCGAGCGGCACCGGGACGATGACCGGATCGGCCGGGGTCGGGAACGGCGTGTCGGTGGCGAACAGCGCCGGTGGCGACAGGCGCGCCTCCATCTTGGCGCCCGCCCGCGCCCGGGTCGGCTCGGTCCCGATCTCGGCCGCCGGGACGACCCGGTGGTTGGTCAGCGCCGGCCCGGAATGGCAGCTGCCGCAGCCGGCCTTCTCGAACACCGCGCGGCCCGCGCGGACCCGGTCCGGATCCTGCCCGGCGGCCGGCGGGCGCAGCAGGTTCTGGAAGGCCGACATGGCGTTGTTGGCGTGATTGACCGGCTCCCCGGGGACCGAGGTGAACAGGCCGTTGTCGGTGACGTAGTTGGTCGCCGGATAGGTCGGCAGCACCGCGTAGCTGTTCAGGCCCGGCGAGGCCGGGGTCGGATCGACGCTGCGCAGCACCTCCGACGGGCTCCGGCCGCTGTCCTGCCTGTAGCGGAACGCCTCCGTGGCCGACCCGCGCAGCACGATCCCGAGATACGTGTCCGGATCCATGCAGAACAGCCAGGGCGCGGCGGCGGCGAGCTGGGTCGTGTCGGAATTGGCCGCGTGGACGTTGTTGTTGAGCGAGGACAGGCCCGCGAAGGGCCCGATCGCCTCGCGCCCGCTCCAGCTGTAGGGCTCGCCGTGGGCGGAGAAGCTCGACGGGATCGAGGTCGGGTTGGTGACCCGGTCGGCGGACGAATCGAAGCTCCCCGGCGGCCAGCTCGCCACCTGCACCTTCGTGGCCGCCTCGACGGCCGCGGCGTCCGGGAGCGCCGGCCCCGTGCCGGTCGAGCCGGTGTGCTGCGGGTCGGCGGAGGGCCGGGCATCGGCCTCCGGCACGCTGGCGTGCATGAAGTAGGCCGAGGAGTTCTTGGCGAGCGCCATCAGCAGCCCGGCATTGAGGTCGGTGTTGGGCGCGCCCTCAACCACCTTGCCGGTGCCGGGATCGACCGCCGAGTGGCACAGGGCGCAGGTGATCCCCATGCGCAGGTGGCCGCGATCGGAGAAGGTCTTGATCCCGATGATGAAGGCGCCGCCCTTCGGTACGTCGAGCCCGGTCGGGACCAGCTCGCCCGCCCGGTAGACGCGGTCGCCGACGCGCACGTCCTTCGCCATGGCGACCTGGAGGTCGGTGGTGCCCTGCCCGCCGAGCTTCGCCACCGCCAGGGCGACGGCGCCTGGCGTCAGGCCGCCGTCGAGCATGCCCATGACGTCGGTGAGGAAGACCTCGTTGCCGAACGTCTCCTGATAGAAGGCTTGCCGACCGCGCTCGACCATGACGGGATCGATCGCGACCGCGCCGCTCGTCGGCGCGAGCGCCTTCCGTCCGGCCTCGGTGCCGTTGAGCCCGTTGGCCTCCGCCCGTGAGACGCGGCGGCCGAGGACGTCGAAGGCGGTCTGGATCGGGTAGCGGTCCGGGTTGAGCAGGTCCGCCCGGTCGGGCATCGGCGCGTAGCTGAAGCGGCCGAGGCTCAGCGTCGCGCCGGCCGCGGCGGTCACGAGCCCGGCGGTGATCAGGATGCGGCGCGGCCAACCCATGAGACGCGAGTGTCCTTCCCGGCGCCCGCCCGCGAGGAAGCGGGACCGGAGGGCCGGGCCTTTAACCGCCGCACACTGCCAGGGTTCATCCCGCCGGCCGGGACGGGGTGTCGCGTCCCGGCCGGCGCGGATCGTCAGATCTGGACCTGCCCGCCGTCGGCGAACAGCTCGACGCCGTTGACGAAGCTCGCCGCGTCCGAGGCGAGGAACAGCACCGCCTGGGCGATCTCCTCGGGCCGGCCGACGCGGCCGGCCGGGATCTGGGCCGCGAGGAAATCCTTGGTGGCCGCCGCCTGATCGCCGCCGCCGAAGAGTTCGTCGAGGCCGGCGGTCTCGGTCACGCCCGGACTGATCGTGTTCACCCGGATGCGCCGGTCCTTCAGGTCGAGGATCCAGTTCCGGGCGAAGTTGCGCACCGCCGCCTTGGTGGCCGAGTAGACGCTGAAGGCCGGCGTGCCCGCGCTGCCGGTGGTCGAGCCTGTGAGCACGATGGCGGCCCCGTCCCGCAGCAGCGGCAGCGCCTTCTGTACGGTGAAGAGCACGCCCTTCACGTTGGTGTCGAAGGTGCTCTGGTAGTGCGCCTCGGTGATGGCGCCCAGCGGCGCGAAGGTGCCGCCGCCGGCATTGGCGAAGACCACGTCGATCTGCGCGTGCTTCTGCTGGACCGCGTCGTACAGGCGGTCGATGTCGGCGAGGTTCGCCATGTCGCCGCGCACGCCGGTGATCCGGCCGCCGATCCGCTTCACCGCCGCGTCGAGCGCCTCCTGACGGCGGCCGGTGATGAACACCGAGGCACCCTCGGCCACGAAGGCTTGGGCGGTCGCGAGGCCGATGCCGCTCGTCCCTCCGGTCACCACCACAACCTTGTCCTGAAACCTGCCAGTCATCGTCGTTCTCCGTTGTTCGGCACCGTGTGCGCCGCTGTCCAGAGAGATGCTGCCGGAACGATGATGCGGGTAGTCGGCGAATGTGGCACTCAGCGTTCCACGGGAGGAACGATGGTCCGTGCCGATCTCAACGACTACGTCTACTTCGCCGAGGTCGTCGCGCACGGCGGCTTCGCTGCGGCGAGCCGGGCGCTGCACCAGCCGAAATCGAAGCTGAGCCGCCGCGTCGCGGCCCTGGAGGCGCGCCTGGGCGCTCGCCTGATCGAGCGGTCGAGCCGGCGCTTCCGCGTGACCGAGGTCGGCCAGGGCTTCTACGAGCGCTGCCGGGCGATGATGCTGGAGGCGGAGCGGGCCGAGGCGCTGGTCGCGGAGGCGCAGACCGAGCCGCACGGGCGGATCCGCATGAGCTGTCCCACGGGCCTCACCGACATCGTCGCCGCGCGCGTCCGCGGATTCCTCGTCCGCTACCCCAAGGTGAGGCTGCAGCTGGTCGTGACCGACCGGCCCGTCGACCTGATCGAGGAGCGGATCGACGTGGCGCTGCGGGTGCGGCGGGACCTGACGAGCGACGCGTCGCTGACCATGCGCACGCTCGGAACCTCGCGCTGGATCCTGGTCTCTGCCCCCCAGGTCGCGCACGGTCTCGGCCCCGACATCGCCGCGCTCGGCGCGGTCCCGACCCTCGGCACCCGCGACGATCCGGGCGAGGCGGAGTGGCGGCTGGAGCACCGTGACGGCGCGGTCTTCACCCTGCGCCACGAGCCGCGTTTGACCTGCGGCGACTTCGCCGCGCTGTGCGACGCGGCGGCCGACGGCCTCGGAGTCGCGTTCCTGCCCGACCACGCCTGCACCGACGCCGTCGCGGCGGGCCGGCTCGTGCCGGTCTATCCGGACTGGCAGGGTCAGCCCGGGATCGTGCACATCGTCTTCACGACCCGGCGCGGGCTGCCGCCGGCCGTGCGCGTTCTGATCGACCACCTCGCGGCGACATTCCCGAGGCTGTGAGGCGCGCGGCCTAGTACCCCCGCGCCGCGTCGACGCCGTCCGGCACCCGGCCGGTCCGCCGATAGGCCCGCAGGTTGGCCGCCACCGTGGCGGCCGCCGAATCCATGTCGGTCGGCCCCGAGACGTGCGGCAGCACCGTCACGCCGGGATGGGACCACAGCGGCGACTCCGCCGGCAGAGGCTCGACCTCGAAGACGTCGAGCACCGCGTGGGCGAGGTGGCCCTTGTCCAGGGCGGCGATCAGATCCTCGGTGACGACGATCGGACCGCGGGCGAAGTTGATCAGCGCGGCGCCTGGCTTCAGGGCGGCGAGGCGCTCGGCGTTCACGAGACCCCGCGTCTCCGGCGTCAGCGGCACGAGGCAGATGAGGATGTCGCACCGGCCGAGCATCGCCGGGAGGCTGTCGGCGCCGTGGAACGCCTCGAGGCCCGGCACCGCCTTGGGGCTGCGGCTCCAGCCGACGACGCGGAAGCCCGCGCCGGTGAGCCGCTCCGCCGACGCGGTCCCGAGCGCCCCGAGGCCGAGCAGGCCCACCGTCGTGTCGGACGGCTTGCGGTAGGCGTGCGGGCGCCAGACCCGGTCGCGCTGCTGGCGGGCGTAGGCCGGCATGTCGCGCTGGAGATAGTAGGTCCAGGCCAGCACGGCCTCGGCCATGGTGCGGGCCATCTCGCGGTCGACCAGGCGGACGATCGGCAGCGGCCGGTCGAAGGCGCCGACGAGCTTCTCGACCCCGGCCCAGAGGCTCTGCACCCAGACGAGCCCCGGCAGCGCCGCGACCTCGGCCGGATCGGGGTTGGCCACGACGGCGACCCGTGCGGCCGTCCGGGCCGCGTCGTCCATCGTCCTGAACGGGATCAGGCGCTCCTCGGGCATGGCCGCCGACAGGATCCGCAGATACTCCGCCTCCTGATCCGGCCCCTTGCACCCGACCAGGGCGATTGCCTCCGCCATCCGCGTCCTCCGCACCGTACCGTTGAGCCCGTCCACACGCGGACGAAGCAGGCGCTGTGCCTGACGGGATCCGGATCGTCGAGACGGGTCGGGCGCCGGCGCCGTCAGCGCGCCTCGATCAGCGCCGGGTAGACGAGGCGGACGTTGCGACGGTCCTCGGGAATCGCGGTCTCGGCGCGCCTGCGGATGCTGCCGGTCGTCGCTGCGACTACGGGCTCGGTCGGCCGCAGGCGCCAGCGCTCGGCCGCCTGCATCGCGACGCGGGGCTTGGGTCGTTCGAGGTGCCGGTCCGCCCCCTCGGTGGGGACCGTGGCGAGCCCGCCGAGCGTCATGGCGGCCAGCAGGGCGTAGCGGAGCTGGGATCGGCGGGAACGGGCGGAGCAGGAGGACATGGGACGGGCACCGAAGAGACCTCCCTGTTCTGCGCGGCGCACGTGAAGACGAAATCGAACCGAATCGATTTCCAACCCTTTCCCAACACCTGCCTACGGTCGCGGTAAATGCCCGCTGTCCAGGCACGGTAAACACTTGGAACTGGAGGACACGCGGACATGGCGAGCAAGGTCGAGGGGGGATCCGGGACGCCGGAGCGCGCGGAGATCGGCCGCGTGATCGACACCGACATCTCCGCGCGTCTGGACCGGCTGCCCTGGGGCCGCTTCCACGTCCTGGTGATCGTGGCGCTCGGCATCACCTGGGTGCTGGACGGCCTCGAGGTGACGCTCGCCGGCTCGCTGGTGGGCGCCCTGCGCCAGCCCCCCATGTCGTTCTCGGAATTCGACGTCGGGCTGGCGGCCTCCTGCTACCTCGTGGGTGCCGTCACCGGCGCGATCGGCTTCGGCTGGCTCACGGACAGGATCGGTCGGAAGAAGCTGTTCTTCATCACACTCGCCCTCTACCTCGTCGCCACGGCCGCCACCGGCCTGTCGTGGAACATCTGGAGCTTCTGCTTCTTCCGCTTCCTCACGGGCGCGGGGATCGGCGGCGAGTACACGGCGATCAACTCGACCATCCAGGAGCTGGTCCCGGCCCGGGTCCGCGGCTGGACCAACCTCGTCATCAACGGCTCGTTCTGGATCGGCGCGGCGCTCGGCTCGTTCATGTCGATCGTGCTCCTGAAGCCCGAGGTGATCGATCCGGCCTGGGGCTGGCGCGTCGCCTTCTTCACCGGCGGCGCCATCGGCCTCGTGATCCTGCTCCTGCGCACCTGGATTCCCGAGAGCCCGCGCTGGCTCGCGACCCACGGCTACGCGGCGGAGGCCGACCGCGTCGTCACCGGCATCGAGAAGCGCTTCACCGACGAGGGCGTCACCCTGCCGCCGGTGGACGAGAGCAAGCGCATGAAGGTCCGCACCCGCGACCACACCCCGCTCTCCGAGGTGTTCAAGGCGCTGTTCGTGACGAGCCGCAAGGAGACCATGGTCGGTCTCGCGCTGATGATCGCGCAGGCCTTCTTCTACAACGCGCTGTTCTTCACCTACGCGCTGGTGCTGGAGCGCTTCTATCAGGTGCCCGGCAACCATGTCGGCTGGTACCTGCTGCCCTTCGCGCTCGGCTCGTTCCTCGGCCCGCTGCTCCTCGGGCGGCTGTTCGACACGATCGGCCGGCGCAAGATGATCGCCTTCACGTACGGCATCTCCGCGCTGCTCCTCGCCGGCGTCGGCATGCTGTTCCGTCTCGACGTGCTCGGGCCGGTCGGCCAGACCGCGGCCTGGATGGTGGTCTTCTTCTTCGCCTCGGCGGCGGCGAGCTCGGCCTATCTCACGGTCTCCGAGACCTTCCCGCTGGAGATCCGGGCCCTGGCGATCGCGGCCTTCTACGCGGTCGGCACCGGCATCGGCGGCGTCTCGGGCCCGCTCCTGTTCGGCTCCCTGGTCGAGACCGGCTCGCGCGACTGGGTACTGTTCGGCTACGGCATCGGGGCCGTGCTGATGTTGGTCGCCGCGGTGGTCGGAGGCATCTGGGGCACGGCCGCGGAGGGCAAGTCCCTGGAGGAGGTGTCGAAGCCGCTGGCGGCGGCCTGAGGGCCAGTCCGCGGAAACAACCGCCCTCGGGCGCGGGGCGGGGCCGCCGGGCCTCGCTCCGCATCGCGCCCGGCGCGGTCGCGGTCTGTCACGCCTCTTTGCGCCACACCTGCCCGTGGTAGACGAACTTGGCGCCCTCGTTCGCCAGCGCCGCCAAGCCCCGGAAGGCGGGGTCGTGGACGGTGATCACGCTGGTCGGGATCCGGCGCATCATCTCGGCGAAGGGCGCCTTCTTCTCGAAGGCGGTGCGGAAGCCGCTCTCCTCGAGCACCTTGAGGATCCGGGGCGCGATGCCCCCGCCGATATAGACGCCGCTCGTCGCCAGGAAGGTCAGCGCGAGGTCGCCGCAGACGCGTCCGAGCACCCGGCCGAACAGCTCGAGCGTCTCGGCGGCGTGCGGATCGGTGGCGTTGAGACCGGCCTCGGTGACCGCGGCCGGCTCGATCTTCTCGTGCGGCTGCCCGGTCCGGACATGGGCGACGGCCGCGTGGAGCCGCGAGAGGCCCGGCCCCGACAGCACCGTCTCCACGGTGATCCGGTCCTCGACCCGCTCCAGCGCGTGCCAGACCTTCTCCTCGAAAGCGTCGGCCGGGCCGATATCGGTGTGGCCGATCTCGGTGGACACGATGGCGAGATGCGCCGCGTAGGGGACCAGAGCCGCCGCGCCGAAGCCGGTCCCGGGGCCCAGCACCACCCGGGCGCCGCCGGGCACGGGCGGACATGGCCCGACCGGCGTGAGGTCGTGCGGCTCGATATCGGCGGCGCCGGCCGCCACCGGCACATAGTCGTTGACGACCGTCGCGGAGGAGAGACCGAAATCCTCGGCGATGCGCTGGCCCGCGATCTTCCAGTGCGCGTTCGTCAGCTGGATCTCCGGCCCGTCGACCCGGCCGGCGATCGCCAGGATGGCCGAGCGCGGCGCCGGGCCGCCGCCCTTGGCGAGCGACGCCTTGATGGCGCTCGACGGGTCGGGATGGTCGGCGGTGGCCTCGTGCGCGAGGAGGCGGGGCTGGTCGCCGGCCTTCTCGATCAGACCGAACCGCGCGTTCGTCCCGCCGATGTCGCCGACCAGAACCGGAAACTCGAACATCGCAACTAGCCCCTGCTCTCTGGTCCGCCGCGACGGGACTCGCGCCCGGCACGGCTCCGGCGATTCATCGGCCGCGCGACCCCGCGCGGGCAAGTCCCAATCGGCGGCGTCCGCCGCTCAGGACGGCGCGATCGTCTTGTCACGCGGCCGGCCGATCGCGCCGAGATGGGTATCGCCGAAGCCGCTGCCGTATTTGAGACCGTAACCGAGGGCGCGGTCGAGGCCGATATGGGCCAGCCAGATGAGGACCGGCCCAACGGCCTCGGGACGGCCTGAAGCGATCGCCAGGGACAGGCCGACGAGCGGCAGCGCGAGCGTGTGGGCCGCGTTGTAGAGCACGGCGCCGACCAGGGGTCCTGCCGCGTAGCCCAGCATGCTCAGGTCGGGGACGAAGAGCAGCGCTGCGAACAGCCACCAGGAATGCCCGAGCCAGGCGTAGCCGGTCAGCGCGCCGGCCAGGATACAGGCGCCTTCCAGCCGCAGCAGCAGGCGCGGCCAGCCCGCGACGGAACGACCCGACATCGCGATCTCCCTTGAGCGGCGCCCGCGGCGACGGCGCGGCGGGTCAGGCCGGCGGCAGCGCGTCCGGGTCGATCGCCCCTCCTGCGGCCCAGTTGCTCAGCAGGGCGCGGACGGCGGCGGGGTCGGGCAGGCGTCGCCGGGCGACGGTCTCGCCGTCCCCGACGCGCACCGCGACGCCGCCGTCCTCGTTGACCGACGCGAAGGCGATCTCGTCGGTGCGGTCGTCGCCGAAGAAGACGGGAATCCGTCCGGCATAGGGCGCCTGCGCCATGAAGGCCCGGATCGCGTGGGCTTTGGTGGCCTGCGCGGGGACGATCTCGCCGACCGCCTTGCCGAGCTGCAGCCGGTAACCGGCGCCGAGCGCCTCCGCGGCGCCCTTCACCAGCGTCTCGGCCCGAAGGGCATCGTCCGGGCTCGCGAGCCGCCAGTGGACGGCCACCGAGGCGCCCTTGTCCTCGATCAGGACCTGCGCCAGCGCGGCGGTCTCGGCCTGCAGGCGCGCGACCTGCCTGCGCAGGTCGGGGTGGTCCTCCGCGCGGCCGCCCGTGAGCGCGCCGTCCACCCGGCGCTCCACGCCGTGGAGACCGGCCGCGTCGAGGCGCGCGGGCGCCAGGAAGCCGTCGATCACCGTGACGGGTCGGCCGGTGACGATGGCGAGGGCGCCGTCGAGGCGCGCCCGGAGCCGCTCCAGATCTTCCACGAGGCCGGGCTCGACCCGCACGGCGTCCGGACGCGGCGCGATCTCGGCGAGCGTGCCGTCGAAGTCGAGGAAGAGGGCGATGTCCATCGCGGGCGATCCCGGGCTCGAGTGTCGGCGACGGGCTAGCACGGGCGCGCCGGACGACAAACGCCGGCAGCAGTGCCCTATCTGGATCCGCACTGGCACGTCACGAGGTTTCCATGCGGGGATCGCCCCTCCGACCCGTTCCCGATCCGGTCAGCCCGGGCGAGGAGAGCGTCTGGAACTATCCGCGGCCGCCGCGGCTGGAATCCGTCCCGGACCGGCTGAGGGTCGTGCTCGGCGGCCGCGTCATCGCCGAGACGGGCTCCGGGTTCCGGGTGCTCGAGACCTCGCACCCACCGACCTACTACCTGCCGCCCGCCGACATCGCGGACGGGACGCTCGTGAACCGGCGGCGCGGCGGAATCTGCGAGTGGAAGGGTCAGGCGGTCCTGTTCGACGTGCGCGGCGGCGACCGTCTCGTGCCCGGTGCGGCCTGGACATACCCGGATCCGACCCCGGATTTCCGCGCGATCGCCGGCTACGTCGCGTTCTACGCCGGCCCGATGGACGCCTGCTTCGTCGGGGCCGACTCGGTGACGCCGCAACCGGGAACCTTCTACGGCGGCTGGATCACGCCCGGCATCGTCGGCCCGTTCAAGGGCGGCCCCGGGTCGATGGGCTGGTGATTTCGTCCCCCGCCCCTTCTACGCTTCCGGAAAACCACGACGAGGAGACCGCATGAGCGCGCTGACCGAGACCGATCCGACGGGCGCCGGATTCAGCCCGGAGGGGCTCGCCCGGATCGTGCCGTGGATGGACCGGCTCGTCGGCGAGGGCCGGCTGGCCGGCCTGTCGGTCACCGTGTCGCGGCGCGGGCGCGTCGCCTTCGCGCGCGCCTGCGGGCAGGCCGACCTCGCCCGGGCGACGCCGTTCACCCTCGACACGGTGACCCGGATCTACTCGATGACCAAGCCGCTGACGTCGGTCGCGGTGATGCAGCTCTACGATCAGGGCCTGTTCCAGCTCGACGATGCGATTTCCCGGGTCCTGCCCGAATTCGCCGAGATGCGCGTCGCTGTGGGCGGCAACCGGGCGAAGCTCGAGACCGAGCCGGCCCGCCGGGCGATCACCGTGCGGGACCTGCTGACCCACACAGCCGGGCTGACCTACGGCTTCATGGAAGCGACCCTGGTCGACGCCCAGTACCGCGAGCAGGGCGTGGACTTCCTGGCGCGCGAGGGCACGCTCGCCGAGATGACCGCGCGAGTGGCGAAGCTGCCGCTCCTCGCCCAGCCGGGCAGCGCCTGGAACTACAGCGTCGCCACCGACGTGC
Source organism: Methylobacterium sp. NMS14P (assembly GCF_028583545.1). Lineage (NCBI taxonomy): Bacteria > Pseudomonadati > Pseudomonadota > Alphaproteobacteria > Hyphomicrobiales > Methylobacteriaceae > Methylobacterium > Methylobacterium sp. NMS14P. Next base: position 6,043,866 of record NZ_CP087106.1, on the reverse strand, counting down.
TCGGCCAGTACGTGGCGGCCCTGACCGGCCGCCCGTTCGCAGACCACCTCCGCGAGGCGGTGATCGGCCCCCTCGGCATGGTCGATACCGACTTCCACGTGCGGCCCGAGCTGATGCCGCGCTTCTGCGCCACCTACGCGTACGATCGCGCGCGGCAGTTGCGCCTGTTCGACGATTCCGTGGAGACCGCCTTCGCGCGCCCGCCCGCCATCGCGTCGGGCGGCGGCGGCCTGGTCTCGACGGCGGCGGACTATCAGCGCTTCTGCCGGATGATCCTCAACCGGGGCACCCTCGACGGCGCGCGCCTCCTGGGCCGCAAGACGGTCGACCTGATGCTGGCGAACCACCTGCCGGGCGATCTCGCAGCGATGGGCACGCCGCGCTTCGCCGAGACCTCCTACACCGGCATCGGGTTCGGCCTGGGCTTCTCGGTGATGCTCGACCCCGCCCGGGCCCAGATCCTCGGCACGCCCGGCGAGGTCGCCTGGGGCGGCCTCGCCTCCACGGCGTTCTGGATCGACCCCGCCGAGGACCTGTCGGTGGTGCTCATGACGCAGCTCGTTCCGTCCTCGGCGCTGCCGATCCGGCGCGAGCTGCGCGTCCTGACCTACGCGGCCCTGGCCGATTGACGGCCGACCGCGCGGGTGGTGCCGCTCACTCCTCCTTGGGGCCCTCGGAGGCGGCGGGCTTCTGAGCCGGCTTCGCGCCGGCCTTGGCGGTCGGCTTCGGGGCGGCGGTGGCGTACTCGGGATCGCTGCGCGGGCCGTTCGCGCCGTTGGTCGGGCCGGGAAGCTGGCCCGGCGCGAGATCGGTCACCTTGGTCCAGGTCTGCGACTTGCACAGGAACGCGATCAGGCAGCCGCGCACCGTCAGCTCGCCGGGCGTCTCGGTCCAGATCGTGACGTCGTAGGACTTGCCGTCCTCGGAATTGTAGATCTTGCCCTCGTAATGGGCGTCGGCATTCGGCTTCAGGCCCAGGATCAGCTGGTGACCGAGGGACGGCCGAGCCTGCTTCTTGGGATCGGGGTTCTTGAAGTCGATCCGCGCCTCGCCCTTGTCGTTCAGCGGAACCTTCAGCCACACCACGTAGCCGCAGAGCCGGTCACCCGCGGTCCCGCACTTCTCGAGGCGCACGCGCGCGCGGCCGTCCTCGGTGAGATAGGTCCCGCTGGGATCGGTCGGCGTCTTGGCCTGGGCCGTGCCCGCCAGCGCCGAGAGCGCCAGGATCGCGAGCGGAGCAACCCGGCGACCGATCGATGTAAACCGCATACCCGAACTCCCATCCCTCGCGAGTCGTGATGGAGCCTTGACCGCCCGCCCTCGCGTAAACCGCTTCCGCGCGCGGAAAGATCGCTCCCTCCGCGTCATCGCGCCCGCGCCGCACCGAGAACCGGACAGCGTGCGCGTCATACCCGCCCTCTCCCGCGCGAAGTTGTCCGCATCATGACAACTCAGCCGGGGCTCCTGACCAGAATCGATCGCGCGATACTGGGACTGGCAAGCGATTGACCGTCAGATCCGCGTCGGCGGAAGGCTGCGGCCGGGTCCGAGAGCGCGCTGCATCAGCGTCACGTCGAGCCAGCGCCCGTGCTTGTGGCCGACACCCGCGAGGGTTCCGACGGGCGTGAAGCCGAGACTCGCGTGCAGCGCGATCGAGGCGGGAGAGCCGCTGTCGGCGATGATGGCGACCAGGGTCCGGCAGTCGATCTGCTCGCTCGCCGCGATCAGGGCCGTGAGCAGCCGCCGGCCGACTCCGCCGCCGCGGGCCGTCCGGGCGACGTAGATCGAATCCTCCAGGGTCGAGCGATAGGCGGCGCGCTGGTGATAGGGCCCCGCATAGGCGTAGCCCGCGACCGTGCCGCCCCGGTCGGCCACGAGATAGGGGAAGCCGCCGGCGCGCAGCACCTCGAAGCGGCGAGTCATCTCTGCCAGTGTCGGCGGCTCCGTCTCGAAGCTGGCCGTGCTGCTGGTGATGGCGTCGCCGTAGATCGTCGCGATGGCGGGAAGGTCGGCCTCCGTGGCCGGGCGTATCACGTCTGTCACGGACGCAAATTAGGCGAAGCCGCGTGGCTCCGGCAATGCTCTCTGCACGGGCCGGGCGAGGCCTGGTCCCGCGGATGGTGCTCGAGCCGCGGCGGGATCGGCGCCTCGGCGCAGATCCCGCACGACTGGAGCGCGCGACGCCTTACTCGGCCGCCGACATCTCGGCCGTGAAGTGGCCGCACCAGTCCTTCGAGGCGACGACCGGCCACAGACCCTTCGACTCGGGGGCCGGCTGGCTGACCGGAGGATTGAAGCGGCAGAGGCCCTCGTCACCCTTCGCCTGGGCGCCGTTGAGCTTGTGATCGTCGAAGAAGCGGCAGCTTTCGCAAGCGGCGTTCGCGGAACCGGCCATCGGGTCTCTCCATCGGGTGTCTCGGGTGGTGGGATCGCGTCGGCAGCTCGCCCTCCACAGTTCTTAATTAGAATAGCTCGAAAGTGAGGTCAACGGTCGGCTCGCGGAGCCTGCGATGGCCGGACCGGGCGGGGCTGGGCCGAGCGGACGCGGTGCGACAGGCTGAAACGCGCCGACGAGGGCGACGAGGAGGCGCAGGTCGCCCGGGTCGGCTGCCGCTGCGACGGCGATTCGTCATCACGGTGAGGACGTCGAGCATCCCGCGCTCGACCTCAGCGCCCTGCGATCCGGCATAGTCCAGCACCGTGGCCCAGAACGCAGCGAAGCCGGATTCCCGTCGGGAATCCGGCTTCGGAGAAGCGGCGATGATCCGGTCATCGCCGTCGTGGGCTGATCCAAGCGCCGTCGACGGAGACGGCTTCGGATCGGTCAGCCCTGCTTGGCCTTCTTGTTGGCGTTGTGGTGACCGATCGCGCAGCCCGCAGCGGCGCCCATCTTGCCGTGCCCGGCCACATGTCCGGCGACGCCGCCGACCACGGCGCCCTTGAGGCAGCCCTTCGCCTGGGCGGGCGCGCCGGTGACCAGGCCCGCGATGGCCAGGGCAGAAACGAGTGCGATCCGATTCGTCATCGAGAGTTCTCCTGTCGTTCGTGCGGCAACGGCCGGGCGGGCCGACCCGTTCCGCCGCCGGGACGGTGCCGCGCACCCTTGGGGACCGAGCTTCGTCAGCGCGCGAGCCCGGCCACGAGCCGCACGAGATCCGACTGGCGCGTCGCTCCGGTCTTGGCGAAGATCGCCTTGAGCTGCGAGCGCGCCGTCGCCGCGGTGATCGCGAACCGCGACGCGGCCTCCGCCAGGGAGGTTCCGCCCGACAGCGCCTGCGCGAGTCGCGCCTCCGCCGGCGTCAGACGGTAGGCCGCCTGGAGGATCGCGGTCGCGGGTGCGGCCGGGGTCCCGGGAACGCTCCCGAGGAGCAGCGTGCTCGCACCGGCGAACAGGCCGCGGCTCGGCCCGACCAGCGGCACGACGTGGATCACGATCGGCGGCCCGTCCCGTCGCGCCGCGACGACGGCGGAGATCGGCGGCCGACCGAAGGGCCGCGCGAGCGCTTCGAGCTGCCGCGCGACGTCCGGGTCCTCCGCGGTGAGGCGGCCGCCCGCGAGCTTCAGGTCGCGACCCAGGAGGGCGCCGAACGCGTCGTTCCAGCGAAGTGCCCGACCCTCGGCGTCGAGGATCAGGGCGGCGCGGTCGATCAGCTCGAAGGCCTGCGTCAGCCCCGCGAGCCGGGCCCGCTCGACCATCGACGTCAGCAGGCCCGCGCGCTGCAGGAGGGGCGACAGGGTCGCGAGGCGCCGCTGCTCGTGCGGCTCGTACGGCCCCTGCTCCACGGTCCGCTGCAGCGAGAGACACCACAGGCGCCCCTTCACGGCGAAGCCGATGCCGGCGAACCAGCGCAGGCCGCGGGAGGCCAGCAGGTCCTGGTAGAAGGGCAGTCGCGCGATCTCCTCCGGGGTGGTGAAGTCCTGATCGACCGCGATCCCGCGCGTCCGCATGAGCGGGATGCCGCGGAGGCGATGGTCGTCGCGGTGCCAGCCCTCGTCGAAGTAGCGGCGCGAGGCGTCCGCGAGCGAGGCGGTGCAGAGCGATTCGAGGCCGGTCCGGTCGGAGCGCAGCAGCAGGGCGCCCTCGCTGCCGGATGCTCGCACAACGCGCTCTGCCAGGTCCGGCCAGCGCGCGGGGTCGACCACCGCCTCCTCGAGATCCTCCCGGAAAACGGACTCAAGGTCATCGTGCAGGCGGGCGAAGAGATCCGGTCTCACGCCCGACATGTCGCCCGCCTCCCCCGTGACGGATACTGCCGCGCGACCGCGGCCCGCCGAACTTTCACCCTCGATCCGTACGGCTCCATACCGTCGAACTATAGATCAGGTTTTTAAATCCGAGCAAGCAGCCGGCTATTTACAGCTTTCGGCCGGCAGCCGGCGCGGGACTTGTCGGAACAGGCCCCCGCCGCGAGGGCAGCCGCGCGCCGGGCCGCCGACGATAGGTCGGCCGACACACATGGCGCGGTCCGTGGGTGAGCCTCGATCCGGGGCGGGCACGCCCCCGCCGACCCGGCCACGGCTCAGCACTTTGCCACGGCTTGCCAGACACAACTTCTGATAGAGTTGCCGTGAGCCGGGTTCAAGCCTCGTTAACCAAGCTTGGCGATTGTATCGCGGTGCGCGGTTCGATCACGAGTTGTGATGGGGCGAGCGCAGTCGAGCAGGATGCGGCTGAAGGTCGATGGCGTTTTCCCTGTCTGCGTTCCTCGGCGCGTCGCGCCGGCGTGCCGGCCGACCATCCGGCCCCGCGGGGGCCGCGCTCGCGCTCCTCGCCTGCGCGCCGCTGCTCGCCGGCTGCATGTCGGGCCGTCCGCAGAGCGCGGCGCGCTCCGGAGTCGACGTGACGCAGACCGGCTCGGTCACCGAGGGCCTGCCGGCCACGCTGGTCGCGGCCGCGCAGGAGGAGGTCGGGCGCACCATGCGGCTCGGGCTCGCGAATTACCGGCTCAACGTCGGCGACAACCTCGAAGTCTCGTTCCTGATCGACTCCAGCGTGGTCCAGCCGACCTACCGGCTGAACCCGAACGACGAGTTCGACGTCGATTTCCGGACGCACCCGGAATACAACCGTACGGTGATCGTCCGGCCGGATGGCCGGATCTCGCTGCCGGGCAAGAACGGCATCAAGGTCGCGGGCCTGTCGCCGGAGGCGGCCGCCGCGCTGATCAAGAGCACCTACGACGACGTGCTGATCGACCCGGTCGTCACCGTGATGCTGCGCCGGTTCCGCACCGTGACCGACGATTTCCGCGACCTCACCCAGCGGGCCGACATGGGCCGCGTGAAGGTCCTGGCGATCGAGCCGGACGGCAAAATCAACCTGCCGATGGTGCCTCCCGTCCAGGCGGCGGGCCGGACCGTGCACGAGGTCATGGGCAGCCTGAACGTCGCCTACAAGCACCAGCTGGCCTCGGTGACGACCAGCGTCCGGCTCGCGAGCCTCGTCCCGGCCAACACCATGGTGTTCGGCGAGGTCCGCGCCCCGGGCCCCGTCACCCTGCAGGGACCGCGGACCCTCGCGCAGGTCTTGGGCTCGGCCGGCGGCGTCCTGCCGACGGCGGCCGGCGAGGCCGTGCGGATCATCCGCTTCGACGCCGAGGCGGCCGGCAGCGTGCGCATCGTCGACATCAGCCAGCCGGGCCTCGCGGATTCGATCGTGGTGCCGCCCAACGCCACCGTCTACGTGCCGCCCTCGCTGCTGGCCAAGACCGCCCGCGCGGTGGACCTGGTGGTGCGCCAGATCCTGCTCTTCAACGGGACCGGCTTCGGCGTGAACTACATCACCGGCCCGTCCGCCAGCACGTCCACCAGCGCCACCGTGAGGTCCGGCACGTGAGGCAGACTGACCTGACCGCCGCCGACGCGGTCGAGGGCCCGGCCTTCGACCTCCGCGACGCCCTCGCGGCCCTGTTCCGGCACATCCGGCCGGCGCTGCTGATCCTGGTCGCGGCAATCCTCGGCGCCGGGATCTACCTCCTGCTGACGCCGGCCGAGTACACGGCCGACGCCAAGCTGATCATCCGTCTCGGCCGCGAGAAGGCGGGCGCCCCGCTGCAGGGCGGCGCGAACCAGAACTACATGTTCTCCGAGCGCGCGCAGAACGTGAACAACGAGATCGAGATCCTGCGCGACCCCAGCATCGTGCGCGACGAGTTCGCGTCGCTGAAGGCGATCACCCCGACCGGCGACCTCGGTCCGCCCCCGGCGGACTGGATGGACTGGCTGATCTACCAGGGTCGTCAGGCCGTGCGCGGCGCCAAGGCGGTCAAGACCTGGATCGTCGACACGGTGCGGATCCCGTTCGAGGCGGTGGGCCTGCTGCGCCACCTGACCCCGGACGAGAAGCTCTACGAGGCCTATCTCGCGGCGTTCAAGGTCGTCTTCGTCAAGGAGACGGACGTGATCCTCACGGGCTTCACCTGGACGGACCCGCACTTCGCCGCCCAGGCGCTGAACCGGCTGCTCGACGCCTACAAGCGCCGCCACGTCGAGGTCTACGCCGACGAGACCCCGGCCTCGTTCTACCAGAGCAAGCTGGAGCGCGCGCGGGCCGACCTCGCCGCCATCGACGCGCAGCTCTCGACCTACCTCAAGGGCAACAATACCGCGAGCTTCGAGATCGAGCAGCAGAACGACCTCGGCACCCTGGCCGACCTCGCCAAGCAGAAATCGGCGGCGCAGATCGAGCGCGTGGTGGTCGAGACCCGGCTCAAGCGCACCCGCGAGGCCGGCCCCGACCGCTGGCAGCCGACGCCGCCCGACGCCGACCCGACGGTCACGGCCTTCGACCAGCGCTGGGCGGACCTGCGGACGAAGCGGGCCGAACTGGCGGTGCGGTTCCGGCCGACCGCCCCCGAATTCGTCAGCCTCGATCGGGACCTGGCCGCCCTGGCGCGGCAGAAGTACCAGGCGCTCCTCGCCGCCGACACGGCGAAGCTCGCCGTCCTCGCCGAGAAGATCCAGAGCATCACGGGGATCGAGCAGACCCGCCGCCGGGCCGCCATCGGCCAGAGCGACGCGGCGCTGGCCTACGGCCGGCTGACCCAGCAGAAGGGCCTGCTGACCGACGAGATCACCGAGACCCAGAAGCGGATCGACGCGCTGAAGACCGGCACCGGTCTCGACGCGCAGGCCGTCACCTCCTCGGCCCTGGTGGCGCGCGCCGTGCCGCCGCGGCTGCCCTCCGGCCCGAACCGACCGCTGATCCTCGGCCTCGCGGCCGGTCTCGGTCTGCTCGCCGCCCTGGCCTACGTCGCCCTCGCGGAGATCCTGGCCCAGACTTACCGTAGCGCGTCGGAGGTCGCCCGCTCGCTGCGGGTGCCCGTGCTGGCCGCGGTGCCGTTGCAGACAGGAGCCGCCGGATGATCGCCGCCGCCATCGCGCCGAAGATCGATCGGGCGATCCTCGAACCGGCGCTCGTCCAGCTCACCCGGCACGAGTCGCGCGTGCGCCGGGTCGGGGTCACCGCGGTCCAGCCCGGCGAGGGCGTGAGCACCCTCGCCCGCGAACTCGCCGGCGCCTACGCCAGGCGGGGCCGCAGCGCGGTGCTTGTCGAGGCGAACTGGTCCCGCCCGTCGCTGGCGGAGGCCTTCGGCCTGACCGGCCAGCCCGGTTTTGCCGACATCGTCGCCGGCGCGGTGGCCCCGAGCCGCGGCGTCCACGCGATCGACGACAACCTCAGCGTGGTGCCTGCGGGCAGCCCGTCGGCCATCCGCAAGGCGACCCTGGATGACGGGCGCGTCGAGGACTTCCTGGCGCTCGTCGACGACCGCTTCGACCTCGCCATCGTGGATTGCGAGCCGATCACCGAGATCGGCGACGCCGCCGCGCTCTCTCCCTTCGTGGACGGCTTCATCGTGGTGATCGGCGCCGAGCGCACCCGCAGGGCCGTGGCACAGCGCGCCCTCGCCGACCTCAAGGCCGCGGGCGGGGCGCCGCTCGGCGTCGTCCTCAACCGCACCCGGCGGCCGATCCCGAAATGGCTCTACCGGTGGCTCGGGTGAGCGCGGCCCCCGTCCGCGCGCTGCGGGTCCTGCCGCTCGCCGGGATCGGCCTCGCGGCGGCGGCGGGCGCGATCGCCCTGAGCGCGGCGCCGCTGAAATTCGCCGTCGTCGGCCTCGCGGCGGCCTTCGGCGGTGTCGGCGCCCTGATCGTCGGGCGGCTCTATCGCCTGACGCCGCTCCTGCTCGTGGCCCTCGCGGTCGGGCTGACGGTCAAGCTCGACGTCAGCTTCCTCCAGCATTTCGAGGCCGTCGGGCAGTACCTGCCGAGCATCGGCGGCGGCGCCGGCCTGACGGTGAGCGTCGCCCTGCTGGTGGCCGTGGCCCTGATCGTCGCCAAGCTCACGGGCCTCGGTGAGGACGCCCCGAGCCTGCGGCTCGACCGGCCCCTCGTGCTGACGCAACTCGGCTTCCTGGTCGCGGGGCTGCTCTCGCTCTCCAACGCCACCGACCCGGCCTATCTCTGGTTCGACACGTGGCGCTTCGCCGGCCTGCTCCTGGTCTCGGTCGCAGTCTCCAACCTGTCCGAGTCCGACATCCGGACCCTGGCGCTGGCGATCTGCGCCCTCTGCCTCGTCCAGACCGCGGTGGCGGGCCTGCAATTCGTCTCGGGCTCGGAGCTCGGGCTCTCGGTACTGGGCGAGGAGCAGATCGTCGAGGAGAACATCAACTTCTCGGCTCAGCGCCGCGCCGGTGGCCTGAAGGTTCACCCGAACATCCTCGGCTACTACTACGAGTTCGTCTGGCCGCTCGCCCTGGCGCTGGCCCTCTCGCGCGGCCCGCTGCTCCTGCGCCTCGCGGGCGCGGCGGGCGCTGCCTCGGCCCTGGTCGGCGTGGTCCTGACCCTGTCGCGCGCGTCCTGGCTGACCTTCCCGGTCTCGGCCGCCTTCCTGATCCTGCTGGTCTATCGCGACCGTCTGTTCTCCCGGACGAGCCTGATCGTCTTCGGCCTGCTGGCGATCGTCGGCGCCGTCGCCGCGCTCTACGCCGGCCCGCTGATCTGGGAGCGGCTCACCGCCGACGACGGCGGCTCGGCCGCCCAGCGCGGCCCGCTGAACGCCGCGGCCCTCGCGCTGTTCGAGCAGTTCCCGATCTTCGGCGTCGGCCTGAACAACTTCGGCAACCAGTTCGCGGTCCTCGACAAGACCGGCCTGTCCCGGCTCGCCGGATTGTTCGACCGGTCGAACCACGTGGTGCACAACCTGCACATCCTGATCCTCACCGAGGTCGGGATCGTCGGCTACGCGGCCTTCGCGCTGGTCTTCGGCATCGGCATCGCCCGGGGCTTCCGGGCGGCCCGCCGCGCTCCGGTGGGCGATCCGCTCGCGGCGATCGCGGCCGCCTGCGCCGTCGGCCTGATCGCGCACCTGCTGCACGGGCTGGTCGATCCGGGCTTCCGCCTGAACCTCGGCATCGCCGAGCTGCTCTACACCGGCCTCGGGCTGATCGCCGGGGTGCGGGCGGCGCAGCGGCGCAGGGCTGTCGAAGCGTCCCGGGCGGTCGCGTCCACGGGCCTGAATGGCGCGGCGCGCGCTCGACCGGAGCGGAACCCGGCGCCGCGCGGCCCTTCGCGCGCGGCGCCGTCCGGGCGTGACACATCCTTCGCAGCGTACGGAGACCGTCCGTGAGCGCCGTCAGCCTCAGCGTCCTGATCGTCACCTACAATGCCGGCCGGGACATCGAGACCTGCCTGGAACTGCTGGCGGCGAGCCGGGTCGGACGTCCCTACGAGGTGATCCTCGTCGACAACGCCTCGACGGACGGCACACCGGAGCGCGTCGCGAGCGCCTTTCCCTGGGTGCGCGTGGTCGCCGAGCGGACCAATCACGGCTTCGCGGGCGGCAATGCCGTCGCGCTGGAGCACGCGCGCGGCGCCGCGATCCTCCTCCTCAACCCCGACGCGTTCCTGCACGACCCGGACGCGCTCTCGGGCCTCCTGGACCATCTCGACGCGCGCCCGGATGTGGGGGCGGTCGGCCCGCGCCTGACCTTCCCGGACGGGGCGCATCAGGTCGGCGACGCCGGCTACGAGCCGCGCCCGCTCTCGATCCTGGTGCACGCCGCCGGCCTGTCGGGCCGCTTCGGGCTGCGCGGCCTCTACCTCGCCAGCCGCCAGGCCAGGGGTGCGCGGGCCCTCGACGTGGACTGGATCTGCGGGGCCTGCCTGCTCCTGCGCCGCCCGGCGATCGCCGCGATCGGCGGGCTGCAGAGCCCGATGTTCCTCTACGGCGAGGACGTGGATTGGGGCTGCCGCCTGCGCGACGCCGGCTGGCGCGTCGCCTACCGCCCGGACATCGCCGTCACCCATCTCCAGGGCGGCTCGGGAAGCACCCGCTCGGCCCGCTGGCTCGACGGGCTGGCCGCCATCTACAGCCTGCGGAATGCCGGCCGGCCGCTGTCGTCGCCCGCCTTCTTCTCGGGCCCGCTCCGGCTCGGCTTCACCCTGCGGGCCCTGGCCTACGGTCTCGCGGCCCGGCTGCGCGGGCAGCCGGACCTCGCCCGCAAGGCCGAGGACATGCGCAGGTTTGCCGGACACCTGCGCAGTCTTCGTCTCTGACCGCGTGAACCGTCACGGCCGCTTGCGGATGAACACCATGTGGTAGCCCTTGAACGGGCCCGGCGTGAGCCGGAACAGCAGCTCCCAGAACTTGCCCAGGACGATGTTCTCGCCATGATAGAACGGCTGCCCGTCGAAACTGTAGGTGAAGTGCTCGAACCGGTCAGTTGGGAAAAGCCGCTTCCGCGCCGCCTCCGTGTTCATCGTGTAGAGCGGCACGAACGAGTCGATCTCGACGCGCCGCGGCTCGACGAGGCGGAGCACCCGGGCGTGCAGCCGCTTCGGCACGAGCCGCGCCCCGATCCCGACATAGCCCCAGCGGTTCGGCGTCCAGGCGCAGAGCCAGCCGCCGGGGGCCAGCACCCGGCCGAGCTCCGCCGCGGTGACCTCGGGATGCTCGATATGTTCGAGGACCGAGAAGGCCGAGATCAGGTCGAAGCTCCCGTCCGGGAATGGCAGCACCCCGTCGTGACCGATCAGCCGGACCTCGTCGGCCGACTTGTTGCCGAGGACCGCCTCGTCGACGTCGCAGGCGACGACCTGGGCGCAGCGTCCCCGGAAGTCGCCGAGGTGCCGCCGCAATGGGACCGGGTCATCGCTCCACTTGCCGCGCCCCGCGCCGAACTCCATCACCCGCATGTCCGACCGGAGCAGCGCGTTGACGCGCACGATGTACTCCATCCGGTGGTCGTGCCGGGAATAGCCCCCGGCTCCCATCTCCCGGAACAGACGCTGTTCGACCGTGACCATGCTTCAGGCTCCTCTGAACGTGCCGCGCCGGCGGCGCGTGTGAAAGCGGGGGGATCGGGCGGGCGCCCGGCGGTGGCGATCCTCGGCACCCGCGGGGTGCCGGCGGCGCACGGGGGGTTCGAGACCCTGGCGGAGCGCCTCGCGCTGGAGCTCGTGGCGCGGGGCTGGCGGGTCGAGGTCTACTGTCAGGTGCGCGAGCCGGCGCCGCCGACGGTCTGGCGCGGGATCCTGCTGATCCCGGTCGCGGTCCGGGGCGACGGCGCGGTCTCGACGATCGTGTTCGACCTGAAATGCACCCTGCGGGCGGCGTTCCGACCGGCCCTGCCCCTCGTGCTCGGCTACAACACCGCGGCGTTCTCGCTGCTCTACCGGCTGACGGCCAAGCGCAGCGTCATGAACATGGACGGCATCGAGTGGAAGCGCGACCGCTGGTCGAAGCCCGCCAAGGCGTGGTTCTGGCTGAACGAGCGTCTCGGCAGCCTGTTCTCGACCCACCTCGTGGCGGACCACCCGGAGATCGCCAAGCACCTCGCCCGCAGGACGTCGGCCGCCCGCATCACCACCATCGCGTACGGCGCCGACCCGGTGCTGGAGGCCCCGACCGAGCCGCTGGCGAAGTTCGGGCTGCGCCCGCGCGATTTCGGCCTGCTGATCGCCCGGGTGGTGCCCGAGAACCTCGTGCTCCAGATCGTCCGGGCCTGGAGCGAGGTCCGGCCGGGCCTGCCGCTGCTCGTGCTGGGCAAGCTCGCGGAGTCCGACCCGTATCACCGCGCCGTCCGCGCGGCGGGCGGGCCGGACGTGATCTTCGCCGGCGCGATCTACGAGGCCGAGCGCGTGGCCGCGTTCCGCTTCCACGCCCGCTTCCACATCCACGGCCACACGGTGGGCGGGACCAACCCGTCGCTGGTCGAGGCGCTCGGGGCGGGCTCGCCGATCCTCGCCCACGACAACCCGTTCAACCGGTGGGTGGCGGGGCCGCAGGCCCTGTACTTCGGCGACGAGACCGAGCTGCGGCGGGGCATCCTCGGCCTCGTACGGGCCGGGCCGCGCCGCCTCGAGGTCATGGGCGAGGCGTCCCGTCGCCGCCACGCCGAGGCGTTCACGTGGCGCGACATCTTCGACGCCTACGAGCGCGCCCTGCGCCGCCAGCTCGCGCCCAGACGCGAGAGGCGCGAGGCGCGGCCGGCCGTCCGCCGGGAACACGGGCGCGCGTGAGACGGGCATCGGCCGGGCGCGACCAATCCTAGCGGCCACGGCCCGCCTCCGCGCCCCGCCCCCCGCTGCGGAGCTGCCGCTGGGCCAGCATCGTCACGGTGCCGGCCGGGACATCCCGGAGGCTGCAGACCCCGATCCCGACCGTCGCGCCCGCGCCGATGGCGACCGCCCCCTGCACGGCGGCGTGCGCGCCGACCACCGCGCCGTCGCCGAGGCTGGGGCCGTCGGCGGGGAACGGCTGGCTCGGGAAGACCCAGTCCCGCGGCCCGACCAGGGTGCCGGGCAGGAGCGTCAGGTCGGCGCCCCCGGTGCCGCAGAAGGCGACCCGCGCCGGATGCGGCACGAACAGCCCGGGTCCCAGGCGCGAGCCCGGATGCAGGCAGGCGCCCGTGAGCCGCAGGGACAGGTCCGCCACCAGGGCGGCGCAGCGGCGCCAGCCCCGGCCGTGCAGCAGGTGCGCGGTCCGGTGAAGGATCGCCACCTGCATGGCCGGCAGCGTGAGGTGCATCGCGCGCCGCAGACGGGAGGTCGGCTTGCCGCCCGTGGTCTGGCGCAGGACGCGGGCGAAGTCGGCCGCCAGGAGGCGCCTCAGCCCCGACAGCGTGACGTGATCCGTCATCGGGTCGCTCACGCCGCGACGCCCCGGCCGGGAAGCGGCCGCCAGGGCTGCGGCATCACCTCCTCGTCGGCCTGGACGGGCTTGAGGATGGTGGTCCGCGGACCGATCCGGGCCCGGTCGCCGATCGGCACCGCGCCGAGCACGATGGCGCCGGCCTCCAGGACGACGTCGTCGCCCAGCACCGGCAGGCCGGGGCCGCCGCCGATGTCCTGATCGGGCTCCTTCAGCAGGCCGCCGATGGAAGCCTGGATCCCGAAGGCGGCGTCGCGGCCCACGGCGCCGGCGATGACCGTCCCGTAGGGCTGCGGCAGGAACAGGCCGCCGGCGATGCGGCTGGAGGGCGGGATGTCGGCGCCCGTCCACCAGCCGTTCACCAGCCACAGCAGCCACGCCGCCATCCGCCAGCCGCGCTCGTGGGCGTAGCGGGACAGGCGGTAGAGCCAGACCGCGTGGTAGCCCCGGCGCAAGACAGCCGGCCCGCCGCCGCGGCGGCGCCAGTGATCCCGGTCCGCGGCGAGGGCGGCCCGCACCTCGCCCCACCGGAGGCGCCGCCCCGGCTCGGCTTCCGATCCGCGCGAGAGACACAGCTCCGGCCCAGCGGCTGTCTCGGACATACGCAGTCCTCCGGTTTTGCCAACGCGATAACTCTGCAACCATAAATTGAGACTGCGGTTGCAAGCCATACGCAGCCTGCCACGATGCAATCGTAGGTCGCAGTTTTCAGTCAGGCTTCACCGAGAGATGCTTCGCTTGGTAAACCGATTGTCGGGACGGAGGCGCGCCGGCGGGCTGCGCTACGGCGCGAACCTGCTCGGGCAGGCGGCGGGACGCGGAGTCTATCTCGCGGCGGGCTTCGCGGCCTTCGTGATGGTCGGCCATTTCGCCGGCCCGGCGGCGCTGGGCCGCTACGGCCTCGCCCTGGCGATCCTCGCGGTGACGCTGATCGCGGCGGATTTCGGCACCACCCTGACCTTCGGGGCGCGGCTCGGCGCGATCGGGCCGGAGATGCGGGCGGCCGAGTTCGGCCGGATGCTGTCGGCGCGACTCGTCCTCGGTCTCGGAACCGGTGCCGTCCTCCTCTGCGTCCTGCCGATGCTGCCGGACGAGATCCGGCCCGCGCTGGCCCTGGCAGCCCTGCTGATGCCGCTCGCGGCCGCACGCTTCCTCGACGCCCTGTTCCAGGTCTGCGGGCGGCCGGCGTGGTCCGTCTGGCCGTCGCTCGCCAACGCGGCCCTGCTGATCGGCGGGACGGCACTCGCACTCTGGTTGCAGCTTCCGGAGGCGGCGCTCGGTCTCGTGGCGGTCGCCGCCGGCATTGCGTACGGCGCCGTCGGCTTGGCGCTGGCGCTGCGCCTCGTGCCCGCGCGCCCCGCCTCGCTGCCGCACGCCCTGGCGACGATCCGGGCCGCGGCGGGAGTGGGCGTCTCGAACGCCCTCGGCTCGCTCAACGGCCGGATCAGCCTGATGATGCTGGCCGCCTTCGTCGGCGCGGCCGAGCTCGGCCAGTTCACGGCCGGATTCCGGTTCTTCGAACTGGGGGCCGCGGTGGCGATCACCCTCTGCGCGCCGCTGGTGCCGGTCTTCGGGCGCGCGGTCGGCCCGACCGTCGAGGGACGATCGCAGGCCGGCACGGCCGCCCTGCGCGCCCGGGTGCGCGGCGCCCTGGTGCCGATCCTGGCCGCGTCCTGCGCCGGAGCGGTGGCGGCCTGCGCCCTCGCGGACCCGCTCGTGCACCTCGCCTTCGGCCCGGATTTCGGCGGCGCCGTCCCGGTCCTGCGCATCGCCACCGGGATGAGCGTGCTGCTGATCGCCGCCACGATCCTGTTCGCGGGCCTCGTCCCACTGGGCCGGACCGGTTTCGCGGTGCGCGGGAGCGCGGCCGCCTGCGCCACCAACCTCATCGCCTGCACGCTGCTGATCCCCTGGGATCCGCTCCTCGGCGCGGGCCTCGCCGCGCTGCTCGCCGAGGCCGCGATGCTCCTCGTCCTGGCCCACGCCTTCTGGCGGGAGGCCGGACCGCCGCTCGCCCTGGCCGACGTGCCGACCCTCGCCGCGCCGGCCCTCCTCACCGCCCTCGCCTGGGCGGCCGGTCCCGCCGCCCTGGCGTACGTCGCGGTGCCCACCGTCGCAGCCCTCTCGACCGCCCTCGCGGGGTGGCTGTGCCTGCGCCGCGCCCCGACCGATCCCCTCACCCTCCCGCTTCCGGAAGCCTCGTCATGAGCGATCGACCCGTGCTCTCGGTCATCATCCCGACCTACAACCGCGCCGAGACGCTGCGCCTGTGCCTGCGGGCCTTCGACCGGCAGGAGACGGAGGCACCCTTCGAGATCGTCGTCTGCGACGACGGCTCGACCGACCACACCGGGACGGTCGTCAGCCGCGCCGTCGCCACGGCCCGCATCCCCGTTGTGCACCTGCGCCAGGAGAATGCCGGGGCCAACGCCGCCCGCAACCGCGCCATCGCGGCGGCCCGGGGCGACCGCCTCCTCATCGTCAACGACGACACCATCCCGGTGCCGAGCCTCGTCGAGGCGCACCGGCTCGCCCACGCCCGGCGGGGCGGACGGGAGACCGCGATCCTCGGCCGGATGACCATCGATCCGGCCCTGCCGTTCTCGCCGTTCTCCGCGCTGCACCACGACGCCTCCTACGACGCCCTCGCGGGCCGCGACGAGGTCGGCTGGGACGCGTTCCTGACCTGCAACGTCAGCGTCGACCGGCACTTCCTGGAGGCGGCCGGGGGCTTCGACCCGAAGCTGTTCTGGCACGAGGACATCGAGCTGGGCGAGCGGCTGGCCCGGCGCGGCATGCGCCTGTTCTACGCGCCCGAGGCGCTGGGCTACCATCACCACCTCCTCGACGAGGCGGCCTATCTGCGCATCGCCGAGCGCGAGGGTGCGGCCCTGGTGCTGTGGTACCGCAAGCGCCCGGATCTCGTGGCCGATCTCGGCCGGCTCGGCCTGGTCGGACCGCCGCCGCTCGGTGCCGCGGCGCGGCACCGGGTCGCCGACCTCGCGATGCCGCAGGCCCTCCTGCCCGGCTGGCAGATGGCGGCCCGCGCGCTGACGCGGATCAGCCCCGAGGCCGGTCGCAGCGTGTGGCGCCGGCTGTTCCAGCGGCGCAAGCGGCTCGCCATCGCCCGGGCGCTCGCGGCATGAGGCGGCCCCGCACGATCCTCGGCGGCGCCCTGTCGGCGCTGGTCCTGCCGGTCCTGGCCGCCTGCGGCCCGGCCGACGCGCAGGTGCAGCGGAACATCCTGGTGGATCCGGCCGGCAGCGCGAAGCCCGGCTACACCACGGTGGCGCGGCTCGCCGACGTGCCCTTCGCCACCCTCGGTCCCGGCTCGAGCGTGCTGGTCCGGGGCGGCAGCTACGGCGACGTCGTGGTCGTCGGGTCCCGCGGGACCGCGGCGGCGCCGGTGACGGTGGCGGCCGAACCCGGCACGCAGCCGCGCCTGTCCAACTCGGTGGTGTTCGAGAACGCCGCCTACGTCACGGTCACGGGCCTGACCGTGCAGGGCGCGGTGAATTCCGGCTTCATCATCCGCCGGGGATCGAGCCACGTCACGGTCGCGGGCTCGACCGTGTCCCGTTCCGGTCTCGGGATCTGGATCGGCGACGGCGCGGGCGCGGGTCACCGCATCAGCGGGAACACGCTCGCCGACAACCAGACCCACGGCGTGGCCGTCGACGTGATCAACGCGCCCCAGGAGGACCCGAGCTACATCCTCGACAACACCGTGACCGGCAACGGCATCCACGGGATGGAGATCAACGGCTCCGGCTACGTCGTGGAGGGCAACCGGGTCTCGGGCAACGGCGTCGGGATGTCGGGCACCTCCGGCATCCACGTCTACGCCAAGGACGCCGCCCAGGACGCGGGCGACCGCAACACCATCCGGTACAACATCGTCACCGGCCAGAAGGAAACGACCGGCCAGGACGGCAACGGCATCCAGATCGACCAGTGGTGCGACGGCAACATCGTCGCGTTCAACGTCGCGGCCGACAATGACGGCGCCGGGATCAACCTGTTCGACGCCGGGTCCAACACGGTGGTGAACAACACCACCACCGGCAACATGCGCGATTCCGGCGGCAAGCACGTCTATCGCGGCGAGATCGTGCTCGCCTCCGACTACACCAAGCAGGTCGACCGCACGTCGAACAACCGGGTGCTCAACAACATCGCCTACGCGACCCGGCCGAACGTGGCCGCGATCGTGGTCGAGGCGACCACCACCGACAACAACAACGCGATCGGGCCGAACTTCGTCGGCAGCGCCGTCGGCGCCCCGCTCTACCGCTGGGGCACGCAGGCTACCAGCGACGGGGCGAGCCTGCCGCTCAACGGCCAGGGTCCCGACCTCACCGGCGCGCCCGCCTTCCGCGATCCCGCGAGCCCGCTGACCGGCGGCCTCGCGCTGACCGCGCCCCCCGCCCGCGCCGGCATCCCGCTCGGCGCCACCCGCGACATCGCCGGCCGGGCCTACGCCCCCGGCGAGGCCCCGACCTTCGGCGCCTACAGGAGCCCGTAACATGCTTCGCATCGGCATCGACGCGCACGTGCTCACCGGCAAGCCGCAGGGCAGCCGGACCTGGCTCGTGAACATCATCGGGCGAGCCGCGGCCCGACACCCGGACGCCACCTACGTGGTCTATTCCGGCGATCCGGAGGCTTGCGCCCGCATCGTCTCGGGCAACAACATCGAGCATCAGAGGCTGCCCCGCGTGCCCGCGACCGTGCGGCTGACGCTGGTCTGGCCATGGCTGTTCCTGCGCGACCGGCTGGACACGCTGCTGACCACCTACATCGCCCCGCCGTTTGTTCCGGGCGACCGGCAGGTGGTGGTGGTCCACGACATCCTGTTCGAGACGCACCCGGAGTTCTTCCCGTGGTCGATGCGCTGGCGGAACAAGATCCTGACCCGGCTCTCGGCGCGGCGCGCCAAGCTGGTCCTGACCATCTCCGACTACAGCCGCGACTCCATCGCCAACGTCTACGGCATCGCGCGGGAGCGCATCGCCGAGGTGCGCTGCGGCTCCACGCCGCCGCAGGCGGTCACGGAGCGGACGCCGCTCGCCGACGGGCGCCCCTACCTGCTGATGGTCGGCCGGCTGGAGCCGCGGAAGAATCTCGGCCTCGTCCTCGACGCCTTCGCGCGGCTGCCGCAGGGCGCGGCCCGGCTGATCGTGGTCGGCAAGGGCGACGGCGAGCGGCCCGAGACCCTCGACCGCCTCGCCCGGACGCCGGACGCGGTGCACATCGCCGGCATCGACGACCGGGGCCTGTCCGACCTCTACGCCCGGGCCGCCGCCCTGGTCTTCCCGAGCCGCGGCGAGGGCTGGGGCATCCCGGTGCTCGACAGCCTCGCCCGGGGAACCCCCGTCATCGCCTCGAGCCTGACGGCCATCCCGGAAGCCGGCGGCAGCGCGGCGAGCTACTTCGACCCGGACGCGCCCGACCGGGTCGACCGTCTCGCGGAGCTGATGGGCGCGGCGATCGAGGGGCGGCTGCCCTTCGACGCCAGCGCCGCGCGGGCCCACGCGGCGCGCCACGACTGGGACGGGCCGGCCGCTACCTTCGTCGACCTGATGCGCCGCAGCTTCACGGCCCGCACGCATCTCCGCGACCTGATCCTGGCCGCGCCGAACTTGCGGGGCTGACGCGATCCGAGGTCGTCCGTCTGCCTACCGCGCGGCCCCGAGCGCGCCGACGGGAGGATCGACGGGCGCCTCGTCGGCAATGGGATCCTGGATCAGGGTCCAGTAGCCCAGGGCCGCCACCAGGGCGATCACCGCTCCGGTGATGAAGGCCATGGAGAAGTGGCCCGTGCCGCCGACGATGAAGCCAGTCACGGTCGGCGCCAGGGCGCCGCCGATGTAGCCGCCGAAATTCTGCAT
This sequence comes from Methylobacterium sp. NMS14P, assembly GCF_028583545.1. NCBI lineage: Bacteria > Pseudomonadati > Pseudomonadota > Alphaproteobacteria > Hyphomicrobiales > Methylobacteriaceae > Methylobacterium > Methylobacterium sp. NMS14P. The sequence continues at coordinate 6,024,822 of NZ_CP087106.1, read as the reverse complement.
GGCGCCGAGCGACGCCGTGCAGCTGGCCGGCGCCGCCACGGACGCCATCGCCCAGGCCGCCGACGAGCTCATGTAGACCAGGAACAGCGAGGCCGAGATGCAGGCGATCGCGAGGGTGTCGCTCGGCGTCAGGGCTGCCACCACCGTGAAGGCGGCGGTCGCCACCAGGGAGCCGACCATCGGGATCTTGCGGCTGCGGATCGGGTCGACGCCGCGGCGGGCGAGGACATCGACGACGCGACCGCCCAGGACGCCGCCCAGCACGCCGAAGGCGAAGGGTATCGAGCCGACGAGGCCGGTCTTCTGCAGGGTGAAGTGCCGCTCGATCTCGAGGTAGCTCGGCAGCCACGCCGTGTAGAGCCACGTCATGTAGATGCAGCCGAAATAGCCGACGATCATCCCCCAGCTGGTGCGGAACCCGAAGAGCCGCCGCCACGCGCTCCAGGTGACCGCGCGGCCGGCGTTCGGGGCATCGCCCTCCTCCAGGAAGGCGCGTTCCCCCGGCGTCAGGTCGGTCTCGCGCGGGTTGCGGAAGACCAGGTAGACGATCGCGGCGAGCGCGAGGCCGGCCGCGCCCATGATGACGAACATCGCCCGCCAGCCGAAGCTCACCATGAGGAAGGTGAGCAGCGGCAGGGCCAGGAAGGTCCCGAGCGAGGAGGCGCAGTTCCAGATCCCCGTAGCGGTGCCGCGCTGACGGATGTTGAACCAGTCGCGGGAGACCCGGACGCAGGTCGGGAAATGCGGCGCCTCCCCGACCCCGAGCACGATCCGGGCGCTCACGAACTGCCAGAACGACGTCACCGCGCCGCCGAGCATCTGGCCGAACGACCAGCACGTCAGGCCGAGCGTCAGCGTCAGGCGCGGCCCGAGCCGGTCGGCGAGCGCCCCGGCCGGCAGCTGCGCGAAGGCGTAGGCCCAGAGGAAGGCCGAGAGCAGCAGGCCCATGTCGGGGATCGAGAGGCCGAGATCCTCGCGGATCAGCGGGTTGGCCACCGCCAGGGTGGCCCGGTCGACGTAGTTGACGACGCCCGCGGTCACCAGCAGGGCGAGCGAGATCGTCTGGATGCGGCGCACGCGCGGCGTTGCGGCCAGGGCCATCGTGTCCTCCCCGAATGACGGGCCCCTTCAGGGTCTCCGCGGCCGGCCGGTCCTTCGCGACTCGTGGCGGCCTCGGACCATTCTGCACCGAACGCCGACGGACGGAAGGGCCGCCGCCCCTCGCCTCGCGGCGCCGGGCGTCGTAGACGGGCCGCTCCGTCACCCTTCGAGTCCGCCCGTTGCGCCTGATCCAGATCACCCACCACGACCTCGACGGCTACGGCGCCTCCACGGTCGCCGCCGCCTGCGCCACGGTCGAGCGCGTCGTCCACGTGCCCCGCTACAGCGATGTCGGCCCGGTCTTCGAGGACGAGATCAAGCGTCTCGGCCGCGCGGCGGAGCGCGAGGTCCTGCTGATGACCGACCTCGGCCTGGAGGAGCAGACCATCGCGGGCCTGAAGAAGTTCGCCGCGATGAACCGGCGCCGCGAGGACGGCCAGAAGCACCGCCTCGTGGTCCTCGACCACCACGCCTCCTCCCTCGACCAGCTGCGGCGCCTGGGCCTCGACGCGGCGCCCGACGCCGCGCGGCCGGCGCTCCACCGGATCGACCTGGGCGACCCCGAGATCGCCGTGCTGATCGAGGACGACATCTGCGCCACGCGGATGACCTTCGAGCACCGCGCCCTGTTCGCCGCGCACGAGCCCGCGACCGACCTGTCGAGCCTGCTCGCCGCGGTCGATGCCCTCGACCTCTGGCGCAAGGAGAGCCCCGCCTTCCGGGGCGGCCTCGCCCTGGACGAGCTGTTCTGGGAGGTCGTGTCGAGCTACGTGCCGGTCGGGCATCCCTGGCACGACCGGTTCGTGTCCGAGATCCTGCTCGCGGCCGCCGCCGCCCTCCGGGACGGGGCGAGCCCGGCCGAGCTGGAGCGCCGCGCCTCGGCGATCCGCACCGGCGCGGTCGACACCCTGCTGCACGACGCGCCGGACGACGATCCGGCGCTGACGACGCGCATGCGGCTCGCCCGGGCGCTCGCCCGCTCGGATTCCCTGTTCCGCCCGCTGAAGGACGGCACGCTCCTGTCCTTCGCCCTCGATTCGGGCACCTTCCAGCGGGTCTCCGACCTGATCATGGATGCGGGCCGCGCCAAGCGCGTGGTCAACGTCCAGCGGATGGGCACGCTGTCGTTCCGGTCGAACGACGGCACGGCGCTCGACGGAGCCCGCCTGTTCCGGGGCGGCGGCCACCGCGACGCGGCGGGCGGCCGTCTCCAGAGCGGCTCGGCCTTCTCGATGACGGACGCGATCGCCCAGGTGGAGCCGGTGCTGAACCCGGAGAAGCCGGCCGGCTCGGACAGCCCGTTCGCGGCGCTGAAGAACTGGAAAGGGTGAGTCGACGCCCTGTCCCGACGAACGCGGCGGCAGGGTGTCTCTAGAGCCGGAAATCCTCGCCCAGATAGAGCCGGCGCGCGTCCGGGTTCGCCACGATCTCCTCGGGCGTGCCCTCGGTGAGGATGCGGCCGGAATGGGCGATGTAGGCGCGGTCGATCAGGCCCAGCGTCTCACGGACGTTGTGGTCGGTTATCAGCACGCCGATGCCGCGCTGCTTCAGGTGCTTCACGAGGTCCTGGATGTCGCCCACCGCGATCGGGTCGATGCCCGCGAAGGGCTCGTCCAGCAGCATGAAGGTCGGCGAGGAGGCGAGCGCCCGGGCGATCTCGCAGCGCCGCCGCTCGCCGCCCGAGAGGGCGATCGAGGGCGACTTGCGCAGGCGCGCGATGTCGAACTCCTCGAGCAGCGAATCGAGCTTGCGCGCGCGCGCCTTGCGGTCGGGCTCGACCACTTCCAGCACCGCGCGGATGTTGTCCTCCACGGTGAGTCCGCGGAAGATCGAGGCTTCCTGCGGCAGGTAGCCGATCCCGAGTCTAGCCCGCTGGTACATGGGCAGGTGCGTGATCGGCAGGCCGTCCAGGGTGATGTGGCCGCGATCGGCCGCCACCAGGCCGGTGATCATGTAGAAGATCGTGGTCTTGCCGGCGCCGTTCGGCCCGAGCAGCCCCACGGCCTCGCCGGTGCGGACCGTCAGCCCCGCCTCGTGGACGACCGTGCGGGCGCCGTAGCTCTTGCGCAGGCCGCGCACGCTGAGGATGCCGAGGCCGCCCTCCTCGGCCGCGGACCAGCCGTCGGACCCGGCAGCCTCAGGCGGCCGCGCGCGCCGGCCGAAAAGCCGGCCGAGCCAGCCCGTATGGCCCGGCGCGTCCTGCGGGCCAGCCTGAAATGCCACGGCGCCGCTCAATCGACCTGCGCCTTCGGCTTGGGCGACGGCTGCGTGCAGCCCTTCGCCTTGCCGTCCTTGGCGTCCGACTTCTCGCCCGGAACGAACAGGGCCGAGACCCGGCCGCCCGCCACCGGGTCCATGTTGGCCCGGCCGGTATTCATGTCGTAGACGAGCCGCTGCCCGCGGGTGACGTTCTGGCACTGGCTCAGGACGACGTTGCCGGTCAGCACGATCCGCTTGGCGTCCTGGTCGAACACCGCGTGGTCGCCCGTGGCGACCTGGTCCTTCTGCACCACCGTCACCGGGCCGGCGCAGTCGACCTTCTGGATGCCGTTCTCGGCCGGGTTGCGCGGCGCCGCGTCGGCGCCCTCGTCCTTCGCCTCACCCTTGGCGTCGCCCTTGGCGCCCTTGCCGGGCGCGTCCTTGCCGCGCTTGTAGGTCACCGTCATGGTCGAGCAGCGGATGGTGCTGTCGCCCTGCACGGCCACGACGTTGCCGGCGAAGATCGCCTTGTTCTCCCGGTCGAACACGTCGAGCCGGTCCGCGTCGATCTTGATCGGGTCCTTGCCGCCGCCGCCGATATTGCCGAACGGCGAGTCCTTGCGCGCCGGCTTCTCGGCCAGTGCCGGGCCGGCGAGGACCAGCCCGGCCGCCAGGGCGGCCCAGAGGATGCGGGCGGCGCTCATCGGGCACCGTCCGCGGCTTCGGCGTCCGAGGTCAGGATGCGGGCCTGCGGCTTCTCCCCCGGATCCGCATTCGCGATGACCACGTGGACGTTGCCCACGAAGGAGATCCGCTTGCCGTTCTCGACGACGTCGAGGGTGTCGGCCGTCACGTTGGCCCGCGGGCTCGAGACCGTCACGGGTTCCTGCGAGCTGATGGAGCCGGTCTTGAACGCGACGGCGGCGGAGCGCAGGCGCGCCTCCTCCCCCTTGTCGGTCCAGATGCGGATGTCGTCCTTCAGGTCGAGCGCCTCGCGGGCGGTGTCGAACAGGCCCGACGTCGCCGACAGGCGGGCGATGCCGCCCTGATCGTCGGTGGCGATGTGGCCGCGCATCTGCTGCAGCTCGATCTGGCTCGGCTTGCGCACGTCCTGAAGCGCGGCGTCGGCCGTCACCTCGTAGCCGCGCGTGCCCTGACGGAAGCCCGAGAGCCGCGGATTCTCCATGCGGACCTTCGTGCCGGCGAGCGTCACCGGCCCGACCGAGACGCCGGGCAGCTGCGCCGCGAAGGGGTTGAACAGGTAGCCCAGCAGCAGCGCCACCGCGCCGCCGGCGACCACCGGGATCAGCCGGCGCATGGTGCGCACGCGTCCGCTGTGGCGATACGCCCGAGCGTGGGCCCGGGTCCGCGCCGCCGCGACCGCCTGTCCGTTGCCGGCTTCAGCCTCGACCGGGTTCATGCAGCGTCCGTGAGGCGCGCCCGAGGCGCGCGAGAGGGTTCGGCTCTGACGCCTGCGGCCCCCACCGCGCCCGCGCCATCGGCCGGGCAATGATCCCGACCGGTGGCGAAGTTATGGCTTGACCATTTCCGAATGATCAACCGAACCCGCAATCATCCCGAACGGATGTGTGTGGAGACACACGCCGCGCGCCGATTCCCGGCAGCGCGCGGCGCGGGTCTCCGTAGTCCTACGCGCCCCGCGCGGCCGCCAGGGCCGCCGCCACCGTGCGGGCGAAGGCCGCCGGGTCGCGGGGGCTGTCGCCGTCCTGGATGCGGGCGAGGTCGAGGAGCGTCCCGGCAGCCTGCGGCACCTCCGATTCGGGTGCCGCGGCCAGCGCCCGAATCAGCGGGTGGCGCGGGTTGATCTCCAGAACCGGCTGCCCGGCACCGGCCCGTCCTGCCCGGCGCATGAGCCGCTGCATCTGCAGGTCGGGCCCGCCGGTGCCGGCCGAGAGCACCACGGCCGAATCGACGAGCCGGTCGGTGGTGCGCACGTCCGAGACCTCGGCGCCGAGGGCCGTCTTCACGGCGGCGACGAAGGCGTCGATGCCCTCCGGCGCCTCCGGCTGATCGCCCTCCGGCGCGAACTTCGACAGGTCGAGGCCGCCCTTGGTGATCGAGCGGAGCGGCTTCTCGTCGAAGGTGCCGAGCTGATCGGGCCAGAAGGCGTCGACGTGGTCGGAGAGGAGCAGCACCTCGAGGCCGCGGGCCCGGAAGCCCTCCAGCTGCGGCGACGACTTGAGCGCCTCGGCATCGTCGGCGACGAGGTAGTAGATCGCCTCCTGGCCGTCCTTCATGCGCGACACGTAGTCGGGCAGCGAGGTCCAGCCCTCCACGGCCGAGGAGCGGAAGCGCAGGAGCGGCGCGATCTCGCCCCGGCGCTCGAAATCCTCGTAGATGCCCTCCTTGAGGACGGGGCCGAAATTCTCCCAGAAGGACTGGTAGCCCTCCGCGTCCTTGGCGCGGGTGGTGAGTTCGGAGACGACGCGCCCGGTGACCGCGCGGCGGATCCGGGCGAGCGCCGGGGTCGACTGCAGCATCTCGCGGGAGACGTTCAGCGGCAGGTCCTCGGTGTCGACCACGCCCTGGACGAAGCGCAGCCACGGCGGCAGCAGCTCGGCCTCGTCGGTGATGAACATCCGCCGGACATGCAGCCGGACCTTGCTCTGCCGCTCGTTCTCGAGGGCCTGGAACGGCTTCGAGCCGGGGATGAAGAGCAGGGCGGCGAATTCGAGCTGGCCCTCGGCGCGCCAGTGGAGCGTCGCCCACGGCTTGTCGAAGTTCATGCCGATGGAGTGGTAGAATTCCTCGTACTGCTCCTCGGTGACCTCGGACTTCGCCTTGCGCCAGAGCGCGGTGCCCTGGTTGGCCGCCTCGTCCTTGCCGTCGCGCACGACGGCGATCGGCACGGTGATGAAGTCGGCCCATTTCCGCACGAGATGGTCGAGGCGGTAGGGCTCGAGGTACTCGTCGGCGTCCTCCTTGAGGTGCAGGACGATGTCGGTGCCGGGCTCGGCGCGCGTCGCCGGCTCCAGCGTGTAGCTGCCCTGCCCCTCCGAGGCCCAGGTCCAGGCCTCGTCGCTGCCGGCGCGGCGCGACGTGACGGTGACGCGGTCGGCCACCATGAAGGCCGAGTAGAAGCCGACACCGAACTGGCCGATCAGGCTCGGCCGGTCCTCGGCCTTGGCGGATTCGAGCGTCTGCGAGAAGGCCCGCGTGCCGGAGCGCGCGATGGTGCCGAGGTTGGTGGCGAGATCCTCCTTGGTCATGCCGATGCCGGCATCCGACACCGTTAGGGTCCGCGCCTCCTTGTCGGGCGCGATCCGAACCTTGGCGTCCGGCGGCAGGGCGCTCGCCGCCGAGGTCAGCGCCTCGAACCGCCGCCGATCCATGGCGTCGGCCGCGTTGGCGACGAGCTCGCGCAGGAAGATCTCGCGGTCGGAGTAGAGCGCGTGCACGACGAGGTCGAGGAGGCGTCCCACCTCCGCCCCGAATTCGTGCCGCTCGATCGTCTCGCTCACGGGTGATGCCTCCGCTGTGGGGGAAATTGCGGTGGCGATATGCTGGCGAACGGGGCCGTTTTCAATGCGAAAGACGGCCGGCCCCGGCCTGCGACGCGCGCTTCGGGCAGTGCCCCCGCGCGCCGCGGTCGGTCAGATCTCGATCTCGGTGCCCACCTCCACGATCTGCCGCGTCGGCAGGCCGAAATGGGCGCCGGTGCGCTCGGCGTTCCGCTTCATGAAGGCGAACAGGCCCTCCCGCCACGGCGCCATGCCGGGATGGGTCGGCGACGAGATCACCACCTCGTGGCCCACGAAATACGTCATGTCCTCCAGATATTCCGGCGGCAGCAGCCCGCTCGCCACCGCGCATTGCAGGCCCTCGGGGATCGAGGCGGTCTGCATGAAGCCGTAGCGCAGCACGACGCGCTCCATGCCGGGCGTGTACTTCGAGATCGCCTTGCGGATCCCCTGCGCCACCAGCGTGACCTGCGCCCGCTCGCTCGCCGGGATCACCGGCTCCTCCTCGTAGACGACGGTGATCAGCAGGATCCGCTCGTGCAGGCAGCGGCTGCGCTCGAGCAGGCGGCCGAGCGCCATCGGGATGCCCTCGGTGGCGGCGGTCAGGAAGGCCGCGGTGCCGGGCAGCGTCACCGGCGGCTGCGAGCTGAGGCTGGAGAGGAAGGAAGCCTCGGACATGCGCATGGTCTGGCGGACGGATTCGAGGACGTGGTTGCCCTTCATCCAGGTCAGCATCAGGAAGGCGACCACGCCGGCGAGCAGCAGCGGAAACCAGCCGCCCTCGAACAGCTTCACGCTGTTGGCGGAGAAGAACACGAGGTCGATGCCGAGGAAGAAGCCGTTGACCGCGAAGACCAGGATCGGGTTGTAGCCCCAGCGGAGCGCGATCAGCGCGGCGAGCAGCGTGGTGATGCCCATGAGGGCCGAGACCGCGATGCCGTAGGCGCCGGCCAGGGCGTCGGAGGAGCCGAACACGATGACGGCCGTGAGGGTCGCGACGGCGAGCAGCCAGTTCACCGCCGGCACGTAGATCTGGCCGCGCTCGTCCTCATCGGTGTGCACCACCCGCATCATCGGCATGAAGCCGAGCTGGATCGACTGCTGGGTGAGCGAGTAGACGCCCGAGATCACCGCCTGCGAGGCGATGACGGTCGCCATCGTGGCGAGCGCCACCAGCGGGTAATGCGCCCAGTCCGGCGCGAGCCGGTAGAACGGGTTCTCGATCGCGCTCGGGTCGGCGATGATCAGCGCGCCCTGGCCGCAATAGTGGATCAGCAGCGCCGGCAGGACGAGGCCGAACCACGCGATGCGGATCGCCGGGGCGCCGAAATGGCCGAGATCGGCGTACATCGCCTCGCCGCCGGTCACCGCCAGGAAGGCCGCGCCGAGCATCAGGAAGCTGACGTGCCAGCCCGCATGGATCAGGAAGTCCACCGCCCGGAACGGGTTGGCCGCCGCCAGGATCTCCGGCGCGTGCAGGATGCTCGGGATCGCGAGCAGGACCAGGACGACGAACCAGACGAGCATGACCGGTCCGAACACCCGCCCGATGGCGGCGACGCCCTTGTGCTGGACCAGGAACAGCCCGACCAGGATCACCAGCGTGATCGGCACGACGTACGGCCCGAGCGCCGGCGCGTCGATCTTCAACCCCTCGATCGCCGAGAGCACCGAGATCGCCGGCGTGATCGCGCCGTCGCCGTACAGCAGGGCCGCGCCGACCAGCCCGACCACCAGCAGCAGCGCCTTCCACGTCCCCGGCCGCGCGTGCCGCGCGCCGAGCAGCGCCAGCATGGCGACGATGCCGCCCTCGCCGCGATTGTCGGCGCGCAGGATCAGCACCGCGTATTTCAGCGACACGATCAGGATCAGCGACCACAGGATCAGCGAGACCGCGCCGGTGGCCGCCGCCGGCACCGAGGCGCCGCCGCTGGTCGCCGCCTTCACCGCCTCCTTGAACGCGTAGAGCGGGCTCGTGCCGATGTCGCCGTACACGACGCCCAGCGCGCCCAGCATCAGCGCGGCGCCGGGCCCGTGCCGGACCGCGCCGGGCTTGCGCGCCACCGGCGCCGCCGGGAGATCGACCGCCGGGGCAGCCGCGGAAGGCAGGGCTTGGCTCACGGTCGGGTCCGGTCGATGGCGTCGCGGTTGGGCGAAATCTTAGCGAGTCGGTCGCGCGGCGATAGACTCGGCAGATGTCCCGAGCGACCGCGGCGAAGACTTGTCACCCGAACGTGATGACAGTCGAGCGACCGCGGCGGCCCCGCCGCGCCGATGGCGAGCGGGGCCCGCCGGTCAGGCGGCGTCGAGCCCCAGGTCGATGATCGCCGCCGAGTGGGTGATCCAGCCGCAGGAGATCAGGTCGACCCCCGAGGCCGCGACAGCGCCCACCGTCTCGCGGGTGATCCGGCCCGACGCCTCGGAGAGGGCGCGGCCGTCGATCATCGCCACGGCGCGGCGGAGCAGGTCGGGCCCCATATTGTCGAGGAGCACCGCGTCGACCCCGACCGACAGGGCCTCCTCCAGCTGCTCCAGGCTGTCGACCTCGCACTCGATCTTGACCAAGTGGCCGGCCCGGGACCGGGCGCGCTCGATCGCCGGGACGATGCCGCCGGCCACCGCCACGTGGTTGTCCTTGATCAGCACCGCGTCATCGAGGCCGAAACGGTGGTTCGAGCCGCCGCCTGCGCGCACCGCGTGCTTCTCCAGGGCGCGCAGGCCCGGCGTGGTCTTGCGGGTGCAGACGATCGACGCCTTCCCGTGCGGGCGCGCGGCCTCGACGAGGCCGTGGGTGGCGGTGGCCACGCCCGACATCCGGCAGAGCAGGTTCAGCGCCACGCGCTCGGCCGTGAGGATCGCTCGCGCCGGCCCCTCGAGGCGCAGCACCACGTCGCCCGGCGCCACGCGTGCACCGTCGCCGCGCTCGACCGTGACGGCCACGGCCGGGTCCACCAGCGCGAACGCGATGGCGGCGGCGTCGGTGCCCGAGATGACACCGTCCTGCCGGGAGGCGATCACGCCGCGCATCCGCTCGCCCGGCGGGACGATGGCGTCGGTGGTGATGTCGCCGGCCCGGCCGAGATCCTCCAGCAGGGCGGCGCGCACCACGGGCTCCACGAGGAGCCGCGGCAGGGGGAGGATCTCATCGGAGAGAACCGACTGGGTCATGGCGTCAGCGCCTCCTCGGCGGACGGGGTCGCGGCGATCCGGTCGGCCAGCGTGGCCTCGGTGTGCGCGGCCAGGGCGAGATGGGGGAAGTCGCTGCGCCAGTGGGCGCCGCGGCTCTCCCGGCGGGCGAGCGCGCCGCGGGCGATGAGCAGCGCCACGAGGGCGGCGTCGGAGGTCTCAGCCCCGGGCTCGAGGACGGCGACGGCTTCCTCGAGGCCGGCGGCGTCGCGCACGACGCCGACCCTGCTCTCCATCAGCGCGCGGATCGCCGGCAGGTCGCCGGCGGCACGGACAGAGACGGCCTCGGGCACGATCGCGGCGGGCGGCGGCGCGTCGAGCCCGTCGGCGATGAAGCGCGCGTAGGCCAGGCCTTCCAGCAGGGAGTTGCTGGCGAGGCGGTTGGCGCCGTGGAGGCCCGTGGAGGCGACCTCGCCGCAGGCGTAGAGGCCCGGCACCGAGGTGGCGCCGCGCGCGTCCACCTTCACGCCGCCCATGTGGTAGTGCGCCGCCGGGCGGACCGGGATCGGCTGCACGGCGGGGTCGATGCCGGCGGCGGCGCAGAGCCCCGCCACGGTCGGGAAGCGCGTCGGCATCGCGGCGCCGAGCGCGCCGCGGGCGTCGAGATAGACCGTGCGGCCCCGCTGCAGCGCCTGGAAGATGCCGCGGGCGACCACGTCGCGGGGGGCGAGGTCGCCGCCCGCGATGCCGGCCATCACGGCGGCGCCGGTCTCGTCGATCAGCCGGGCGCCCTCCCCGCGCAGGGCCTCGGTCGCGAGCGGCATCGGGTCGGCGCCGGCCGCGATGGCGGTCGGGTGGAACTGCACGAACTCCATGTCGCGCATCACCGCGCCGGCCCGGGCGGCGAGCGCCAGCCCGCGGCCGACGGCGCCCGGCGGGTTGGTGGTCGCCGCGTAGAGGGCGCCGACGCCGCCGGTGGCGAGCACCACCGCGCGGGCCGGGATGCGGAACAGCGCGCCGTCGCGCTCGGCGACGATGCCGGCCACCGCCCCGCGCGTGTCCCGGAGCAGGTCGCAGGCCCGCGCCGTGACGATCTCGACGGAGGGGGCCTCCAGCACGGCCCGGACGAGCCCTTCGAGGACGCGGGCGCCGGTGGCGTCGCCGCCGGACCGGACGATGCGGCGGCGGCCGTGGGCCGCCTCGAGCCCGAGGGCCAGCGCGGCGTCGTCCGTCCGGTCGAACGGCACGCCGATCCGCACCAGCCAGTCGATCAGCCCGGGGCCCTCCGCGGCGACCCGGAGCGCCACGTCGGGCTGGGTCAGCCCGGCACCGGCGGCCTCCGTGTCGGCGGCGTGGAGCGCCGCCGCGTCGTCGATGCCGACCGCGGCGGCGATGCCGCCCTGGGCCCAGCCGGTGGCAGTGCCGAGGCCGAGGGCCGAGGCCGTGACCAGCGTCACCGGGCGGGGCGCGAGGCGCAGCGCCACGCTGAGGCCCGCGACGCCGCCGCCGACCACGACGACGCGGTCGACACTGTTGGGGGAGATCGCGTTCATCGCGTGCGCACCTCGAGCATGCGCTCCACCGCGGCCCGGGCGCGGTCGGCCAGCGCCGGATCGACCGTGACCTCGTGGGTCATCGTCTCCAGCGCGCGGCGGATGTTCGCCAAGCTCATCCGCTTCATGTGCGGGCACATGTTGCAGGGCTTGATGAACTCGATGTCGGGGTTCTGCGCGGCGATGTTGTCGGCCATGGAGCACTCGGTGACGAGCACCACCTGCTTCGGCCGCTTCTCGACGACGAAGTCCATCATCATCGCGGTGGAGCCGGAGAAGTCCGACTCGGCCACCACGTCCGGCGGGCATTCCGGGTGCGCGATGACGGTGACCCCGGGATAGCTGTCGCGGACGTCGCGGATGTCGGCCGGGGTGAAGCGCTCGTGCACCTCGCAGTGGCCGGCCCAGGTCAGGATCTCGACCTCGGGGATCTCGGCCTGGACGTTCTGCGCGAGGAACTCGTCCGGGATCATGAGCACCCGGGGGGCGTTCAGCGACTTCACCACCGCGACGGCGTTGCCGGAGGTGCAGCACAGGTCGGACTCGGCCTTCACGGCCGCCGAGGTGTTCACGTAGGTCACGATCGGCACGCCCGGGTACTTGGCGCGCAGGCCGCGCACGTCCGCGGCGGTGATCGAGTCCGCCAGCGAGCAGCCCGCGCCCATGTCCGGGATCAGCACGGTCTTGCTCGGGTTCAGGAGCTTGGCCGTCTCGGCCATGAAGTGGACGCCCGCCAGCACGATCACGTCGGCGTCGACGGTCACCGCCTCGCGGGCCAGCGCGAGACTGTCGCCCACGATGTCGGCCACCGTGTGGAAGATCTCCGGCGCTTGGTAGTTGTGCGCCAGGATTACGGCGTTGCGCTCCCGCTTCAGGCGCAGGATCGCCTCGATGTCGGGGGCGAGCGCCGGCCACTCGATCGCGGGAACGTGCCGGCTGACGCGGGCGTAGAGATCCGGGAGGGGCAGGCCCGGGATCGTCGTGCGGGAGACGGGTGCAACGGTCGCCGCCATGGCGTCCTCCATTATGCTCAGTTTGAGCATTGTGCCGTCTAACTTATGGGGGCCGCGCGCGCCTGTCCAGATATGCTAGCTGTGAGCATAAATCTTTTGCGGTGCGATGTTACGCTGCGCCGCCGAACGCCGGAGTGCTCAGCAGAAGGTTGCCGGGTCAGGTCCGATGCGGCCGTCTGGCCTGTCGAGACCGGCGATCTGCGCCATCTCGTCGGCGCCGAGCTCGAAGTCGAACAGCGCGAGGTTCTCGGTGATGCGCCGCGGCGTGGCGGTCTTGGGGATCGCCACGCAGCCGATCTGCAACTGCCAGCGCAGCACCACCTGGGCGGGCGTCTTCCCGTGCGCCTTCGCGATCGCGAGAATGATCGGGTCGTTCAGCTCCTTGCCCCGGCCCAGCGGGCTCCACGACTCGGTCACGATTCCGTGACGGGCATCCTGGGCGCGCGGCTCTTCGCGCTGGAAATAGGGGTGCAGCTCGATCTGATTGACGGCCGGGGCGACGCCGGTCTCGCCGATCAGCGTGGCGAGGTGCTCGGGCGTGAAGTTCGACACGCCGATGGACTTCGTGCGGCCCTCCTTCCGAAGCTCGATCAGCGTCTTCCAGGTCTCGACGAACAGGTGTCGCTGCGGGCACGGCCAGTGGATCAGGTACAGGTCGACATACGGAAGACCGAGGTGCCGCAGGCTCTCGTCGAAGGCGCGCCGGGCCTCGTCTCGGCCCTGGCGGTCGTTCCAGAGCTTCGTGGTGAGGAAGATGTCCTCGCGGGGGACCTCGGCGTCCCGGATGCCGCGCCCGACGCCCGTCTCGTTGCCGTACGCGGCAGCCGTGTCGATCAGCCGATAACCGGCGCGAAGGGCCTGTCCGACGAGGTCCGGAGCCTGCGCGTCCGAGAGCTGCCAGCAGCCGTAGCCGATCTGCGGGATGCGGCGGCCGTCGTTGAGCGGCAGGGTCGGGATAGCCATGAGGCAAGACTCCGGTGTCGTTGTCCGATCAACCCAAACGCTCGCAGCGGGACGCGTTCCAAGGCGTCCCGTCCTTGCGAGCGCAGCGAAGCAACCCAGTGGGCGCCACGGTCACCGATGCCTCGGCGCCCTGGATCGCTTCGCTACGCTCGCGAAGACGGAGCGATCGGGTCACGACATGGGTCCAGCGCCCGTAGCGGCGGAGCCGCGCTGAACGGGCGCAGTCTGGACCGGATCTAATCCAGCCGACCGCACGTTGGCGCACCAGATTCCAAGCTGCGCGGCGTCCCACGCGCGGTGCACGGGCGGGATGGCAGCATGACTGACGCGACTCCGACGAAGCCGCTCGCGCTGACGCGGCGAGCCGTGGTGGAGGGCTGCGCCGTGGCCGGCGCCCTCGGCGCCCTCGGGTTCCGGCCCGTGCCCGCAGTGGCGGCGGGGGCGCCGGGCGATCCGGCTCCGCAGACCATGCCGGTGCGCCTCACCATCAATGGCCAGCCGCACGACCTCGTCCTCGACACCCGCACGACGCTCCTCGATGCCCTGCGCGAGCACTTGGCGCTCACCGGCACCAAGAAGGGTTGCGACCACGGCCAGTGCGGCGCCTGCACGGTGCTGGTCGACGGCCGGCGCATCAATTCCTGCCTGACGCTCGCGGCGATGCACGAGGGTGACCCGATCACCACGATCGAGGGCTTGGCGGATGGGGACAAACTCCATCCGATGCAGGCGGCGTTCCTGGAGCATGACGGCTTCCAGTGCGGCTACTGCACGCCGGGCCAGATCTGCTCATCGGTCGGCATGCTGAGCGAGGCCAGAGCCGGCTGGCCCAGCCACGTCACCGAGGACGTCGCCGCGGCTCCGACGCTCAGCGACGCCGAGATCCGCGAGCGGATGAGCGGCAACATCTGCCGCTGCAGCGCCTACCCGAATATCGTCGCGGCGATCCGCGACACCGCCGCCAGCAACCTCTGAGGGGGCGGACATGAAGGCTTTCACGTACGAGCGTCCGGCGACGGTTCAGGACGCCGCGAAGCTCGCGGCCGAGCGGCCGAACGCCAAATTCATCGCCGGCGGCACCAACCTTCTCGACCTGATGAAGCTCCAGATCGAGACCCCGGCGACGCTGATCGACGTCAACCGGCTGCCCCTCGACAAGGTCGAGGCGACGCAGGACGGCGGCCTGCGCGTCGGCGCACTGGTGCGCAACGCCGATCTCGCCGCCGACCCGCGGGTGCGGAAGGACTACGCCGTGCTGGCGAAGGCGCTGCTGGCCGGCGCGTCGGGGCAGCTGCGCAACAAGGCGACCACGGCCGGCAACCTGCTCCAGCGGACGCGCTGCTACTATTTCTACGACACCGCTATGCCCTGCAATAAGCGCGAGCCCGGCTCCGGCTGCTCGGCGATCGGCGGCTTCAACCGGATCATGGCGGTGGTCGGGGCGAGCGAGGCCTGCATCGCCACCAACCCGTCCGACATGAACGTCGCCATGCGGGTCCTCGACGCGACGGTGGAGACCGTGAACCCCGACGGGCAGGCGCGCCGCATCCCGATCGCCGACTTCCACCGGCTGCCGGGCGACACGCCGCAGGTCGAGACCGAGCTGCGCAAGGGCGAGATCATCACGGCCGTCACGCTGCCCAAGCCGGTGGCCGGCACGCACATCTACCGCAAGGTCCGCGACCGGGCGTCCTACGCCTTCGCGACCGTGTCGGTGGCCGCCGTGATCGCGGGTGCCGAGGGCGGCAAGCCTCAGACCGCGCGGCTCGCCTTCGGCGGGCTGGCGCACAAGCCCTGGCGGGTGGCCGAGGCCGAGACGGCACTGGTGCAGACCGGTTCCGCGGACGCCGCCGCCGACGCGGTGCTCAGGGGCGCCCGCGGCTACGGCAGCAACGACTTCAAGATCCCGCTGACGCGCCGGACCCTCCGGGCCGTCGTGGCGCAGGCGACCCGCGCTTAGATCCCGGCAAGGACCGTTCCCATGGAGATGAACCAGCCGATCGGCCGGACGCCCCTCGACGACCGGCCCGACGGGCTCGTCGGCAAGCCGCTGAACCGGGTCGAAGGCAAGCTCAAGGTCACGGGCCACGCGCCCTACGCGTACGAGACCCGGGCCCTCGAGAACCCCGCCTACGGCTTCATCGTGCCGGCGGCGATCGCTTCCGGCACGATCCGGTCGATCGACGCGGAAGCCGCCCGCAAGGCGCCCGGCGCGATCCTGGTGATGACCCACGAGAACGTGCCCGAGCAGGGCGAGAAGAAGGAGCAGGTCTGGCCGCAGCTCCAGGGAACCGAGGTCAGGTTCTACGGGCAGCCGGTCGCCTTCGTGGTCGCCGAGACCTTCGAGCAGGCCCGCGCCGCCGCGATGCTGGTCAAGGTCCGGTACGACGCGGCCAAGCCCAAGGGACTGCTCAAGGACAGCCTGGCGGCGGCCTACGAGCCGAAGCCGGTCAACTCGCCGCCCGATTCCAAGCTTGGCGACTTCGACGCCGCCTTCGCGACGGCGCCGGTGAAGCTCGACGTGGAGTACGTCACGCCGAACCAGATCCACGCGCAGATGGAGCCGCACGCCACTATCGCGTTCTGGGACGGCGACGGGGTCGTGCTCTACACGGCCAACCAGATGCCGAACCGGGGCCAGAAATCCCTCGGCTCGGTGCTCAAGCTGCCCCCCGAGAAGGTGCGGATCGTCAGCCCCTATATCGGCGGCGGCTTCGGCGCGAAGCTGCAGGTCCAGCCGGAGGCGACGCTCGCGATCCTGGCCTCGAAGGTGATCCAGCGCCCCGTGAAGGTCGCGCTCACCCGGCAGCAGGAGTTCCACGTCGCGACCCACCGGACCGACACGATCCAGCGGATCCGCCTCGGCGCCGACCGGGACGGCCGTCTCTCGGCGATCAGCCACGAATCGTGGTCCGACACCGCCGAGGGCGACGGGTTCTTCGAGACCTCGGCCAACGTCACCCGGTCGCTGTACGCCGCGCAGAACCGCGTGACGCGCCATCGGCTAGTCAACCTCAACATGCCGATCGCCTCGGCGATGCGCGCGCCCGGCGAGGCCGTGGGCCAGCTCGCCTTCGAGTGCGCCATGGACGAGCTCGCCGAGCAGCTGAAGATCGACCCGATCGAGCTCCGAGTGCGCAACGAGCCGGCCGAGGATCCCGAGAAGAAGGTCCCGTTCTCGACCCGCAAGCTGGTGCCCTGCATGCGCGAGGGCGCGCGCCTGTTCGGCTGGGACAAGCGGCAGGCCGCGGGCTCCCGGCGCGAGGGCAACTGGCTCGTCGGCATGGGCATGTCGGCCGCCGCGCGCCTCAACCCGCTGATGCCGTCGGCCGCGAAGGTCCGCCTCGGGCCGGACGGCGTGCTGGTGGTTCGGATGGCGATGACCGATCCCGGCACCGGCACCTACACGATCCTGACCCAGATCGCCGGCGAGATGCTGGGGCTGCCGCCCGAGCGCGTGCGGGTGGAGATGGGCGACACCGACTTCCCGTTCGCGGCCGGCTCGGGGGGATCCTTCGGCGCCGGCTCGGCGGGCTCGGCGCTCTACGTCGCCTGCGACAACCTCCGGCAGGCCCTGCTCAAGGCCGGCGACCTGAACCCGGACGGCGCCGCGTTCCGCGACGGCGCGGTCACGTCCGGCAACCGCACCGAATCTCTAATCGACCTCGCCAAGTCCGGGCTGGAGGCCTCCGGCGAGATCAAGCCCGGCGAGATGAAGCAGAAATTCTCGCAGTACTCGTACGGGGCGCACTTCGCCGAGGTCGGCGTGGACGTCGACACCGGCGAGATCCGCCTGCGGCGAATGCTCGGCGTGTTCACCGGCGGGCGCATCCTCAACGCCAAGACCGCGCGCAGCCAGGCGATCGGCGGCATGACCTTCGGCGTCGGCGCGGCGCTGATGGAGGATGCGGTGGTCGATCCGCGCTACAGCTACTTCGTCAACCACGACATGGCCGAGTACCACGTGCCGGTCCACGCCGACCTCCCGGAGATCGACGCGGTGTTCCTGCCGGAGCTCGACGACAAGGCGAACCCGCTGAAGAGCAAGGGCCTCGGCGAGCTCGGCATCTGCGGCGCCGGCGCCTCGCTCGCCAACGCGATCTACAACGCCACCGGGATCCGGGTCCGCGACTACCCGATGACCCTCGACAAGATGCTCAAGGGCTTCGAGGAGCAGGAGGGCCAGGCGCAGCGGCGGACGTGAGGGCCGGATTGCCCGGGGGCGGCGCTCGCCGGTGGGGTGACGGCCCCAGTTGACGCAGGCGCCCCCAGGCGGGACACCCGGCGAAAAGCCCGCCCGCGGGGAGCGCCCGGTGTCCGACAGCCAGCACGATGATCGCCGTCCGCCGGCCCGCTTCAACGCGGCGCGGTACTGCCTCGCCGAGAACGCGCGCCTGCGCCCCGACAAGACTGCCCTGGTGATGGTCGGCGACGGCACCGCGGACCGCCTCAGCTTCGGCGCGGTCGAGCGGGCGGTGCGCGGCATCGCGGCGGGCCTCCTCGGCCTCGGCCTGAGGCCCGGCGACCGGGTGATGATCCGCATGGGCAACGAGGCCGACTACGTCCTCGTCTACTTCGGCGCACTGGCGGCCGGTCTCGTGGCGCTGCCCTCCTCGCCGCAGCTCACGGAGGGCGAGGCCGCCTTCCTGATGGAGAATTCCGGGGCCGCCGCGGTGGTGATCGGGAGCGGCTGCACGGTCGCGCCCGAGGCCCTGGGCGGGCGCCTCCTGCTCGACGCCGGCGCGGTCTCCGCCCTGAAGGCGGGTCCCCCCCTGCCCGACTACGCCGACACCGCCGCCGACGACCCGGCGATGCTGATCTACACCTCCGGCACGACGAGCCGGCCCAAGGGCGTGCTGCACGCCCACCGCGCCGCCTACGGCCGCCGGCCGATGCTCGACCACTGGCTGGGGCTCACCGAATCCGACGTGATGCTCCACGCCGGCACCATGAACTGGACCTACACGCTGGGCGTCGGCCTGAGCGACCCCTGGTCGGTCGGCGCGACCGCGGTGCTCTACAACGGCCCGCGCGATCCCGGGGTCTGGCCGCGCCTGATCGCCGCGTACGGCGCGACCCTGTTCGCCGCCGTCCCGACGCTCTACCGCCAGATCCTCAAGTACGGCGATCTCGGCGCCCACGACCTGTCGAGCCTGCGCCACGGCTGCACGGCCGGCGAGCCCCTCGCGGTGGAGCTGCTGGAGGCCTGGCGCCGGGCCACCGGCAAGCCCCTCTACGAGGCGCTCGGGATGAGCGAGATCTCGACCTACATCTCCAGCGGCCCGACCATCGCGGTGCGCCCCGGCTCGCCCGGCAAGCCGCAGCCCGGCCGGCGCGTGGCGATCCTGCCCGTGGCGGGCGAGCCCGTGCCGCTCCCGGCCGGCGAGAGCGGGCTCCTCGCCGTCCACCGGACCGAGCCGGCGCTGATGCTCGGCTACTGGAACCGGCCGGAGGAAGAGGCCGAGGTGATGCGCGGCGACTGGTTCGTCGGCGGCGACCTCGCCCGCCTCGACGCCGACGGCTACCTCTGGTTCGAGGGCCGCAACAACGACCTGATGAAGGCGATGGGCTACCGGGTCTCACCGAACGAGGTCGAGGCGGTGCTGTCGACCCACCCGTCCGTGGCGGAGGTGGGCGTCGCCGAGCTGCCGGTGCGGGCGGACGTCTCGGTCATCTGCGGATTCGTGGTGCTGCAGCCGAACGCAGAGCCCGACGGGGAGGCCCTGCTCGCGTGGTGCGCCGAGCGGCTCGCCGCCTACAAGCGCCCGCGCGAGATCCGCTTCCTCGATGCCCTGCCGCGCACGGCGAACGGCAAGGTCCAGAGGAAGCGGCTGGCCGAGGCGGTCACGAGATGATGCGCGGAGGCCTTCCTACAGCAGCGTCCCGCGCAGGATCAGCAGCGCCACCGAGAAGTAGATGACGAGGCCGGTGACATCGACCAGCGTCGCCACGAAGGGCGCCGAGGCGGTGGCCGGATCGAAGCCGATCCGCTGGAGCAGGAACGGCAGCATCGAGCCTGCGAGCGATCCGAAGGTCACGATCCCGACGAGCGCCGCGCCGACCGTGGCGGCGACCAGCGGCCAGTGCTCGCCGTAATCGTAGAGGCCCAGCTTCTGCCACGCGACGATCCGGATCACCGCGATCACGCCGAGGATCGCGCCGAGGAAGACCCCGGTCGGCAACTCGCGCAACGCCACCCGCCACCAGTCGCGCAGGCGGATCTGGTGCAGGGCCAGCGCCCGGATCAGCAGCGACGTCGCCTGCGAGCCGGAATTGCCGCCGGAGCTCATGATGAGCGGGATGAACAGGGTCAGGACGATCGCCTTCTCCAGCTCGCCCTCGAAGCCCTGCATGGCCGAGGCGGTGAGCATCTCCGACAGGAACAGCGCGCACAGCCAGCCGGCCCGCTTCCGGATCATCGTGAAGAAGCCGATATCCATGTAGGGCTCGGGCAGCGCCTCCATGCCGCCGAAGCGCTGCACGTCCTGCGTCTGCTTCTCGATCATCGCGTCGATCATGTCGTCGACGGTGACGATGCCGATCACGTGGCCGACCGCGTCGACCACCGGCAGCGCCAGCAGGTCGTACTTGGAGATCAGCCGGGCCGCCTCCTCGCGGCTGGCCGTCGGCGAGACCGCGAGGGGCCGGCGTCCCGGCGCGACGCTGAGCACGTTGTCGCTCGGATCCCCCGAGATCAGGCGCCGCAGCGGCACCGCCTTCGTGAGCGCGCGGGTGCGCGGGTCGAGCACGAAGATCGCGTAGATCGTCTCGCGGGTCTTCTCGACGTGGCGGATGTGCTCCAGCGTCTGGCCCACCGTCCAGGTGCCCGGCACGGTGACGAACTCGGTGGTCATCAGCGAGCCCACGGTCTCCTCGCCGTAGGCCGAGAGCCGGTCGACGGCGCCGCGGGTCTCGGCGTCCAAGCGGGCGCGCAGGTCGGAGCGGCCGGGCTCCTCGATCTCGCGGAACACGTCCGTGACCCGGTCGGCCGACATGCCCGACAGGTAGCCCGCGACCCGGTCCCGCGGCAGCATCTCGATGATGTCGGCGGCGCAGTCGAGTTCCGGCTGGTCCAGAACCTCGATCGCCCGCTCCATCGGCAGGCCGAGCAGGATGGCGGCGGCGACCTCGGGGGCCTCGTCGTTCAGGGCCTCGACGATGTCGGGCGCCCGTTCGTCGGACAGGCGTGCGGCCAACACGGACGGATCGACGCGCGTGTCGAAGGGGGCGATCTCGTTCATGGCCTCGCCTCGTGGGTTACGAGGCGACGCGTCGCCGGTCATCCTGGGTCAGGGCCGTGACCGGCCGCCGCGTCGGTCGCCCCGCGGCCAGGCCTCTCAGCGG
Source organism: Methylobacterium sp. NMS14P (assembly GCF_028583545.1). Classification (NCBI taxonomy): domain Bacteria; kingdom Pseudomonadati; phylum Pseudomonadota; class Alphaproteobacteria; order Hyphomicrobiales; family Methylobacteriaceae; genus Methylobacterium; species Methylobacterium sp. NMS14P. The sequence continues at coordinate 6,004,041 of NZ_CP087106.1, read as the reverse complement.
CTCAGGCGGGACGACGGCACGGGGCCGAACACGGCAGGCACGATCGGTCGGGCACGTCGCTTCGCGGGTCGCTGCTGGAATGGGAGCGCGACACCGTCGAGGACACCGTCGCGCGGGTGCGTCGTGCGCCCGCGCGCAGAGCCCGTCAAGCCGAAACCGCGCCTATCCGCAGCCGATGCCGAACAGGGCTCGGGCGGGTGGCCGCGCGGCCACGGGACGACCCCGCGCGGCTCACGGCGAGGCTCCCTATGAGAAATATAAGTGTTGTGCTCGCTTGTATTGCGTCCAAGATATTGCCTATATGGATCTCACCAACAGCGAGGAGAAACGCCATGGCCTGGTCCGCCCCGATCGTGTCCGAGATCTGCGTCGGCATGGAAGTCACCAGCTACGAGTCGGCCGAGATCGACACGTTCAACTGAGTCGCGCACGGCACGGAGCGCGCGCCGCTCCGGCCTCCGTGGACACTCTATCCATCGCTTCAATTCACCTGGAGGAAATCATGGCTTGGTCCGCCCCCGTCGTCTCCGAGATCTGCGTCGGCATGGAAGTCACCAGCTACGAGTCGGCTGAGATCGACACCTTCCACTAAGACGTCGCTCCGACGTTTGCGGGCGCCGCTTCATCCGAAGCGGCGCCTTTTCTATGCGCGCTCGACGGGAGCCGCGCCTCGGCTTGACGGGCCGCACCAAACCTGTGCCGCTGCGGCACCCCCGGACCACCCGGGCCTGCGGAGCGAGCGAGGATCAGTTTGGCGGACAGCGCGCAAACGGCCGATCGGTCGATTCCTCCCTGCCCGATCACCGGTGCCCCCGCCCTCCGCTGCGTCGAGCGCCTGGACGCCGCCTTCCTCACGCTCCTGTGGCACTATTCCGGCCGGGTCGATGTCGGGCCGCTGCTGCGCCCCGCCGGCACGTTCCGGCTCTGGGAGTCGCCGACCGGGCTGATCTTCTTCGACCCGCCGGTGGCCGGCGACGCGGCCTTCTACCGGGCGTTCTACGGCCGGATCGCCGCGCACGATAAGCTCGCCGGGCCGGAGACGGAGCGCCTGGAATTCCGGCAGGCCGCCGCGCATGTGCCGTCGGGTGCCCGGGTGCTCGATGTCGGCTGCGGCCACGGCGGGTTCCGCGCCTACGTGCCGGACGCCACCTATACCGGCCTCGACCCGAACTTCTCCGCCGAGGACCCGACCGGCGCGATCCTCGACGAGACCGTGGAGGCGCACGCGGCGCGCGTCGGCCCGGTCTACGACGTGGCCTGCGCGTTTCAGGTGATCGAGCACGTGGCGGACCCGCTGGGTTTCGCCACGGCGCTCGCGGCCTGCGTCAAGCCGGGCGGCGTGGTCCTGATCGGCACACCGCTCTGGCCCTCGCCCAACACCACCATCCCGAACTTCGTCATCAACGCGCCGCCCCACCACCTGACGTGGTGGACGCCCACCGCCCTGGAGGCGCTGGCCACGACCCTCGGCTGCACGCCCGAGGCCGTGCACGCCATCGGCATGGACCGGCACGATTCGCTGATTCACTGGATGGCCAAGGTCAGCCCCGTCCGCTGCCGCGACCGCTTCTTCCGCCGGACGTGGTCCTGGGCGGCGGCGCTCGCCTTCGCGTACGGCGTCGGCGCGGTCCTCGACCGCGTCCTGCCGGTGCCGAAGCGGACCCGCCCGAACGCGCTGCTGCTCGCGGCGCGCAAGGCGGCCTGACCCGTCACGCCACGAACAGCCCCGCGATCGCCGCGCTCGTGAGGTTCGAGAGCGTCCCCGCGAGGATCGCTCGCAGGCCGTACCGGGCGACCTCGGAGCGCCGCTCCGGGACGAGGCTGGAGAAGCTCGCGAGCTGGATCGCGATCGACGCGAGATTCGCGAAGCCGCACAGGGCGAAGCAGACGATCGCCTGCGCCCGCGGCTCGAGGGTCCCGGCTTTCAGGACCGGCGACAGGTTGGCGTAGGCCAGGAATTCGTTGAAGGCGAGCTTCTGGCCGATCGCGCCTCCGACCAGCGTCGCCTGGTCCCAGGGCACGCCCAGGAGCCACGCCAGCGGGGCGAGCGCCCAGCCGAGCACGCCCTCGAACGAGGCGGACGGGTAACCCACCCAGGCCCCGAGGGTGCCGAACAGGCCGTCCGCCAGGGCGATCAGCCCGACGAAGGCGATCAGCATGGCCCCCACCGAGACCGCTACCGCGAGCCCCTTCTGGGTGCCGTCGGCGGCCGCCTCGATGATGTTGGCCGCCCGGGTCTCGCCGAACTCCACCCGGGTGGTGGCGATCCGGGTCGGCTCCGTGGAGGGCATCAGGATCTTGGCGTAGACGAGGCCCCCCGGGATCGCCATCACGGAGGCCGCGAGCAGGTAGGTCATGGGCACGCCGAGCGCCGCGTAGCCCGCCAGGATCGATCCCGCCGTCGACGCGGCGCCGCTCGACATGACGGCGAACAGCTCGGCCCCGGTCAGCAGGGCGAGGAACGGGCGCAGGGCGACGGCGATCTCGCTCTGGCCGATGGCGATCGTGATCACCGCCGAGAACGACTCGATCGGCGACGTGCCGAGGATCCGCCGGAGCACCGCGCCGAGCCCCCGGGCGAGCGCCTGCATCACGCCGAGATGGTAGAGCACGCCGATCAGCGCTGAGACGTAGAGGATCTGCGGCAGGACGCGCAGCGCCAGGATGAAGCCCGAGCCGCCGAACAGCTCGAACATCTTGGGCTCGACGAGGCCGCCGAACAGGAAGGCCGTGCCGCGGTCACCGTAGGACAGCACGGTCACCACCGCGTCGGCGGCGGCCCGCAGCGCGGCCTGCCCGGCGGGCAGGAACAGGACCAGGGCGCCGAGGCCGACCTGCAAAGCCAGCCCGGTCAGGACCACGCGGGGACTGATCGCCCGCCGGTTCGTCGAGAACAGGAACGCGACGGCGAGCAGCACGAGGAGGCTGAGGCCGGCATGGGTCAGGCGGTCGAGCATCGCGTCCTTCGGGTCCGAGCTTGGCCGGAGCGCATGGAAGGATCGGGCCAGTGGCCGTCAAGTAGGGCCTTCGGGCACGAGATAGGGCGCGAACAGATCGCGGACCTGCGCGAAGCCCCAGTCCCGATCCGCCTCCGTCAGGGCGGTGCCGCCCTGGAGGCGGTGGCTCATCCAGTGGCTGGACACGATCCAGGCATTGTCGATGAGCCGCCCGAGGGCGTCGGGAGCGACGCGCAGCCGTCCCGCCCGCGCGGCCGCCTCGAACACCCCGCGGGCCAGGGCTTGGGTCTCGGCCCGGAGGGTGTGGACCCGGGGGCGCAGGGCCGGCGCGATCTCCACCATGGCGATGCCGTCACGGTAGACGCAGCGGTAGCGCCACATCAGGTCGAACCACGCCCTCTGGTAGGCGAGCAGCGCCTCCGGTGCCGCGGGGTCGGCGGGCATCCGGCCCGCGACCGCCACGGCCTCGGTCTCGAAGGCCGCGAACAGGGCTTCGACCAGGCCGCGCTTGCGCGGGAAATGGTACTGCAGATTGCCCTCGCGGATCCCCGCCGCGGCCGCGATCTCCGCCGTCGTGACGTGGCCGAGACCGCGGGCGTTGAACAGCGCGAGGCTGACGGCGAGGATCCGCGTCCGCGTATCGGGAGACGCGACCGCGGGATCGGCCTCCAGGCCGACCTCCTCGCGTTCGCCCCTCCGACCCTCGCCCCGCGACATGATCCCGTCCCCGTCTAGGGTGTTCACCCTAGACAATCCGGCCGGCTGGGCCTATCCCCCGAGGACAGTCCGATGCAGATCGGCGGAACGGGGAGGCGCGGTTTGGCACAGCGGTTCCAACTCGCGGGCGCGGTGGCCCTGATCACCGGCGCGGCGAGCGGCATCGGCGCGGCGCTGGCCGAGGGCCTCGCCGCGAAGGGCTGCAACCTCCTCCTCGTGGACCGGGACGAGACCGGCCTCGCGGCCGTCGCCGCGAAGATCCGTGGCGTCCCGATGGAGACGCGCGTCCTCGACCTGACCGACGCCGAGGGCATCCGCGCGCTGCCCGGCTGGGTCGCGGAGCGGTCCGGGCATCTCGACCTCCTGATCAACAATGCGGGCGTCGCCCTCGGCGGCCGGTTCGACGTGACGCATCTCGACGATTTCGAGTGGCTGCTCGACATCAACCTGCGCGCCGTCGTGCGGATGTGCCACGCCTTCCTGCCGATGCTGCGGGCCCGGCCTGCGGCGCAGATCGTCAACCTGTCGAGCCTGTTCGGCCTGATCGCGCCGCCGGGCCAGGTCGCCTACTGCACCAGCAAGTTCGGGGTGCGCGGCTTCTCGGAGGCCCTGCGGCACGAGTATGCCGGCACCGGCCTCGGGGTGACGGTGGTCCATCCGGGCGGCGTCGCCACCGCCATCTCCCGCAACGCCCGCGGCCGGCGCCCGCCGACCGACCCGGAGGCGGCGAAGCGCGCGGCCGTGGAGGACGAGGAGGCGCGGGAGGCGTTCGGCAAGCTCCTGACCCTGGCGCCGGCCGACGCGGCCGCCGCCATCATCCGCGGCATCGAGGCCCGGGCGCCCCGGATCGTCGTCGGCAAGGACGCGAAGAACGCCGCGCTGATCCAGCGGCTGATGCCGGTGGGCTACTGGAAGACGATCGTGCGCCTGTCCGGCGGGACGCTCTGAGATGGCGAGCCTGCGCGCGTATCTCGGGGCCTACATGGTCCGCAGCCGGGTCCGCGGCCCCCTGTCCCGGGCGCGGGACGCGGCCGCGTTCCGCCGGATCTTCGAAGCGCCGACCTTCCCCGACCCCAAGGGCGTCACCTACGAGCCGGGCATCGTCGGCGGCGTGAAGGGCGAGTGGGTCCGGCCGAAGGCGGGCCCCGGCCGGCGGATGCTCTACATCCACGGCGGCGGCTTCATCGCGTGCTCGCCCCGTACGCACCGTCCCGTCACCGGCGCGCTGGCGAACCGGGGCTTCACGATCTTCGCGCCCGATTACCGCCTCGCCCCCGAGCACCCGTTCCCCGCAGCGGTCGACGACGTGACCGCCGTCTGGGCGGCGTTCAGCGCCGAGGGCGCCGCCTGCGTGGCGGGCGAGTCGGCCGGCGGCAACCTCGCCCTCGTGCTGATGGGCCAGGCCCGCGCGCGGGGCCTGCCGATGCCCTGGGCGGCGGCCCTGTTCTCGCCGGCCACGGACTTCGTCTCCGAGGACGGCTCGCGGGTGACCAATGCGTGGCGCGACGCCATGTTCGACCCGCAGGCGCTCGCGGCGATCCGGCCGATGTACCTGGGCGCCGCCGCCGATCCCGCCGATCCGCGGGTCTCACCGCTCTACGGAGACCCGACCGGCTTCCCGCCGCTGCTGTTCCACGTCGGCGCCCGCGAGGTCCTGCGCGACGATTCCGTGCGCATGGCCGAGCGGGCCCGCGCGGCCGGCGTCGAGACCGAGCTCAAGCTCTTCCCGGTCGTGTCCCACGCCTGGCAGTTCGCCGCCGGCGTGCTGCCGGAGGCGCAGACCTCCCTCGACGACGCCGCGGCCTTCCTGACGGCGCACGCGCCCCACGCCCCCTCCGGGAGCCCCCTGCGATGACCGAGCCCGCGCCCGAGACCCTGGCCGTCCTGATCGTCGGCGCCGGCTTCTCGGGGCTCGCGATGGCGATCCGCTGCCGGCAGGCGGGCATCGGCCCGCTCCGGGTGATCGAGAAGGCCGACGGCATCGGCGGCACGTGGCACGACAACACCTACCCGGGGGCGGCCTGCGATATCCCCTCGCACCTCTACTCGCTGTCCTTCGCCCCGAAGGCCGATTGGAGCCGGATGTACGCGCCGCAGCCGGAGATCCTGGCCTACCTCCAGGACACCGCCGAGCGGAACGGGCTGATGCCCCTGATCCAGCTCGGGACGACCTTCACCGGCGCCACCTGGGACGCGGAGCGCGCCCTGTGGCGCGTGGAGACCGACCGGGGACCGATCACGGCGCGCGCGATCGTCGCGGGCATGGGCGGGCTCCACCATCCGGCCTACCCGGACATCCCGGGTCGCGACGCCTTCGCCGGCCCCGCCTTCCACACGGCGGCCTGGGATCATTCCGTGGCGCTGGCCGGCAAGCGCGTCGGGGTGATCGGCACCGGTGCGAGCGCGATCCAGGTGGTGCCGCAACTCGCCGCCGTCGCGTCCCACCTGACCCTGTTCCAGCGCACGCCGCCCTGGATCATGCCCAAGAACGACCGCGCCATCGCGGAGCGGGCCCGGGACCGCTACCGGCGCCTGCCGCTCAGCCGGCGGCTCGAGCGGGCGCGCCTGTTCTGGCTGCACGAGGTGCGGGCGCTGCTCGGCTTCACCAAGGTCTCGAAGCTCACCGGACAGGCCGAGTCCCTGGCGCGGCACCATCTCGCCAAGGCGATCCCCGACAAGGCTCTGCGGGCGAAGCTGACACCGAACTACCGGCTCGGCTGCAAGCGGGTGCTGATCTCCGACGACTATTACCCCGCGCTCCAGCGCCCGAACGTGACCCTGGAGACGGACGGTATCGCCCGGATCACCGAGACCGGCGTGACCACCGAGGCCGGGCAGCGTCACGACCTCGACGTGATCGTCTACGCCACGGGCTTCGACGTGGCCGCGACCTTCGCCCGGATGCACCTCGTCGGCCGCGACGGTCGGAGCCTGACCGAGGCCTGGGCCGGCGGCGTGGGCGCCTACCAGGGCATCACGGTCGCGGGATTTCCCAATTTCTTCATGCTGCTCGGGCCCAATACCGGGCTGGGCCACAACTCGGTCGTCTCGATGATCGAGATCCAGGTGCAGCACGTCCTCGACTGTCTGAAGGCCCTGCGCCGCGGGACGACGACCGTCGAGGTCCGGCCGGAGGCCCAGACCCGGTTCGTCGACCGGATCCACAGCCGCATGGCCGACAGCATCTGGCAGGCCGGCGGCTGCCGCAGCTGGTACCTCGACGCGACCGGGCGCAACAGCACCCTCTGGCCCGACTCGGTCATGGCGTATCGCCGGAGCGCCCGCCGGGCCCGGCTGGGAGATTACAGGCTCGGCTGATCGGGGCCTGCGCGCGCCGCGCCCCGGCGCGGTGTCAGAACGCGAAGCCGGCTTCCGCCGCGAAGGCCTCGAGACCGGGCAGCGACGCGTCGAACAGCGGCCGGGCCCCGAACGCGTCGCCGGCCCGCACGAAGAGCGTCACCTTGGCGTTGCGGTGCGGGCCAAACACGCAGACCAGGCGGCCGTCGTCCTTGAGCTGGTTCAGCAGCGCCTGCGGCCGGACCTCGACGCGGCCATTGATCAGGATGACGTCGAACGGACCCTGCCCGGGCGCGCCGTCGGCGATCGGGCCCTCGATCACCTGGGCCGAGGCACCGAGCCGGGTGCGCGCCGCCTCGGCGAGATCGGGCACCGATTCCAGCGCCGTCACCCGCGCGCCGAGCTGCGCCATGATGGCGGCGGCGTAGCCGTAGCCGGTGGCGACGTCGAGGGCGGCGACGCCCGGCCGGACCCGCAGGGCCTGGACCATCCGGGCCACGACCATCGGGGCCGGCATGCAGCGGGTCTCGCCGCCGGCCTCGCCGAGGTTCAGGGTCTGGTCGATATACGCGAAGGGCTCGCGGCCCTTCGGCACGAAGGCCTCGCGCGGCACGGTGTCGAACGCGTCGAGCACCGTGTTGTCGTTCACGTCGAAGGTCCGCAACTGGCAGTCGACCATCATCCGCCGCGCCTGCGCGTAATCGATCATCGATACGTGTCCTCGAACCGGATCGGAACGCCGCGTCGGCCGGGCTCCGGCGGACGGCCGGCAGCCCCGGCCAAGCCTAAGCTTCCCGGACGGGGGGCGTTTTCGGAGATCATTGCCCAAAACGCAAGGTGAGCCGAAGCGACAGGCGACGACGGCCCCGGAGGACGCGGCTGCTTGCCTGACTCAAGCCCGCGTTACGGCGGCCGCGGAGTGTCGCCTCTGCGCCGCCCGGCCCGGTCGCGCTGCCCGGCCGACCGTTGAATAATGAGTGCAGAGCGAGCGGGCGGCCCGCGAGGCCGCCGCCACCGGGAGACATCATGACGCCGATCAGCCAGCCGATCCTGACCCGCAGCCTCGCCGCCGCCCTCGCCGGACTCGGTTTCGGTCTGATGGGATCCGGCCCTGTCGCCGCGCAGGAGACGCCCGCGACCGCCGCGCCGCCGCCCAGCGTCCAGGTCGATCGCGGATCGGCGCTCTACGGCCGCCCCGAGGGCGGCGGCGCGGCCAAGCTCGCGCCGGTGGCCGGACCGCCGCTGGCGACCGCGGCCGCCAAGCTGCCGCTCGACAAGCTGAAGGTGCCGGAGGGCTTCAAGATCGAGGTCTACGCCAGCGGTCTCGCCAACGCCCGTGAGATGACCCAGGCGCCGGACGGCACGCTGTACGTGGGCACCCGGACGGTGGGCAAGGTCTACGCGGTGCTGCCGAAGGAAGGCGGCGACGGGAAGCGCGAGGTGAAGACCATCGCGACGGGCCTGCACCGGCCGAACGGCGTCGCGTACCACGACGGCGCGCTCTACGTCGCCGAACTCTCGAAGATCTGGCGGTACGACGACATCGCGAACCATCTCGACGGCGCGGCGAAGCCGACCCTGGTCTACGACGACCTGCCGAAGGACGAGGCCCACGGCTGGAAGTTCATCGCCATCGGCCCGGACAACAAGCTCTACGTCCCGGTCGGCGCGCCGGGCAACATCGTGATGCCGCCGGACACGCACGCGCAGATCCGGCGCATGGACCTCGACGGCAAGAACGCCGAGGTGATCGCCCGCGGCGTGCGCAACACCGTCGGGTTCGACTGGAACCCGAAGACCAAGCAGCTCTGGTTCACCGATAACGGCCGCGACTGGGTCTCGGAGGACATCCCGAACGACGAGCTGAACGTGCTCACGGAGCCGGGCAAGCAGCATTTCGGCTATCCGTACTGCCACCAGGGCACGTTCACGGATCCGGAATACGGCTGGGGCCATGCCTGCTCGGAATTCACCGCGCCGGCGGCGCTGCTCGGCGCGCACACGGCCTCCCTGGGCCTGCGGTTCTACACCGGCACGCAGTTCCCGGAGGCCTACCGGGACGCGATGTTCGTCGCCCGGCACGGCTCGTGGAACCGCACCGCCAAGCTCGGCGGCGACGTGGTCGTGGCCAAGCCCGGACCGGACGGCAAGACCGCCGCGGTGGAGCCGTTCCTGACCGGCTTCCTCCAGGACAACAAGTATGTCGGCCGGCCCGTCGACGTTCTCGTCGCCAAGGACGGATCGCTGCTCGTCTCCGACGACTACAACGGCGCGATCTACCGCGTCAGCTACGGCCGGTGATGCGCCGCCTTCTCCGGGCGAGCCGCGGGCTGGTCCCTGCCCTCGGCGGGCTGCTGCTCGCGGGCGCGGCGCTCGCCGCCCCGGACGCCGCGATGCAGGAGCGCCTCGCGCCCTGCATCGGCTGCCACGGGGCCGGCACGTCGGCGACGGAGGGCGTGCCCTCGCTCGGCGGGCAACTCCCGGATTACGTGGTCACGCAGCTCTTCCAGTTCCGGGAGAAGCAGCGCGAGGCGCCGCCGATGAACGAGGTGGCTGCCGGGTTCGCGGACGACGACCTGCGCGGCTACGCCGACGCGGTGGCGACGCTGCCGCCGCCCGCCTGGTCCGGTCCGCCGGTCGACGCGGCCCTGGCGGCGCGCGCGCAGGCGCTCGTCGCCAAGCACCAGTGCAATTCCTGCCACGGACCGGATCTCGCGGGCCGGGACGCGATCCCGCGGATCCGCGCGCAGCGGGAGGAGTATCTCGCCAAGGCGCTCGCCGGCTACAAGTCGAACGCCCGGCCCGGCTACGATCCCGCCATGAACGAGGTCGCGCAGGGCCTGAGCGAGGCGGACATCAAGGATCTCGCGGCCTACGTGTCGAGGCTCTGACAAGACGTCCATTGGACCGCGTCCGCCCGTCATCACGAGGGCAGCGACGTGACCCAGGGCGGCGCGCGGCTTGTCAGCGTGGCGCTGCCTGAATCGCTTCGCTGCACTCGCAACGACGGCAGCGCTGGGATCGCCCGTCGCGCGTCACCCCACCACCCGCAGCGCGTCGCCCCTCGCCAGCGCCCCGCCGGCGATCACCTCCGCGTAGACGCCGAGGTCGCGGTGGCCGAGGCGCGCGTCGAGGGTCCAGGGGATGTCGCAGTCGCGCACGCCGCTGGCCGGGTCGACGTTGGTCGCCGCACACCGCACCGTCCGCTTGGTGATCTTGAGACGCAGCCCGCTCGGCGCCTCGATCACCTGCCCGATCATCTCCAGCTCGGCGAAGGGATCGAGCCCCTGGACCAGCAGGTTGCCGCGGAAGCGCAGCGGGTCCACGGGCGCGCCGAGGTAATCCTCCACCGCCGCCACGCTCGCCCGGTTGATCAGCGACACGTAGCCGGTCGGCGAGTCCGTGAAGCGGTACTGCGGCGGGGCGGCGAGCACCTTCGGCTCGCCCCGCAGGCTCTCGGGGACGAAGCGGCGCATCAGCTCCGCGAGCCCCTCCCGGCCCGCCTCGGTGTCGAGGCGGAAGGCCTGCGGTTCGCCGTGCCCCTCGACGGTCAGCGTCGCCGTGGCGTCGTCGTAGCGGGTGCGCAGGCGGGCGAGCGCCTCGTCGCGCATGAGCATCAGGTACTTGGTCTTGGGCTGGTGCCGGGGCGCCACCTCGTTGAAGCCCGACGGCCCGTTCTCGATGGCGTAGAGCCGGTCGCCCGGAAAGAAGCCGCTGGTCTCGAGCTCCGCCCGCTCGAGGGGTTCGGGGCTCAGGCCCTTCACCGGGTAGCGATACAGGGCGCTGACATGAATCGGTGCGGTCATGCGCGGAGCGTGGCCCTGAAATGATCCGGCGCGCAAGAGCTTCGCGGCCCCTTGTGGTGCTCAATTGCAACACCACATCGGGTCTACCGGCGGCCACCACGGCGCCGGGGCCCTCGCGCGGCGGATAGCCGGAGGGCGACGTTTCGGTGGCGCCGCGCCTCTCATCGGGCGGCGGATGCCGGTACGGGAGGGTTGTGCATGAACTTCGAAAAGTACACCGAGCGCGCCCGCGGCTTCGTGCAGGCGGCTCAGAACCTCGCGATGCGCGAGGGACATCCCCAGCTTCAGCCGGGCCACCTGCTCAAGGTCCTGCTCGACGATCCGGAAGGCCTGTGCGCCGGCCTGATCGACCGCGCGGGCGGCCAGTCGCGCGTGGCTCTAGCCCAGACCGAGCAGTGGCTCGCCAAGCAACCGAAGGTCTCCGGCAACGCCGCCGCCCCGCAGGCGACGCGCGAGCTGATGCGCCTGTTCGACACCGCCGAGAAGGCCGCCGAGAAGGTGGGCGATTCCTACGTGACGGTGGAGCGGCTGCTCCTCGCTCTGGCGGTGGAGAAGGATTCCGAGGCCGGCCGCGCGCTCCAGGCGGCGGGCGTCACCCCCGCCTCGCTCAACGCCGCGATCAACGCGCTGCGCAAAGGTCGCACCGCCGACAACGCCTCGGCCGAGAACGCCTACGACGCCCTGAAGAAGTACGCCCGCGACCTCACCGAGGCCGCCCGGGAGGGCAAGCTCGACCCGGTGATCGGCCGCGACGAGGAGATCCGCCGGACCATCCAGGTCCTGTCCCGGCGCACCAAGAACAACCCGGTCCTCATCGGCGAGCCCGGCGTCGGCAAGACCGCGATCGTCGAGGGTCTGGCCCTGCGCATCGTCAACGGCGACGTGCCCGAGTCCCTGCGGGACAAGAGCCTGCTCGCCCTCGACATGGGCGCGCTGATCGCCGGCGCGAAGTATCGCGGCGAGTTCGAGGAGCGGCTGAAGGGCGTGCTCTCCGAGGTCACGGCGGCCGAGGGCGGCATCATCCTGTTCATCGACGAGATGCACACGCTGGTCGGCGCCGGGAAGGCGGACGGGGCCATGGACGCCTCAAACCTGCTGAAGCCCGCGCTCGCCCGCGGCGAGCTGCACTGCGTCGGCGCGACCACGCTCGACGAGTACCGCAAGCACGTCGAGAAGGACGCGGCGCTCGCCCGGCGCTTCCAGCCGGTCTTCGTGTCCGAGCCGACCGTGGAGGACACGGTCTCGATCCTGCGCGGCCTGAAGGAGAAGTACGAGCAGCACCACGGCGTGCGCATCCAGGATTCCGCCCTGGTCGCGGCCGCGACGCTGTCGAACCGCTACATCACCGACCGCTTCCTGCCCGACAAGGCGATCGACCTCGTCGACGAGGCCGGCTCGCGCCTGCGCATGCAGGTCGATTCGAAGCCCGAGGAGCTCGACAACATCGACCGCGAGATCGTCCGGCTGAAGATCGAGGGCGAGGCGCTCAAGAAGGAGACCGATTCCGCCTCCCGCGACCGGCTGGTCCGGCTGGAGAAGGAACTCGGCGATCTCGAGGAGCGCTCGGCGGCGATCACGGCCCGCTGGAATGCCGAGAAGGACAAGCTCGGTACGGCCGCCGGCCTCAAGAAGAAGCTCGACGAGGCCCGCAACGATCTCGCCGCGGCGCAGCGCCAGGGCCAGTACCAGCGCGCCGGTGAGCTCGCCTACGGGGTCATCCCGGGCCTCGAGAAGCAGCTCGCCGAGATCGAGGCGAAGGCGGAGAACGGCCGCGACGCGATGATGGAGGAGGCGGTCACGCCCGCCCACGTCGCCGGGGTCGTCTCCCGCTGGACCGGCGTGCCGGTGGACAAGATGCTGGAGGGCGAGCGCGAGAAGCTGCTGGCCATGGAGGAGGCGCTGTCCAAGCGCGTCGTCGGCCAGCGCGAGGCGGTGGAGGCGGTCTCGACCGCGGTCCGGCGCGCCCGCGCTGGGCTGCAGGACCCGAACCGGCCGATCGGCTCGTTCATGTTCCTGGGCCCGACGGGTGTCGGCAAGACCGAGCTGACCAAGGCTCTGGCCGGCTTCCTGTTCGACGACGACACGGCGCTCGTGCGCATCGACATGTCCGAGTACATGGAGAAGCACGCGGTCGCCCGGCTGATCGGCGCGCCTCCCGGCTACGTCGGCTACGAGGAGGGCGGCGCCCTCACCGAGGCCGTGCGGCGCCGGCCCTACCAGGTCGTGCTGTTCGACGAGGTCGAGAAGGCGCACCCGGACGTGTTCAACGTCCTGCTGCAGGTCCTCGACGACGGGCGCCTCACCGACGGCCAGGGGCGGACGGTCGACTTCCGCAACACGCTGCTGATCATGACCTCGAATCTCGGGGCCGAGTACTTGGTGAACCAGCCCGCGGGCCAGGACACCGACGCGGTCCGCGAGGAGGTGATGGGCGTGGTGCGGGGCCACTTCCGGCCGGAGTTCCTGAACCGGGTCGACGAGATCATCCTGTTCCACCGCCTCGCGCGGTCTGAGATGGGGGCGATCGTCGAGATCCAGCTCGGGCGCCTGCAGAAGCTCCTGGACGACCGCAAGATCACTCTGGAGGTCGACGAGGAGGCCAAGAACTGGCTCGCCGACAAGGGCTACGACCCGGCCTACGGGGCGCGGCCGCTGAAGCGGGTGATCCAGAAGAACGTCCAGGATCCGTTGGCCGAGCTGGTGCTCTCCGGCAAGGTCCACGACGGCGAGACGGTGGCGGTCCGGCTCGGCCCGATGGGCCTGATGATCGGCGACGTGACGGTCGGGGCCGAGCGCCGGCCGGTCAACGCGACGCTGAACTGATCGCCTGAGACCGACGACAGGGGCGGCGCGCCACGCGATGGCGCGCCGCCCTTTTCGCATGCGCCCGGGACGCCGTGCCGACGGTCCGCGGTATCGCGGGGCCGGCGGGACGAGTCCGCGATGACCTAGTCGACTGGACAGCGCCGACGGGACGGAGAATCCTAGTGTCGCGGCTCGCGGCTCGCGGCTCGCGGCTCGCGGGGCCGTCGGCCGCCGCGGACGCGGGCGATCCACCGCGCGTGGCCGCTCAGGCCGAGGCGCTCGACGGCTGCCGGATCCCCGTCGTCGGCCGCGCAGGAGCGGGCGTCACGGTGCGGTGCCGGCGCCTCGAACCCGCCGTCACATCCGCGACCGCCGCGGCGGACGGCGCTCGAACGGGAGGCAGGCGATTTGGTGACGTCTCATGTCGTGTGGGCCGGCGTTCTGCTGTGCATGATCGCGGCCGCGCCGCCCCTGATGGCGGCGTCCCCGGGGAAGATCCGCGCCGTCACCCTGTCGAGCGGCGGCCTCGCGGAAGTCACCCAGGTCCACCCTGTCGACGGCGACGCGACGATCGGGCTCGACGCACGCTCCGAGCAGATCGACGACATCCTCAAGAGCCTCGTCGTGCGGGATCCCGTCGGCACCGTCGGTGCCCTGCGTCTGGACGGCGTGGATCGGGCCGACGAGACGCTGCGGACGATGCCGTTCACCGCGGACGACCTGTCCGCACCGGCACGCCTCGTGGGGAAACTGCAGGGTGTGCCGGTCCGAATTCAGAGCGGCGGGCGCACGCTCGAAGGGCGTGTGCTCGGCGTGTCCGAGCGGAATGCCGGGACGGAGAACGGCGCGGTCGCGATCCTGACCCTCCTGACCGGGACGGGCACGCTCGAATCCGTGCCGATCGATGACGGCGCCTCCGTGACGATCCAGGATCCGACCATGGCGGCCAAGATCGCCGAGGCGATCGCGGCGGCCGGGAAGGCCAAGGTCGGGGACGCCCACCGGGTGGAGGTCGACCTCGCGGGGCACGGGCGGCGCGAAGTCCGGCTGACCTACGTGGTCGCCGCGCCGGTCTGGAAGACGAGCTATCGCATCGTCGACGGCGGCGCTGGCCGCGCGAACCTGCAGGCCTGGGCCATCCTCGAGAACGCCCTCGGCGCCGACTGGACAGGCGTCGACGTCACCCTCTCGTCCGGGTCACCGGTGGCGCTCCTCCAGCGCCTGCACCGGCGCTACTGGCGCAAGAGACCGGAGGCGCCGGTGATGGTCGAGGATGTCGGCATGCCGGACCTCGACCCGGGCACGGTCGCGTCGAAATCGGTCGCGCGCCTGCGCGCCCCGGCCCCCGCCGCGCCCCTTCCGGCCCCGATGGTGCGGATGGACACCCGCGACAGCCGCGCGGAGGCCGCGGAACCGAGCTACGACGCCGCGGCCGCCACCGCCGGCGCCGCCGCCAGCGAGGGGGACGTGGCGGCGAACTTCACGCTGCCGCACCCGGTCGACCTCCGCGCCGGCGGCACCCTGTCGGTGCCGTTCATCGATACCGAGATCGAGGCCGAGCGGGTCGCCCTCTGGAAGCCGGGCCAGGGGATCCATCCGATCGCGGCCCTCCGGATCCGCAACAGCATCACCGCGACCCTGCCGGCCGGCCTCATCACCCTCTACGACCGCGAGGCCGGCTACCTGGGAGACGCCCGCCTGCCCGCGACGCCCGCCGGCGAGCAGCGGCTCGCCAGCTTCGCCCTCGACCGCAAGGTCGCCGTCCAGGCGGAGACCGAGCCGAGCGATGCCCTGACCAAGATCACCGTGGTCGACGGCGTGGCGCGCGCGACGGTGATCGCCCGCGAGGTCACGACCTACACGATCAAGGGCGCGCCGGACGCCGCCCGTTCCGTGATCATCGAGCATCCCCGTCGCGATGGGTGGACCCTCACCGCGACCGCCCGCGACGGCGAGACCCCCACGGCCTATCGCCTCAAGGTCGCGGTTCCCGCTGGCGGGACGGCCGAGACCCGGGCGGTGCTCGAGCGCGTCCAGATCGATGCCTACGATCTGGTCGACGCCGACGAGGCACTGCTGGTCCGGTGGGCCTCCCTCGCCACCGACCCGGAGCTAGGCGGCAAGCTCAAGACCCTGTCGCAGGCCCGCGCCGAGGTCGCCGCGGCGACCCGGACCGTCGAGGAGATCGGCGAGCGCGAGGCGAAGGTGCGGGCGGAGCAGGAGCGCATCCGCAGCAATCTCGGCGCCGTTCCGAAGGACAGCGAGCTGGCGCGGCGCTACCTCACCCGCATGGCTGCCCAGGAGGACGAGCTGGCGAAGCTCGATGCCGCGCGGGCCGAGGCCGAGAGCGGGCTCAAGGCGTCGCAGGCGCGGATCCGGACGCTGATCGCGGCGCTCTGAGAGCCGGCCCGGATCCTCTCACGGTCCGGGACCTCCCGTTCGGCGGCCCTGCCCGGACCGGGCGCGGCCCTCGCGGGCTCCGTCCTAGGCGCGGCGGATGGCCGTCGCCAGATCGGCGGCCTGCGCGCGGTCCCGGGCCACCAGCCAGAGGTCGTCGTGGGCCGACAGCTCGGCGTCGAACAGGTCGACGAAGGCCGCCGGCGGATCACCGAGGTCGGGCCAGTGGAACAGGCGGAAGCCCAGCGCCTCGAACAGCGGGAGGATCGGGCCCAGGTCCCACAATCGGTTGTTGCTCAGAGTCGCGTCGAGGCGGCCGGTGGCCAGGAGCGCGGCGTCCGAGATCGCCCCGCCCTCGCTCCAGGGGAACCAGCCGCGGCCGTAATCCAGGGTGTAGCGCTGGGCCGTGACCGACAGCCAGCCGACATGGCCGGTCTTCCGCTCCGAGCGCTCGAGCGGGCGCAGAGCCTCGGTCATGCGGCCGCCGCGCGTCGGTGCCCAGAAGGCGCGTCCCTCGCTCGCCGCCAGCAGGAGCCCCTCCGTGGCCTCCGCCGGCACCCCCTGGGCCGGTGCGGAGCGGTCCTCGTTCCAGGCCGGCAGGCTCATGATGCAGGCCCGCGGCCAGCCCGCGCGGCAGGCCGCCACCATCACGCCCCAGCCCGACAGGCCGCCCGCGAAAGGTCGGGTCCCGTCGATCGGGTCGCCCACGAAGGTCCAGGCGTCGCGGGCGAGCAGCGCCCGGGCCGCCGCCTGTCCGAGGTCCTCGGCCGTCTCCTCCTCGATCAGGTCGGGGCCGAACCGCGCGTGCATCAGCCGGCTGACGGCGAGGTCGGCCTCCGTCAAGGCCTGACCGAGATCCGGGCCCTTGTTGCTCATCGCGAGGCCGCGCGCCCGCATGGCGAGGGCCAGCGGGGCCGCCTCCTCGGCGAAGGCGAGCATCGCCGCGAGGACATCCGGCGCGGGTGCGGTGGGCGAGAGGGTCATGGGGCGAACAGTTCGGGGCTTCGGAGCATCAGGGCCTGGACGAGGACCAGGGTCTTGAGGTCGGGCAGGCGGCCGGCCCGGGCCTGATCGGCCAGCGCGGCCAGCGGCACCTCCACGACCAGCACCTGCTCGCCCTCCGCGTGCAGGCCCCCGCCGGGGCCGACCCGGTCGGCGGCGCCGTAGGGCGCGAGGTAGAGCCAGAGGCGCTCGGAGGACACACTCGGCATGCTGTAGGCGTGGGCGACCGCCTCCAGCCGGGTCAGCCGGACGCCCGCCTCCTCCATCGCCTCGCGGATCGCCGTCGCCTCGGGGGCACCGCCGTCGAGGCCGCCCGCCGGGGCTTCGTCGAACTCGGCCGGCTCGCCCCAGAAGGCGGGCCCGACCCGCGCCTGCCGGACGAGCAGCGCCACGCGCCGCTCGGGATCGTAGGGCAGAACGCAGGCCGCCTGCCCGTGATCCTCCAGCGCCCGCCGCACGGTGCTGCCGTCCTGCAGCGTCAGCGTGGCGATGCCGAAGGTGTTCCAGCCGCGGTGGATCACCTCCAGCGGCAGGGCGGGCGCGGTCTCGGTCATGGTGCGGTCAGCGCTTGGTGTTGGAGGCGGTCTGGCCGAACATCACCTTCTTGGCATCCTCGCTCATGGTCTTGCCGAAATCGGGATTGACCTCCGGGGCGCGGGCATAGGCTGCCTTGGTGGCGGGCCGCTCGGCGATCGCCGTGAACCAGCGCTTGAGGTTCGGGTGGTCGTCGAGGTTCTGACCCTGCTTCTCCCACGGCACGATCCAGGGATAGCAGGCCATGTCGGCGATGGAGTAGTCCGGCCCGGCGACGTAGGCGCGGTCGGCCAGCCGCCGGTCGAGGACGCCGTAGAGGCGGTTGGTCTCGTTGACGTAGCGCTTGATCGCGTAGTCGATCTTCTCCGGCGCGTACTGCGAGAAGTGGTGGTTCTGGCCGAGCATCGGGCCGAGGCCGCCCATCTGCCAGAACAGCCACTGCAGCACCTCGGCCCGGCCGCGCGGGTCGCCCGGGATGAAGCGCCCGGTCTTCTCGGCGAGGTAGAGCAGGATCGCCCCCGACTCGAACAGCGAGACCGGCGCGCCGCCGCCCGCCGGCTCGTCGTCGACGATCGCCGGCATCCGGTTGTTGGGCGCGATCTTGAGGAAATCCGGGTTGAACTGCTCACCCTTGCCAATATTGACAGGGTGAAGGCGGTAAGGAATGCCCGCTTCTTCGAGAAACATCGTGATCTTATGGCCGTTCGGCGTCGGCCAGTAGTGGAGTTCGATCATCGGCTGGTGTCCCGCTATGCCCCCGGCGGACGGGAAGTGGGTCGGCGCGCCGCTCCGGTCAAGCATCGTGCCGGCGACGATGCCGGCGGCGCACGCAGGGCTGGGCATCCGGGCCTCACCCGCCGGCGCAGCCCTGGACGTCGACGTGGACGGCGTAGAGCGACTGGCTCGCCGCCATGAACAGGCGGTTGCGGTGCCGGCCGCCGAAGCAGAGGTTGGCGCAGCGCTCCGGCAGCCGGATGCGGCCGATCGGCCGGCCGTCGGGGTTGAACACCATGACGCCGTCCAGGGCGTCGTCGCCCATGCCCCACCCGCACCAGAGGTTGCCGTCGACGTCGCAGCGCAGCCCGTCCGGCGTGCCGGGCCCGGCATCGATCAGGACCCGCCGGTTCCGGAGCGTGCGGCCGACGACCACATCGTACGCGACGATCCGCCGGGTCGGCTGCCCGCGCGATTCCACGAGGTAGAGCACGCGGCCGTCGGGCGAGAAGCACAGGCCGTTGGGGCCGGCGAGGTCGGTGGCCACGGCCTCCAGCACGCCGGTGACCGGGTCGAGCCGGTAGACGTTCTGCGGCAGCTCGGGCTCGGCACGGACGCCCTCGTAGAAGCCGCCGATCCCGAAGGGCGGGTCGGTGAACCAGACCGCGCCGTCGGCGGCGGTCACCACGTCGTTCGGCGAGTTGAGCCGGCGGCCCTCGAACGTGTCCGCCAGGACGGTGATCGCGCCGTCATGCTCGGTCCGGGTGACCCGACGCCCCCCGTGCTCGCAGGTGACGAGCCGCCCCTGCCGGTCGCGGGTGTTGCCGTTGGCGAAGCCCGACGGCCTCCGGTAGAGGCCCACCGCCCCGCTCTCCTCGTCCCAGCGCAGGATGCGGTCGTTGGGAATGTCGCTCCAGAGCAGGTAGCGCCCGTCGCCGAACCAGACCGGCCCCTCGCACCAGCGGAAGCCGGTCGCGAGGCGCTCGACCGCCGCGTTGAACACCCGGTAGCGGGCGAAGGCGGCGTCGAGGATCTCGACAGCCGGGTCAGGGTAGCGCGGGCTCGGTGTCCACACGGGCAAATCCATGTCGCTCGCGGTGATCGTCACCGTTTCGGCGGGGGCCGGCAAGGCCCGCGGCGCGGGCGCTGACCCGCGCCGCGGCGACGAGGACCGGAACCGCCCGGCGCGGCGCGATCCGAGCGCACCATCCTCCACCCCCCAGTGATGGCAGGCGCCGGTCCGACTGCGGGGAGGCCCGACCCTCGTCCCGTCAAAAATCTACCGCCCGCCAATTTGTCTGACAAGTGAGGCGCCGTGAATTTCCCGCGCGGGAAGCGCCGCCGGCAGTGCCTGCCTGCGCCGCGCCTTGCGGGGGAACAGCGGAACCGCTACGGCATTGAGGCCGTGTGGCAGTCGGGGTGTGGCGCAGTCTGGTAGCGCACCTGGTTTGGGACCAGGGGGTCGTAGGTTCGAATCCTATCGCCCCGACCATTCGATCAGGAGCTTGTCGAGTCCGATGCCGAGCGCCCGCATCTTCCGTCCGTCTCGGGACGCCACGCAGTCGGGCCTCGCCCGGACCAAGCAGTGGATCCTGGAGTTCGACCGGACCAGCCCGCGCGAGATCGATCCGCTGATGGGGTGGAACGGATCCTCCGACATGCTCCAGCAGGTGCGCCTCGAGTTCGACACCGAGGAGGAGGCCGTGGCCTACGCGAAGCGCGAGGGGATCGCGTTCCGCGTCGAGCAGCCTGCCAAGCCCGTCCATCGCAAGGGTCTGTCCTACTCGGACAACTTCAAGTTCAACCGCACGGCGCCCTGGACGCATTGAGGCCGGCGCGGCCGCCTCAGGCCTCCCGGCGCGCCTGCCAGGCCGCGTAGGGCGAATCGCCCGGCGGACGGATCTGGGTGACCCGCATCGGCTGCGCGTCGAGGGGCTGGCAGAGCTCGGCATAGATCGCCGCGCTGCCGGCACCGTAGGTCTCGGCTTCCTCGGCCGAGAAGGCGAAGTAGCCCTCTCTGAAGCCCGCGAGCCGCATCGCCGCGTGGCACATCGGGCACGGGCGGCCGCTCGCGTACATCACGCAGTCGCCGAGATCGCGGCGGCCGAGCACCCGGCTGGCCTCGCGCAGCGCCACCATCTCGGCATGGGCGCTCGGGTCGTTGGTGGCGTGCACGGTGTTGGCCGCGCGGACCAGCACGGCACCGTCCCGCACGATCACCGCCCCGTAGGGCGCGCCACCGGCCTCGACGTTCGCCGCGGCGAGGGCGACCGCCTCGCGGATATGGTCCTCGTGCGTCGCCATGGGTGAGCATCCCTCCGCTGGCGCGCCAACGCCGCGCACGGCCGGAAGTTCGGCCATCCGTGCTCAGAACGCGTAGCGCACCGTGCAGTAGGGCATCGTCTCGGCGAGCAGGGCCTTGAAACGCGCGAGCCACCGGCCCTTCCAGCCGGCCCGGTAGCGCAGGTTGGCGCCCCCGCCCTCCGAGATCTTCGCCTCCTGGATGTCCGGCCGCCAGAGCAGCTCCTCGGCCTTCGGGTGCCAGCCGAGATTGACCGCATGCAGATCCGCGTTGTGGGTCAGCATGATGATCTCGCACTTGAGCTGCGCCTTGGCGGCGTCCGACAGCGTCGCGTCGATCTCGGCGAACAGCGCCCGCCAGTCCGCCTCCCAGCCCTCGTAGAGGATGACGGGCGAGAAGTTGGCGTGGACCTCGTAGCCGGCGGCCACGAAGTCGTCGATGGCGGCGATCCGCTCGGGAATCGGGGCGGTGCGCACGTCCACGATGCGGGCAATCCGCGCCGGCATGAGCGAGAAGCGGATGCGCGTCTTGCCCTGCGGATCGTAGGTTAGGAGATCGCGGTTGACGGCCTTGGTGGCGAACGAGGCCTTGGCGTTGGGCAGGGTGCGGAACAGCGCGACCAGGGCGCGCGCGCCGTCGCTCACCGCCGCGTCCACCGAGAGGTCGCCGTTCTCGCCGATATCGTAGACCCAGTATTCGGGATCGATCGGATCCGGCTCCGGCAGGCGCCCCTGGCGCCCGGCGTGGCGGGCGATCGCCGCGCAGGCCTGCTCGACGTTCACGAACAGCGAGATCGGGTTGGAGAAGCCCTTGCGGCGCGGCACGTAGCAGTAGGCGCAGGCCATGGCGCAGCCGTTGGAGGTCGAGGGCGCGATGAAGTGGGCGCTGCGGCCGTTTGGGCGCATCGCGAGGCCCTTCTTCACGCCGAGGACGAGCGTCGAGCGCTTGATCCGCACCCAGTCCTCCACCGAGCCCGCGTTGCCGTGGAGTTCGGGGATGTTCCAGTGCGACGGCACAACGATGCGCGCGGCGTCGGGAAAGCGCGCGAGGATGTCCCGGCCCAGCGGGAAGTCGCCGACAGTGGGCTCGTGATAGATCGTCCGGATATCGAGCAGGTCGCGGGTCAGGGCCATGGACGATCCGGGGCCCGGAAGCGGCCCGGGACCCGATATGGTGCGCGCGGAAGCGGCCGGAATGCCTTGCGACTCGTAGTCTCTGTTCGTGCGGAGCGCGAAAAGCTCGGGATCGCGCGCGGCGCGCGGTGATCGTTCAACGATATCTTACGATTCGATGCCATGAGTCCCTCACCTTCGAGTGGACGTGCAATGATCGTTTGGGACCAAGAGAGATCCGAGCCGGGTTCACCCGGCTCCGGTGAATCTCTCGACCCTGCAGATCCGAGGTGGAACGCGCTGATCCGGCGGGACCAGCTGGAAGCCATGCGCGGGAGCGTGCTGGCGGCCATCCCGGTCAACATGCTGCTCGGTCTGGCGAGCCTCCTGGTCGCTTACCGGAGCGGGCACGGCGCCGTGGGGGCCGTCTGGTTCGCGGCGTCGACCGGCGTCAATCTCCTCCGAATCGCGCTCTGCCGCATCCCCTGCCTCGGCCTGGCGCTGACCGCCGACATGACGCCGAGCCTGGCCGCGGCCGCCGCGCGCTCCGTCGACCGGCACCTGCGCACCTGCACGTTCGCGGCGTTCCTCTCCGGACTGGTCTGGGCGTGCCAGCCGCTCCTGTGCGACGGCTACACCACCGCGGAGACCCTGTTCTACCTCACGATCACCTGCGGCGTGACCGCGGGGGCGGTGACGCACGGAATCGCGTACGCGCGCATTCCCCTCGCCTTCATCGCCCTGCCGCTGCTGTCCGTCGTGGCCTGCCTCGCCTATGCCGGCGACTTCGACCGGAACTGCCTCGCGGCCTGCGTGCTGCTCTACTTCCTCGCCCTGACGCACACCGCGTTCCGGAGCGAGGCCGTGTTCCGCGAGGCGAGCCGGCTCAAGAACGAGGCCCACGCGCTCGCCCGGTCGCGCGCCGAGGCCCATGCCAGTGCGAGCGCCCTCGTCGACGAGATGCGGTGGCGCGCCACGCACGACGATCTGACCGGCCTGCTGAACCGCGCGGGCTTCCTCCAGGCGACCGAGAACCGGCTCCGCACCGGGACCCTCAGCCTGCTGATGCTCGACCTCGACGGGTTCAAGTTCGTCAACGACGTCTACGGCCACAAGGCGGGTGACCGGGTGCTCGTCGAGGTGGCGCGCCGGCTCGGAGACGCGCTCCCGGAGAACGGCCTCGCGGCCCGGCTGGGCGGCGACGAGTTCGCCGTGCTGTACGATCCCGCGACGTCGGGCGTGCCGGACGACGTCATGGCGGCGAATCTCATCACGGCGGTGTCGCAGCCGTTCGACGGGTTCGACGCGGGGCGCCTCGGGGTCAGCATCGGCATCCACGCCAGTCCGGAGCCCAGCCTCACCGAGATGCTGAGCTGCGCCGACGAGGCGCTCTACGCCGCGAAGGCGGCCGGCCGGAACCGTTACCGGGTGTTCGATTCGGTCCTGCGCGAGGGGCTGCAGATGCGGCGGGACCTGGAGCGCGACCTGTCGCAGGCCCTGGTCGAGAACGCCCCGAAGGTCTGGTTCCAGCCGATCTACGCGTCCGATGGCCGGACCCTGGTCGGGCTGGAAGCTCTGATCCGCTGGGAGCATCCGCGGCTCGGCTGGATCGCCCCCCCGGACCTGATCGCCGCCGCCGCGATGGCGGGCCTGACCGAATCGCTGCTCCGCTACATCCTCGAGCAGGTCTGCGCGATGCTGGAGATCCTGCATCGCCGCGGCCTGGGCGGCGTCCGCGTGGCGATGAACGTCTCGCCGCGGGAGATGGCGCAGGTGCCGGTCGACGAGATCGTCATCGAGCGCCTGAACCTCCTCGGCCTGCCGCCCACTATGCTGGAGATCGAGATCACCGAGGAGACGGCCCTCGACATCGGCGCCGTGCAGGGAAAGCTGCAGGCGCTGTCCCGCGCCGGCATCCGCGTCGCCCTGGACGATTTCGGGATCGGCTACTCGTCGCTCTCCTCGCTGCGGCAGCTCAAGGCGGACCGGATCAAGATCGACCGGAGCTTCGTCACCGGCCTGGGCGCGAGCGACGACAAGCGCGGGCTCGTCCTCGCCGTTCTCGGCCTCGGTCGTCTGCTCGGACTCGACGTCGTGGCGGAGGGCGTCGAATCGGCCGAGGATCTGAACATCCTGCAGGCGATGGGCTGCCCGTTCCTGCAGGGGTACCATCTCGGCCGCCCGATGCCGGTGGAAGCCCTGGAATCAACCCTGCTCGCGACGCGCATCGCCGCCGCCTGAAGCGGCGCGGGGCGCGAGGAGGTCACGGCCGCGGCCGCCTGTCAGAATCGCCCCGCATCGGCCGGATCGCGGCGCATCAGCCGGCGCTCCGCGACGCGCCACAGGCGGTCCGGCGTCCCGTAGAGCCACACAAGCGCCGCGCATCCGGCGATCGCCAGCAGGAACAGCCAGGCCAGGGCTTCGAGGATGGGCCCCGGCGGTGTTCCGGACTCGGTCCGGTCGTACCAGAGCGGGTCCGTGTCCCAGGGCGGATCGTTGTCGTCCACGGTTGAACCCTCCACCGCGGATCCGAATCCGGACCCGGGGCGCTCACGAGGTGCTGACGGGCGAAGAAGCGGCGCGCCATTCCTCGGCCGGCCCGGTCACACACGCTTGAACCGGTCCAGCGCGGCCACGCTACAGGCCCCGCCGCGCGCCCTTCGAATACCCATTTCGGATTAGGACGGCCGACCGGACGCGTTTTCCACATCCAACTTTCTCCGCAATTTATTGCTTAGTTTGCGGGCTATGGCATTCTGATCGTCGAAAAGACTGTGTGACCTGCCATGAGATCTGCCAAGCGCCTGTGGCGCGAGCGCTGGGCGCTTTGTTCGATGCTGGCCCTGTCGGCCGCCTGCACGGCGCCGGCGCGGGCGGCGGACATGCGCATCGAGGCCGCCAAGATCACCGGCGGTGATCTCTGGATCATCGGCTACGCCGACGATCCGGGGGTGGAGATCACGCTCGACGGCCAGTTCCCGCACCGGACCGACGGCCGCGGCTATTTCGAGTTCCGCGTCGTCTACCATCCGGCCACCTGCATCGCGACGCTGCGGACGCCGAAACAGACCCGCAGCATCGTGGTCGGCGAGTGCGGCCAGCAGGGTCCCCAGGCGCCGGGGCTGGTCGGCCCGCGCGGCGAGACGGGTCCGCGGGGCGAGGCCGGGGCTGCCGGGGAGCGGGGCGCGATGGGGCCGCCCGGACCGCCCGGACCGCAGGGGCCCGCCGGTGCACAGGGTGTCGCCGGCCCGCCAGGTCCGCCGGGCGAGCGCGGCCCCACCGGCATGGCCGGCGCACCGGGGCTGATGGGCGCCGTGGGTCCGGCAGGGCCGCCCGGGCCGCCAGGCTCCCGCGGACAGCCGGCTTCCCCGAGCGCGGCGCCGAAGCCGAAACCGTCGGCCGCGCTGACGGGATCGGAGCCCAAGCCGCGCCCGCCGGCGCGCACGCGCCGTGCGCCCGAGCCCGACTCAGCTCCCGAGGGCCCGCTGGAGCTGGAGCCCGACGCCGGCGGCGGCGGGATGGACCGGTACTAGGCGGGAACCGGTGCCGGCCGCGGAGGCGGGCGGCCTCGGACGGGCACGCCCTCCCCTGCCGGCGGCGCCCGGACGGCCCGGAAGTCTCGCGTCTCCGCAAGCCGGCAATAGTCTCTGATGGGGCGTATTTATGAAACTAGACAGCTCAATACGCGCCCACGCCGCGGTGAGCGTGCGGGGTGTGTCACCTTAATGCCCCAACGCCGCACTTTCCGCCGCGGGACCCGCGCCGAGGCGAGCCAAAGCGCCCGGTTTGCGCTAAGCGTGACGGTGGGGCGGGCTTGATCGGAGACGAGCGAAACGCCGTACCTTGGCCGTTTTCGTCTCGGACTTCCGGACCGAAAGAGACCGCAAGGGCTTGTTCATCGTGACACGACGTCCACCAGCGAGTTGCCCGACGTTCCGCCTGGCCGGGATGGTGTCCGGACTCGCGATGCTGGCTGCCATGCCGGCATCCGCCGAGACTCTGGAGAGCGCTCTCGCCAAGGCCTATCAGGGCAATCCGAGCCTGAACGCCAGCCGCGCGGGCGTGCGCGCTATCGACGAGAACGTGGCGATCGCGCAGTCGGGCTACCGGCCGACCGTCAACGTCAACGCCGCGATCGGCGTCCAGTACCTTCAGACGCGCTCGTCCAGCACCGTCGCGTCGGCGGGCACCGCCGGCACGACCGCGGCCACCGGCGGATCGGCCCTCGGAACGACGGGCGGCGGCCTGGGCGGAACGGCAGGCGCCGGGACGACCGGTACCGGGACGACGGCGGGGGTCGGGACGACGGGGATCGGGACCGCGGGGGGAACCGCGGGCATCGGGACCTCAGGTGCCGGGGCGGCGGGTGCCGCGACCGGCGGTGAGGGCTTGTCCGGCGGCGCGACATCCGACATCGCGAGCCAGGTCATCACCTCGCGGCGGACGACGCGCACCACGTACCTGCCGAGTTCCGCCAGCCTGAACGTCACGCAGACGATCTTCAACGGCTTCCAGACCGACAATACCGTCCGGCGCGCGGAGTCGCAGGTCTACAGCCAGCGCGAGAGCCTGCGCTTCACCGAGTTGACCGTCCTGTACAACGCCGTCCAGGCGTACATGAACGTGCTCAGCAACACGGCGACGCTGGAGCTGAACCGGAACAACGTCGAAGTTCTGGAAGAGCAGCTCCGCCAGACCCGCGACCGCTTCAACGTCGGCGAGGTGACCCGGACCGACGTCGCGCAGGCCGAGGCTCGACTGGCCGGCGCGCGATCGCAGGTCGCCCTCGCCGAATCCACCCTGCGCACGAGCATCGGCGTCTACCGGCAGAACATCGGTGTTGAGCCGCGCCAGCTCGCGCCGGGCCGGCCGCTGGACCGGTTCGTGCCGCGCAATCTCGATCAGGCGATCGCCGTCGGCCTGCGCGAGCACCCGCAGGTCGTTTCGGCCATCCACAACGTCGACGCGAGCGAAGCCCAGGTGAAGGTCCTGGAAGGCCAGCTCGCCCCGCAGCTGAGCCTGCAGGGCTCGCTGAGCCAGCTCTACGATCAGAACGGCCCGAATCAGAGCTTCTTCGTCGGCTTCGTCGGCGGCCGGCTCTCGATCCCGATCTACGAGGGCGGCCAGACCTACGCGCAGATCCGGCAGGCCAAGGAGTCGGTCGGCCAGGCCCGCATCCAGGTCGATCAGATCCGCGATCAGGTCCGCGCCCAGATCGTCGATTTCTGGGGCCGGCTCGAAGCCGCGAAGGCGCAGGTGATCGCCGCCCAGGCCCAGGTCCAGGCCAACGAGGTGGCGCTGAACGGCGTGCGCGAGGAAGCGCGCGTCGGCCAGCGCACGACCCTGGACGTCCTCAACGCGCAGCAGGAACTGCTGAACTCCCGCGTGAGCCTCATCGTCGCCCAGCGCGACCGGGTGATCTTCTCCTACGGGGTGGTCCAGGCGATCGGACAGTTGACCGCGCGCTTCACGGCGCTCCCGGTCGAATACTACAGCGCCAAGGTCCACTACGATCAGGTCAAGGATCTGTGGTTCGGCCTGCGCACGCCGGACGGCCGCTGAAGGCTTTTCCACGGGGAGTGTGTTGCAGGCGCGCTTGCCGCCACGAAACGGCATGGAATACTGATTGAACATCGATCCGTTCGGGTCGCTTTCCAGTCTCCCATGCCCGAGTGCGCCTGCCGATGAGTGCAGCAAGCCCCAAGATCCCGGACTCCAAATTCCAGGACAAGGCTGCCGATAAGGCGCACGAGCCTTCGATGGAAGAGATCCTCGCGTCGATCCGGAGGATCATCGCCGACGATCAGGCCGCCAAACCGGCCGAGGTGCCGGTGGCCGCTCCGGAGCCCGACGACGTGCTCGACCTCGCGGAGGTCGCCGAGCCGGTGACGCGCCCGCGCGTGGTCGAACCGGAGCCGGAACCCGAGCCGGCCCCGGACCTGCTCGACTTCGACGCGATCGACTTCGAGGACCCGGTCACCGCCGCGCCCGAGCCGGAGCCCGAGCCCGAGCCGCTCCCCGAACCCGAGCCGGTCCCGGAGCCGCCTCCGCCGCCGCCGCCGCCGCAGCCCGTGCTCCAGGCCGCCCGTGCGCCCGAACCCGAGCCCGGGCGCGAGGCCCTCGTCTCTCCGGCCACCGATGCCAGCGTCAGCGGCGCGTTCAACCTGCTGGCCCATACGGTCCTGACGCAGAACGCCCGGACCCTGGAGGATCTCGTCAAGGAGATGCTCCGGCCGATGCTGAAGTCCTGGCTCGACGACAACCTCCCGGCCGTGGTCGAGCGCCTCGTGCGCGCCGAGATCGAGCGGGTGTCGCGCGGCCGCTGAGCCGGGGGCCCGGGTACGGTGGCGGCGGGCCACCGTCCGCGTGTTGACGCGAGCGGCGTGACGGTCGAAAGCGGGGCACCCCCCGTTTGGACAAGCGCCGGCCCGTACCCGCGATGATGGACAAGACTTTCGAGCCCACCTCCGTCGAGGCGCGGATCTCCGCCGCCTGGGCCGAGGCGGACGCCTTCCGTGCCGGCCGGCCCGAGCGCGCCGGGGCGCCGCCGTACTGCATCGTGATCCCGCCGCCGAACGTGACGGGCTCGCTGCACATGGGCCACGCCCTCAACAACACGCTGCAGGACATCCTCTGCCGCTTCGAGCGCATGCGCGGCAAGGACGTGCTCTGGCAGCCGGGGACGGACCATGCCGGCATCGCCACCCAGATGGTGGTCGAGCGGCGGATGATGGAGCGTCAGGAGCCCGGCCGCCGCGAGATCGGCCGCGCGGCCTTCGTCGAGAAGGTCTGGGCCTGGAAGGCGGAATCCGGCGGCGCGATCGTCAACCAGCTGAAGCGGCTGGGCGCCTCCTGCGACTGGTCGCGCGAGCGCTTCACCATGGACGACGGGTTGAGCCGGGCCGTGCTCAAGACCTTCGTCGACCTGCACCGGCAGGGCCTGATCTACCGCGACAAGCGGCTGGTGAACTGGGACCCGAAGTTCCAGACCGCGATCTCGGACCTGGAGGTCCAGCAGATCGAGACCAAGGGCCATCTCTGGCACTTCGACTACCCGGTGGTGGACGAGGCCGGCAACGAGACCGGCGACGTCATCACGGTGGCGACCACCCGCCCGGAGACGATGCTGGGCGATACCGGCGTCGCGGTCCATCCCGAGGACGCGCGCTACACCGCGCTGGTCGGCAAGCGCGTGCGCCTGCCGCTGGTCGGGCGGCTGATCCCGATCGTGGCCGACACCTACTCGGACCCGGAGAAGGGTACGGGCGCGGTCAAGATCACGCCCGCCCACGATTTCAACGATTTCGACGTCGGCCGCCGACAGGGGCTGGGCCTGATCAACGTCCTCGATCCCGAGGGCGGCATGCTGCTCGACGGCAACGCGGACTTCCTCGACGGGACCTCGCCGGATCCGGAGGCCCTGGCACTCCACGGCCTCGACCGGGCGCAGGCCCGCAAGGCGGTCGTCGCCCTGATGGAGGCGCGCGGGCGCCTGCGCGCGATCGAGCCGAACACGCACGCGGTCCCGCACGGCGACCGGTCGGGCGCGGTCATCGAGCCCTACCTGACCGACCAGTGGTACGTGAACGTCAAGCCGCTCGCGGAGCGCGCCCTGCAGGCGGTGCGCGACGGGCAGACCAAGTTCGTGCCCGAGAACTACGAGAAGATCTTCTTCCAGTGGCTCACCAACATCGAGCCGTGGTGCATCTCGCGCCAGCTCTGGTGGGGCCACCAGATCCCGGTCTGGTACGACGACGCGGGCGGCATCTTCGTGGCCGAGAGCGAGGCCGAGGCGCTGGCCGCGGCCGAGGCGCGGCACGGCCGGCCCGTCGCCCTCACCCGCGACGCGGACGTCCTCGACACGTGGTTCTCCTCGGCGCTCTGGCCGTTCTCGACGCTGGGCTGGCCGGATTCGACGCCGGAACTCGCCCGCTACTACCCGACCAACACCCTGGTGACCGGCAAGGACATCCTGTTCTTCTGGGTCGCCCGGATGATGATGATGGGCCTGCACCTCACCGACCGGATGCCCTTCGACACGGTCTACCTGCACACCCTGGTGCGGGACGCGTCGGGCGCGAAGATGTCGAAGTCGAAGGGCAACGTCGTCGACCCCCTGGAGCTGATCGATCAGGTCGGCGCCGACGTCCTGCGCTTCACCCTCTGCGCGCTGGCCGTCCAGGGCCGCGACATCAAGCTGTCCACCGACCGGGTCCAGGGCTACCGCAACTTCGCGACCAAGCTCTGGAACGCCGCCCGCTTCGCCGAGCTGAACGGCTGCCGCCTGGATCCGGCCTTCGACCCACGCTCCGCCACCGGCGCGATCAACCGCTGGGCGCTCACCGAGGCGGCCCGCGCGGTCGACGAGGTCGCGGGCGCCCTCGAGGCCTTCCGCTTCAACGACGCGGCGGCGGCGGCCTACCGCTTCGTCTGGAACATCTTCTGCGACTGGTATCTCGAGCTCGCCAAGCCCGTGCTCCAGGGCGAGGGCGTCGATCCCGCGATCCGGGCCGAGACGCAGGCGAGCGTGGCGTTCCTGATCGATCAGGTCGCCAAGCTGCTGCACCCGTTCATGCCGTTCCTCACGGAGGAGCTGTGGGCCATCAAGGGCGCCGACCTGCCGGAGCGCGGCCTGCTGACCCTGGCCTCCTGGCCGGACCTCGGCGGCCTCGCCGACGCGGCCGCGGAGGCCGAAGTCGGGTTCGTGGTCGATCTCGTCAGCCAGATCCGCTCGGCGCGATCCGAGACCAATGTCCCGGCCGGCGCGCAGATCCCGCTGGCGATGGTCGGCGCCGCCCCGGAGATCCGGGCGCGGGTGGAGGCGTGGCGGGACACGCTCCTGCGCCTCGCCCGGCTGTCGGAGATCACCTTCGCGGAGACGCCGCCGAAGAACTCGGTGCAGCTCCTGGTGCGCGGCAGCGTCGCCGCCCTGCCGCTGGAAGGCGTGGTCGACCTCGCGGCCGAGGTCGCGCGCCTGAAGAAGGAGCAGGGCAAGGCCCAGGGCGAGATCAAGAAGATCGACGCCAAGCTCGGCAACGCCGACTTCGTGGCCCGGGCGCCCGAGGAGATCATCGAGGAGAACCGCGAGCGTCGCGAGAGCGAGTCGGCGCGGCTGGCGAAGATCGAGGAAGCTCTGGTCCGGCTCAGCGGGGACTGAGCGCCCGCCCGGCGGTACTCCGACCCGTCATCGGGGGTCACCGGCGGGTGCCGAGGGTGCCGGTGAACGCCCGCGGCCCGGCCCAATTGGCGGCCGCCGCGTCGTTCGGGCTCCAGAACCCGTCCTGCGAGGCGCCCGGCGGATGCGTGGAATAGTCCGGCGGAACGTAGCCGCCGGCCTGGTTCCAGTAGCCGGGCCGAAGGTTGGTCGCAGACTTCGCGGCGCCATCATCGCCGGGGCGGCGCGTATCGACGCCGTACGTCCTCTTGGAAACGCCGCGCTGCGCGTGATCTGCGGCGACAGGCTTCGCGTCGAAGTAGTCACGGTAATCCGCGTACGAGTCGATCGCCAGCGCGCCGACAGTTGACCCGAAGAACGCGGCGGCCGCGATCAGCGTCTTCATTGCAATCTCCTCCTCTCGTACGCGGGCGTCTAACAGCACCGAAGTTCTCGCCGGCCCGCTGAACTGAGCGGGATTTTAGGTCGACTCGCGGAAATCGCAGTGTCGGACAGCACAAGCCTGAAGCTGCCCCAGGCCGCACGGAGGAGGCGCGCTGTTCCGATCGCGCGCGACCGATGCCGACCGCCCGGATCGCGATGGGGCTCCGCGACCGCTGGGCCACCTGTCCAAACGGTAATTTGATCGCCACGCCCGGGTCAGGCGCCGCCCCTTAGACAGATCCCGTCGACGGCCGCGACCGCCGGCGTCGTCCCGATCAGTCCCGAGAGGTTGAGACCCCCCATGACCGAGACCCGTCCCACTGGCCGCACCTCGCGCCGCGCCCTCGCCTCCGTGGCGGCCGCCGCGCTGATCGCCGGCGGTGCCATCGGCAGCGGCTATCTGCCGGCCGCGACCCCGGCCTTCGCGCAGGCTCTGCCCAAGTCGCCGATCGAGGCCCCCGAGCACCCGCCGGGCTCGTTCGCCGGCATCGTCAGCAAGGTGAAGCCGGGCGTCGTCTCGGTGAAGGTGAAGCTCGACGACTCGGCGAGCAGCGACGACGACGACGGCCCGAGCCAGGGGCGCAACCTCCAGAACGTGCC
The DNA here is from genome assembly GCF_028583545.1 of Methylobacterium sp. NMS14P. NCBI lineage: Bacteria > Pseudomonadati > Pseudomonadota > Alphaproteobacteria > Hyphomicrobiales > Methylobacteriaceae > Methylobacterium > Methylobacterium sp. NMS14P. The sequence goes on along the minus strand of NZ_CP087106.1, from coordinate 5,972,200 downwards.
GCCGCAGCTGCGCGAGTTCTTCAAGCGCTTCGGCCAGAACGGCCCCAGCGGCATGCAGCCCCAGCATCAGGGTCCGCGCGGCGCGGTCGGCTCCGGCTTCATCATCTCGGCCGACGGCTACGTTGTCACCAACAACCACGTGGTCGACCATGCCAAGACCGTGCAGGTGACGCTGGACGACGGCCGCACCCTCGACGCGAAGGTCATCGGCAAGGACGCCAAGACGGACGTCGCCCTGCTGAAGATCACCGAGGGCTCGAACTTCCCGTACGTGCAGTTCGGCAAGTCGGCGCCCCAGGTCGGCGACTGGGTGGTGGCGATCGGTAACCCGTTCGGCCTCGGCGGCACCGTGACCGCCGGCATCGTCTCGGCCCGCGGCCGCGACATCGGCGCCGGCCCCTACGACGACTTCCTGCAGATCGACGCGCCCATCAACAAGGGCAACTCGGGCGGCCCGACCTTCAACGTCAACGGCGAGGTGGTCGGCGTGAACACCGCCATCGCGTCCCCGTCGGGCGGCAGCGTCGGCCTCGCCTTCGCGATCCCCGCCGAGACCGTCCAGGCGGTGGTCGACCAGCTCCGCACCGACGGCAAGGTCGCCCGCGGCTACCTGGGCGTCCAGATCCAGCCCGTGACGCAGGACATCGCCGAGGGTCTCGGCCTCGACAAGGCCAAGGGCGCCCTCGTCGACCACGCCGAGAACGGTACCCCGGCGGCCAAGGCCGGCCTGAAGGCGGGTGACGTGATCGAGAAGGTCAACGGCGACACGGTGGACAGCGCCCGCGAGCTGTCGCGCAAGATCGCCGGCCTGAAGCCGGGCGCCAAGGTCGAGCTGAGCTACCTGCGCGGTGGCAAGGCCGACACCGCCACGGTGACGCTCGGCGCGATGCCGACCGACGGCACCAAGATGGCGAGCCGCGACGACGACTCTGGCAACGGCCAGCCGCGGCTCGGCCTGCAGCTCGCCCCGGCCGGCGATGTCGGTCTGTCGGATCAGGGCGTCGCGGTGGTCCAGGTCGATCCCGACGGCCCGGCGGCCGCCAAGGGCATCGAGGCGGGCGACGTGATCCTCGACGTCGGCGGCCAGAGCGTGTCCCGTCCGGCGGACGTGGCGACGCAGATCCGGGCGGCCGAGTCGAGCGGGCGCAAGGCCGTGCTGATGCGGGTGAAGAGCGGCAAGGGCCAGACCCGGTTCGTGGCCGTCTCGCTCAACAAGAAGGCCGGCTGAGGCCGGCCTCTCCCGGCGCGGGGTCCGCCCCGCGCCGTCTCGTGGTGACCTTTGACTCGCGCCGGCCGTGCAGGCCGGCGCTTTTTCGTGGCCCGCCCGACGGCGCCTGCGCGTCTCAGTGCCCCGGGGCCGGTATGCCCAATCCCGGCCCGAGCCGCGTCCGGCACCGTCCGAGCGCCGCGAAGGCGGCGTTGGAGTCCCGGGCGAGGCGCATCAGGTCTCCGAGGCGCGCCCGGCCGCGCGCGAAGGCGAAGAACACGGCGGCGATGTCGGGCTCGCCGTCCGGCGTGAGCGCCGAGGCCGCGAAGGCCGGCAGGGCCTGGTCGGCCGGATCGCAGATCACGCGCACGGCCGCGAAGGGCAGGCCGTGCCGGCCCGCGAAGGACGCGGCCACGTGCGATTCCATGTCGACGGCCGCGGCGCCGGTGGTGGTCCGCAGGTCCGTCTTGCCGTCGACCGCGAGAACCGCGGTGTCGACGCCCGCCAGATCCGCCGGGATCACCCGCGGCCCGACGCCGGACAGGATGTTGAGGAGCGTGGCGGAGAGGTCGAGATCGGCGGCGCGCCGCCCATCCTCGCTCACCACGCCGGTGCCGACCACGACGTCCCCGGGCCTGAGCGAGGGATCGAGGCCGCCCGCGATGCCGAAGCTGATCACCGCCCGGCAGCCGGGCGGGGTGCGGGCCTCGAGGAGCTGGCGGAGCCGGTGGGGATTGCCGCCGGCCCCCACCGCCTCGACCCCCTCCCCCGCCGCCATGCGGCGCTCGCGGGCGAGGCCGGTGACGGCCAGGACGGGTGCGGCGGGATCGATCATGGCGCGCTCGTGGACGAGTCCGGCGAGGTCCGCAAGCAGGCGCGAGCGCCGGGGCGGGGTCCGGGCCGGATCCGGCGCGGGGGGTGGCGCGTCCGGTCCCGCGGGATCGCTGTCTGAGGAGGCCACGTGTCGGGTACCGGGGCTCGCGGATCGGCTGTCGGGACGCTCGAACGCGCTGCGATCCGGCGGAGCGGAGCCGGCCCGTCGGGCCGGCCCCAGGACGTCGGCGGACGTCACATGCCGAACTGGACGCGGCGGCTGTTGCCACGCTTGAGGTTGCGGAATCGCGCCATCGCCCAGAGCGGGAAGAACTTCGGGTAGCCATGGTACCGCAGGTAGAAGACCCGCGGGAAGCCCGTGGCGGTGTAGCGCTCCTCCTTCCAGAACCCGTCCGCGCCCTGCGTGCGGGTCAGGAAGTTGATGCCCCGTGTCACGGCCGGATCGTCGACCGCGCCGGCCGCCATCAGGGCGAGGAGCGCCCAGGCGGTCTGCGAGGCGGTGGACGAGCCGGGCTCGAAGGCCGGGTCGATCTTGTACGAGGAGGCGTCCTCACCCCAGCCGCCATCCGGGTTCTGGATCCGGATCAGCCAGGACGCGGCCTTCTGGATGCGCGGATCGGCCGGGTCCACCCCGGCGGCGTTGAGGGCGCAGAGCACCGACCACGTGCCGTAGATGAAGTTCATGCCCCAGCGGCCGTACCACGAGCCGTCCTCCTCCTGGTCGTTCAGGAGGTAGTTCACGCCGCGGTCGAGGGCGCGGGAGGTCTCCCGGGTCTCGCCGAGCTGGGACAGCATCCCGACCACGCGGGCGGTGACGTCCGCGGTCGGCGGATCGAGCAGCGCGCCGTGATCCGAGAACGGGATGTGGTTGAGGTACATGTGGTTGTTGTCGGCGTCGAACGCCGCCCAGCCACCGTCCTCGGACTGCAGCCCCTCGACCCATTCGCGGGCGCGGGCGATCGAGGCCTTGTAGTCCGGCATGCCGGCGACGAGGCCGTGCTGGTGCATGGCCCGGTCCATTGCCATCACCACCACGGCGGTGTCGTCGAGGTCGGGATAGTGCGCGTTGGCGTACTGGAAGGCCCAGCCGCCCGGACGGACCTTCGGCTTGCGTGCCGCCCAGTCGCCGACGATGTCGAGCACCTGCCGCGGCTTCAGCCAGTCCAGGCCGGCGCGGGCCTGGGCCTCGGCCTCGGGGCCGCCGGCCTCGAGCAGCGCGTGGCTCGCGAGCGCCGTGTCCCAGACCGGCGAGACGCAGGGCTGGACGTAGGCCTCGTCGGCCTTCTCGACGACGAGCTTCTCGATGGCGTCGCAGGCGACGCGGACCTGCGGGTGATCGGGCCGGTAGCCCATCACCTCGTACATCAGCACCGAGTTGACCATGGCGGGGAAGATGGCGCCCAGGCCGTCCTCGCCGTTGAGGCGCTCGCTCACCCAGGCGCGGGCCATCTCCATGGCGCGCTGCCGGCTCTTGCGCGGCAGGTGGTTCTCGACCCGCTGCAGCACCCGGTCGATGAAGCCGAAGATCGGCGTCCACGGCCACGTGGCGTGGGGGGAGCCCGGCCAGGAGCGGACGCTCTCCGGCGGCGTGACGAACAGCTCCTGCACGCTGATGCCGCGCGGGTTGCGGGCCCGGGGCTTGGTCGCCTGGAGCACGAACAGCGGCACCACGGTGGTGCGGGCCCAGTAGCTGATCTTGTCGAGGTGGAACGGGAACCACTTCGGCAGGAACATCACCTCGACGGGCATCACCGGCACGGCGCGCCACGGCACCTCGCCGTAGAGGGCCAGCATGAAGCGGGTGAACACGTTGGCGTTGGCCGCGCCGCCGCGAGACAGGATGCCCTCGCGCGCCCGGCGCATGTGCGGCGCCTCGATGTCGTCGCCGATCATCTTGAGGGCGAAGTACGCCTTGACCGTGCAGCTCATGTCGAACGGACCCTCGTGGACGAGGGCCCATCCGCCGTGCCGCCCCTGGGTGCGGCGGAGATAGTTGCCGATCTTGGCCTCGAGGTCGCCGGGGACCCGCGTGCCGCGGAAATGGTGGAACAGGATGTACTCGGACGGGATCGTGGCATCCGCCTCGAGCTCGAAGCAGATGTGCCCGTCGTCGTGTGCCAGGGCGGTCAGCGCGCGCGTCGCCTGCGCCACGCCGCGCTCGACGTCCTCGAGCGAGATCCCCTGAGTCTTCGAGCGCTGCAGCGCCTCGACTTTGCTAACGGCCTCTCTCATAGTCCTCGCCTCGAACGACCGCCTCGCGGCGGACGTCATGCCTCAAGCTGCGCCGCGCACCTGGGTTCCAGCGCGCACGACAGATCCCGCACGCAAGGAACGTGCGGCCGTCTGGCCCGAGCGGATCGCTCCCTCAATCGTCGACGGCAGGCCGGTGGCGGTCCAATCGCCTGCCAGGACGAGATTGTCGTAGGCGGTTTCGGCCTTCGGGCGCCGCGCGGCCTCCGCCGGCGTCGCCGCGAAGGTCGCACGCTTCTCCTTTACGATCTGCCAGCTGGGCAGGTCGGGTGCAAGGTTGCACAGCTGTGCAATCTCGGCCCAGATCTGCCGCGCGAGGTCTTCGCGGGGCACGTCGAGAAGCCGGTCTGCACCGCTGATCGTGACCGAATACCGGTCCGGATAGGCGAAAAGCCACTCCGTCAGGCTGTTGACGACACCGAGGACGAGGGGGCTCCCGGGCTTCGGCGCCAGCGCGAAGTGCGCGTTCACGATGGAGCGGAATTCCGTCGGGGCGAGGAGACCGGGCAACACCTCCCGGGCCACCCACGGCGGCAGCGCCAGCACGACGCCGTCCTCCGGTCCGAGGCTCTCGGCGCCGTCCGAGAACACGAGTTGCCCGACCCGGCCGTCCGCGATCTCCAGCCCGCGCAGGCGCCGGCCGAGGCGGATCTCGCAGCCACGCGCCGCGAGGTAGCGGATCGCCGGATCGACGAAGGCGTAGGACAGGCCCTCGACGGCGACGAGGGGACGGCAGGCCTTGCCGCCCGCGCCCAGGGTCTCCCGCAGGATCCGCGCGGCCAGTCCGACATCGCTGTCGCGGGGCTCGGTGTTGAGGGCCGCGAGCAGGACCGGGTGCCAGAGGCGCCGGTAGAGCGTGCCCTCGCAGGCCATGTGCGCGCCGATGGTGCCGCCCGCGCCCTCCGCCTTGCCGGAGGCCGCGCGCAGGATGCCGAGGGGCGCGAGGTAGTCCCGCGCCCGGGTGCCGGGGACGCGGCGGGCGGGGCTCATGACCCACCAGGGCAGCCGCCCGGCGTTGGGCCGCAGCCGCCAGCGCTCGCCGGTCTTCAGGTCGGCGAAGTCGAATTCCGCCACGTCCGGCCCCACCAGGGCGTCGGCCGGCGCGCCGATCGTCCGGAGGAAGCCGAGGGAATCGGCGTTGCCGGACAGCAGCAGGTGGTTGCCGTTGTCGATGGTCAGGCCGAGGGCCGGATCGTAGTACGAGCGGCAGCGGCCGCCCGCCTGCTTGGCGGTTTCGTGCAGGACCACCCGGGCCCCGGTTTCGGCGAGCGCGACGGCCGCGGAGAGGCCGGCGAGGCCGGCGCCGACGACGTGGACGGTACCCATCAGATCAGGCCGTGGCGGACGGCGACGCCGAGCAGCGCGAGCTTGCCGGGCTTCACCCGGGCGCGGGGCATGGCCCAGCCGCGCGCGAGGACCGCTTTCAGGTAGAGGTGATAGGCCGCCGCCATCAGCCGCGCGGCCTTGGTCGCCTTGCGGGGGCTGCGCCGGATGATCTCCCAGGTCGCCTGGTAATGGTCCTCGGCCTCGCGGGCGAGGGAGATGCAGACCTCGCCGATGCGGGGATGGCTGATCGCCTGGACCGGCGTCGGGTCGGTGAGGCCGATCGCCTGCAGCTTCTCCCGGGGCAGGTAGAGGCGGCCGCGCTCCGCATCCTCGTCGATGTCGCGCAGGATGTTGGTGAGCTGGAGCGCGCGGCCCTGGTGCCACGCCAGCCGGATGCCGTCCGCCTCCGGCATGCCGAAGATCCGCACCGACAGCCGGCCGACCGCGCTCGCGACCCGGTCGCAGTAGAGGTCGAGGGTCTCGGCGTCGGGAGCGACGATGTCCTCGACGGCGTCCATGGCCATGCCGTCGATGACTGCCTGGAAATCCTCGCGCTTCAGGCCGAAGCGGCGCACGGGCTCCACGAGGTCGCGCACGCGCACGGCCGGGCGGCCGGCGTAGAGCGCGTCGATGTCGGCCCGCCAGCGGTCGAGCTCGACCTGCCGGACGGCCCGGGTGCCGCCGTCGTCGGCGACGTCGTCGACGGCCCGGCAGAAGGCGTAGACGGCGTACATCGCCTCCCGCCGCTCCTTCGGCAGCAGGCGCATCGCCGTGTAGAAGGAGGAGCCGGCGGCGGGCAGCGCCGGGGCGGCGGTCTCTCGGTCCTGGGCGGGCGTGGCAGTGGCGGTCACGAGCGGATTCCTTGAGCCGCGGCCCGGACGGTCCGGCCGCGGAAGGGCCGGCGCGCCAGGGTGGCGGCGACGCCGCCCAGCGCCGTCAGCGCGAAGGCGGCCTTGCCGTGATGGACCTTCTCCGAGAGCGGGTCGCGCTCCAGCAGGCCCCGGCTCAGCACGACGGCGAGCCGGTGGATGGCGGCGATCTCCAGCGACAGGCGCAGGTCGTCGATCAGATCCGGCAGGACCGCGCCCTCGTCGAGGAGGTCGAGGCATCGCTGCGCCAGCTCGCGGATCGCGGCCCGGAGCTGCGGCGGCGCCTTCGCCTCCCCGAGCATGGCCACGGTGGCGCCATGGCGGTCGAGGCAATCCTGCGGGAGGTAGACCCGGTCGAGGGCGGAGAAATCCTTGCCGCAATCCTGGAGGTGGTTGATCACCTGGAGCGCCGCGCAGATGGCGTCGGACGCCCGATAGACCCGGGCCGGGTCCTCGCCGTGGACGTCGAGGACGAACCGCCCGACCGGCATCGCCGAGTAGCGGCAGTAATGGATCAGCTCGTCCCAATCCGCGTAGCGGTTCTTGCGCGCGTCCATGCGGAACGCGTCGAGGAGTTCCAGGGCGTGCCGGGGCGGCAGGCCGCGGTCCGCGAGCTCGCGCTTCAGCGGCTCGGCCTCGGGATCGGACGGTCCGGCGCCGGTGAGCGCGTCGGCGAGGCGATCGAGCAGCTCGATCTTGCGCTCGGGCGACAGGGCGGCGTGATCGGCCACGTCGTCGCCGGCGCGGACGAAGTTGTAGAAGGCCAGGATCGCGCCCCGGTGGCGGGGATGGATCAGGTGCGAGGCGACGGGGAAGTTCTCGTCGCGGTGCCCCTTGCCGGAGCGCGTCGCGGTGGCGGTATCGAGGGTGCTCATGTGAGGTAGCCCGCCTCCCGGAACCACGCGATCGCGTCCGACAGGCCCTCGCGGTAGGGCCGGGCCGTGTAGCCGAGTTCGGCGCGCGCCTTCCTGTCCGAGAAGAACATCCGGTAGCGCGACATGCGGATCCCATCGATCGTCGCGAAGGGCTGCTTGCCGGTGACCCGGGCGGCGAGCTGCGCGAAGAACGCCACCGGGTAGACGGCGGCCCGCGGCAAGTTCACGGTCGGCGGCTTGCGCCCGACCATGCCGGCGATGTCGGCGAGCATCTGCGAGAGGAACACGTCCTCGCCGCCGAGGATGTAGCGCTCGCCGATCCGCCCCTTCCGGAGCGCCAGGAGGTGGCCCTGGGCCACGTCGTCCACGTGGGCGAGGTTGAGGCCGGTATCGACGAAGGCCGGCATCTTGCCGAGCGCCGCCTCCTGGATGATCCGGCCGGTGGGCGTCGGCTTGACGTCGCGGGGGCCGATCGGCGTCGACGGGTTGACGATCACCGCCCGCAGGCCGTCGCGGGCGACCATCTCCTCGACCACCCGCTCGGCCACGACCTTGCTGCGCTTGTAGGCGCCGATCGCGGTCTCGGGCGTCAGCGGCATGGTCTCGTCGGAGGGCGTGACGCCGTCGGCCGGCGGTTTGATCGTCGCGACGCTCGACGTGTAGACGACGCGCTCCACGCCGGCCTCGAGCGCCGCGCGCATCATGAGGCGCGTGCCGTCGCGGTTGGTGCGGACGATCTCCTCCATGTCCGGCGCCCAGAGCCGGTAATCGGCCGCGGCGTGGATCAGGTAGCGCTGGCCGCGCATCGCCGCCGCCACGGCGGCCGGGTCGCGCATGTCGCCCTCGGCGATCTCCACGTCGGTCCAGGTGAGGTTGCGGCGGGGGCTCGACGCGCGCACGAGGATGCGCACCGGGAAGCCGGCCCGGCGGAACACGTCGACCAGGGCTGAGCCGAGGAAGCCGCTCGCGCCGGTGATCAGCACGGGACCGACCTCGGACGGGCCGGAAGCTGGGGCCTCTGCCATCGCGGATCTGGAGGATTACCGAAAAACCAGCGCGGCCGGGGATCCCCAGCCGCGCCGCGCTTGTGTCATCGAACCGCCCGAGCGGCAAGCTTCGGCGGTGCCGGACAGGGTCGCGCTGCGGCGCGGCGGCACGCGTCCGTGGGTGTGTTACGCACAGGCGGGGCCGTCCCGGCAGGGCGCGGCACGGGACGCACGTCCCGATCCCCGCGGCCGCGGGGATCGGGCCCGCCACCCACACCACGACCTTGCCAGGGCGCAAAAAACCGACTATGCGCCGCCCCTCGCGTTCGCTCCGGCCGGGGGCTGAACGGACGGTGCCGCTCGCGGCACAGGGCTCTCCCAGATCCCGTCGTCCGGTGTCTCCGCCTTCGATCAACCGCTCGGGCCTGAAAATCGGCTCGAAGGGCTTGGCGCCGAGCGTATCGCGAGATGAACCGGCCCGAATCAACCGCCTTCCGGCGGCCGGGCTCCTTTTGACGATGAAAGGCCCGACAATGCCTCTCTACGAGCATGTGCTCTTGGCCCGGCAGGACGTGACGTCCCAGCAGGTCGAGACGATGATCGACACCTACAAGGGTGTGATCGAGCAGAACGGTGGCCGTCTCGAGAAGATCGAGATGTGGGGCGTGAAGTCCCTCGCCTACCGGATCAAGAAGAACCGCAAGGCGCACTTCGCGCTCCTCAACATCGACGCCCCGCCGGCCGCCATCGCCGAGATGGAGCGGCAGATGCAGATCTCCGAGGACGTGCTGCGCTTCATGACCGTCCGGGTCGAGGAGCTCGATCAGGAGCCGTCCGCCATGATGCAGAAGCGCGACCGCGACGACCGCAAGGATCGTGAGCGCGGCCGTCGTCGCGATGACGAGGGCTTCGGCGGTGGCGGCTTCGGCGGCGACCGGGGGGACCGCGGCGATCGTGGTGACCGCGGTGACCGCGGCGAGCGCAGCTTCGGCGGGGAGGGCTAACCCATGGCATTCGGTGCTGGTGCGGGCGGCGGACGCCGTCCCTTCTTCCGTCGTCGCAAGACCTGCCCGTTCTCCGGCGCGAACGCGCCGAAGATCGACTACAAGGACGTCAAGCTCCTGTCCCGCTACGTGTCCGAGCGCGGCAAGATCGTGCCGTCGCGGATCACCGCGGTCTCGGCCAAGAAGCAGCGCGAGCTCGCCCAGGCGATCAAGCGCGCCCGCTTCCTCGGCCTGCTGCCCTACGTGATCAAGTAGGCCATCGAAACCCGCCGGCCCGGCATCTGCCCGGGCCGGTCCTCCCAGAGGGCGGCTCGCGCCGCCCGATCGTTGGGGCGCGAAGTCGCCTCTAACCCTGCCGCAGCGGCAGCGGGACAGCGGAATTCATGGCACAGCACATCGGCATCGGTATCGGCGCGGGCCTCGTCTCCGCACTCCTGTTCGGGGTGCTGCTGAAGGCGACCCCACTGGCGATCCTGCTCTACCTCGTGGCGCCGCTGCCGATCCTGATCGTCGGCCTGGGCTGGAGCCACAAGGCCGCGCTCGCCGCGGCCGCCGCCGGCAGCCTCGCGCTGGTCCTGGTGATCGCGCCCTTCATGGGACTGGCCTTCGCGGCCTACATCGCCCTGCCCGCCTGGTGGCTCGCCTACCTCGCCCTTCTCGGGCGCGAGACGCCCGCGGGCCTCGAATGGTACCCGACCGGCCGCCTGCTCGGCTGGATCGCGGCCACGGCCGCCCTGGCGTTCATCGCCATCGCGGTCCTGTCCTCGCCGAACCACGCCGCCTTCGACGCGCAGCTGCGCGGCCTCGCCCAGACCCTGGTCCAGACGCGGCTGCCCGCCGCCCGCCCGGCCGCCGAGGCTCGGAGCGCCGAGACCCGGCGCGCCGACGCGCCGTCGACCGGCAGCGAGGCGGCCGGCACGGACGGCGCGGCGGCACCCGATCCGGCCCCGCAGGCCGACGCCGATCCGGCGAACGTCACCCGGGCCGAGGTGGCGGACGCCCTCGCCCGCGCCGTGCCGGCCTTCGCGGCGAACGGCCTCGCCCTGCTCCTGGCCTTCTACCTCTGGGCCTCGGCCCGGATCGTGAAGATCTCCGGGCGCCTGCCGCGGCCCTGGCCCGATATCCCGTCCACCGCCATGCCGCGCAGCACGCTCGCGGCCGTCGCGGCGGCCGTCGCGATGTGCTTCGCGCCCGGCTACGTCGGCGTGTTCGGGGTCGCGCTCCTCGGCGCGTTCAGCGCGGCCTTCGCCCTCCAGGGGCTCGCCGCCTTCCACGACCGCTCCCGCGGCCGGCCGGGGCGCGGGCTCATGCTGTTCGGCATGTACCTGATCCTGTTCGTGACCCAGGGCATCGCCCTGGTCGCCCTCACCCTGTTCGGCCTCGCCGACACAGCCCTCGACCGCCGACGTCCCAAGGACAACCCGGCGCCGTGAGACCTCGGCCCGCGTGGCCGACCATCTGAAGGAGAAAGACCATGGAAGTGATCCTGCTCGAGCGCGTGGCCAAGCTGGGCCAGATGGGCGAGACCGTGAATGTCCGCCCGGGCTTCGCCCGCAACTTCCTGCTCGCCCGCGGCAAGGCCCTGCGGGCGACGGAGGCCAACAAGAAGCACTTCGAGGCCCAGCGCGCCCAGCTTGAGGCCCGCAACCTCGACCGCAAGAAGGACGCCGAGGTCGTCGCCGAGAAGCTGAACGGCCAGAGCTTCATCCTGATCCGCCAGTCGGGCGAGACCGGCGTTCTCTACGGCTCGGTCTCGACCCGCGACCTCGCCGAGGTCGTCTCGAAGGAGGGCTTCACGATCGATCGCGGTCAGTTCACCCTGAACCAGCCGATCAAGACGCTGGGTCTCCACAAGGTCCCGGTGGTGCTGCACCCCGAGGTCGAGGTGGAGATCACCGTCAACGTCGCCCGCAGCCCGGAGGAGGCCGAGCGTCAGGCCCGCGGCGAGTCGGTCACCGAGCGCGAGGCGTTCAACCTCGACGACCTCGGCCTCGAGGTCGGTCAGGCGCTGGCCGATGCCGGCGAGGGTGCCGACGACCGCGGCTGATCCCCGTTCGAGGGCCCGACCGGCCAGCCGGCCGGTCGGACTCGCGGACGCGTGGCCGGGCGGCGGGGTCCCTCCCCGCCCTGTATACCGGTGAACACTGGGGATGATCGACCCCGAGGGTTGACACGTTCCAGTTTTGTTCCAGCATGGACGCCCGCCGCTCGCGAGAGTCGGCGGGCGTCCGCTTTTCCGCGCCCCGGCCCGGGAGAACCGGCCGTCGGCTAGGCTTCGGTAACCATACCGGGGCCAAGGTCGTGCGGTGTGATCCTGGCGCGCCCACCGCGGCGCCTGATACGGAGTCGTCCGCCGATGGCCCTGCCCAATGCGCTCACGGCCAAGCTCGAAGCGGTCCAGGCCGAGTACCGCGTCGCCCCGCACAACATCGACGCGGAGCAGGCGCTGCTGGGCGCGATCCTGGTGAACAACGACGCCTATTACCGGGTTTCGGACTTCCTGCTGGCCGAGCACTTCATGGAGGATGCCCACCAGCAGATCTTCACGGTGGCGGCCTCCCTGATCAAGGCCGGCAAGCTCGCCACGCCCATCACCATGAAGACCTATCTGGGCGACGCCGATTTCGGCGGTCAGACGGTCATGCAGTACCTCGCCCGCCTGGCCGCCGACGCGACGACGGTGATCAACGCCGGCGAGTACGGCCGCACGATCTACGACCTCGCCATCCGTCGCCGCCTGATCACCATCGGCGAGGATCTGGTGAACGGCGCCTACGAGGCGCCGGTGGAGCAGGCGCCCCGGGACCAGATCGAGGAGACCGAGCGCCGGCTCTACGAGCTGGCCGAGGCCGGACGCTACGACGGCGGCTTCCAGAAGTTCTCGGACGCGCTGACCGCCGCGGTGGACATGGCCGCCAAGGCCTACCAGCGCGACGGCAAGCTCTCGGGCATCGCCACGGGACTGTCCGACCTGGACGCCAAGATGGGCGGCCTGCAGCCCTCCGACCTGATCATCCTCGCGGGGCGTCCGGCGATGGGCAAGACCTCGCTGGTGACCAACATCGCCTTCAACATCGCCAAGGCCTACCGCGGCGAGAAGCAGCCGGACGGCACGACTAAGACCGTGAACGGCGGCATCGTGGGCTTCTTCTCGCTGGAAATGTCGGCCGAGCAGCTCGCCACCCGTATCATCGCCGAGCAGTCGGGCGTGCCCTCCTACAAGATCCGCCGCGGCGACATCCGGCCCGAGGATTTCTACAAGATCACCGACGCCGCCCGGGACATGCAGACGATCCCGTTCTACATCGACCAGAGCGGCGGCATCTCGATCGCCCAGCTCGCCGCCCGAGCCCGGCGCCTGAAGCGCCAGAAGGGCCTCGACCTGCTGATCGTCGACTACCTCCAGCTCCTCTCGGGCTCCGGCAAGCGCAGCGACAACCGCGTGCAGGAGATGACCGAGATCACCACGGGCATGAAGGCGCTCGCCAAGGAGCTGGCGGTGCCGATCATCGGCCTGTCGCAGCTCTCCCGTCAGGTCGAGAACCGCGACGACAAGCGTCCGCAACTCGCCGACCTGCGCGAATCGGGCTCGATCGAGCAGGACGCCGACGTCGTCATGTTCGTGTTCCGCGAAGAGTACTACGTCGGGAACAAGAAGCCCCGCGAGGGTACGGAGGAGTTCTTCGCCTGGGAGGCCGAGATGCAGCGCGTCCACGGCAAGGCCGAGGTGATCCTCGGCAAGCAGCGTCACGGCCCCACCGGCACCGTGGAGCTGCAGTTCGACGCGAACATCACCCGGTTCTCGAACCTCGCGCAGACGGACCGGATCCCCGAGCAGATGTAAGCGTCGCGCCGTCGTCGCGAGCGGAGCGAAGCGACCCAGGGAAGCATCACGGCTCGAAGACGGTGCGTTGCCCTGGATTGCTTCGCTCCGCTCGCAAAGACGGCGAGGGTTGGAGACTGCGGCGCCGCCAAAGAGCGCTCGGCGCGTGATCGCCTCCGGTATTCGTGTCCGCGAACCATCACCAAGCCCGGCCGTTGTGGGAGGGTGTGTCCCGCGCCGCGGCAGGAGCGACGATGAGCGAGCCGACCCCTCCGAAGATGCCGTACTGGCACGTCTACACCGATGCGGAGGGTGTGAGCCGCCAGGAGCTATTCCACCTCGAGCGGTTCAAGTTCGAGGGGATCAATCCCGAGACCGCGCCCCAGTGGAACGACAAGATGGATCCGGCCCCGTCGGTCGTGACCTTCACGGTCCTGCCGGTCGGCTGGGTCGGCGAGTGGCACGAGAATCCGCGGCCGCAGTGGATCGCCGTCCTCTCGGGCCGCTGGTTCGTCGAGACCATGGACGGCCACCGGGTCGAGATGGGCCCGGGCGAGCTGATGATGGGCGAGGACCAGCATACGAGGGCGCGCGACGGCCGGAAGGGCCACCTGTCCGGCACGGTCGGCGACGAGCCCTGCACGATGATCGTGACGGGGCTCCAGGTCGAGCCGACCGTCAATCAGCCCGGCCGCTTCAAGTAGGGGCGGTTGCATGGACGGCTTCGAACTCACGCAGCCGCGCTTCAAGGCCTACATCCTGCCGAACGCGCCGCTGCAGAAGCTCGCGGACGGGTTCCGCTGGACCGAGGGCCCGGTCTGGTTCGGCGACCGCGACGAGCTCCTGTTCTCGGATCTTCCCAACAACCGGGTGATGCGATGGTCGGAATCCGCCGGCCTGAGCGTCTACCGCGAGGCGGGCGACTTCGAGAACGGCCACACCCGGGATCGCCAGGGGCGGATGCTGTCCTGCTCGCACCGCGGCCGGCGCATCCATCGGACCGAGCTCGACGGGCGCGTCACCGGCCTGGTGGAGCGCTACCGCGGGCGGCGGCTGAATTCGCCCAACGACATCGTCTGCAAGTCGGACGGGACGATCTGGTTCTCGGACCCGCCCTACGGCATCCAGACCGACTACGAGGGCGGCAAGCAGGACTCCGAGCTGCCCGCCGCCGTCTACCGCTTCGACCCCCGAGACGGATCGCTCCGGGTGGTGGCCGACGATTTCCAGGGGCCGAACGGGCTCTGCTTCTCGCCCGACGAGCGCAGGCTCTACATCGTCGAGACCGGGCTGCAATTCGACACCGACCCGCTCCAGCACGTGCGCGTGTTCGACGTGGCCGACGACGGCAGCCTGTCCGGCGGCGCGGTGTTCTGCACGATCGCGCCGGGCAACGCCGACGGCATCCGGTGCGACGAGCACGGCAATGTCTGGTCGAGCGCCGGGGACGGGGTCCACTGCATCGACCCCGGCGGCGAGCTGGTCGGCAAGATCCTCGTGCCCGCGACGGTCGCCAACCTCACCTTCGGCGGACGCAACGACAGCCGCCTGTTCCTGTGCGCATCGCAGGCGCTCTACGCGATCTACGTGAACGTTCGCGGAGCACCGCTCCTGTGAGCGGCACCGCTCCCGTGAGCGGCGTGGGGGGCCTCGTCGGGTTCGGCCGCACCGTCGCGGACCTCGCCATCACGGAGGCCTTCTACCGGGACGGGCTCGGCTTCGCGCGGATCGCCCCGCCGGAACCGGTGCCCGCCGCGCAGGCGGAGGTGCTGGGGCTCGCGGACCGGCGCGCCACCCAGCTGCGCCTGCGCCTCGGCGGGCAGACCGTGACCTTCCTGGCGGTGGATCCGCCCGGCGCGCCCTACCCGGCCGATCCCGCGGCGACGGACCCGTTCTTCCAGCACCTCGCGATCCCGGTCCGCGACATGGCGGCCGCGTCGGCGCGGCTGGCGCGGCTCGCCCCGACGCCGATCAGCCGCGGCGGGGCGCAGCGCCTGCCGGCCTCCACGGGAGGCGTGACCGCCTACAAGTTCCGCGACCCCGACGGGCATCCCCTGGAGCTGATCTTCTTTCCCGACGGCCCGGCCGCGGCCTGCTGGCGCGACGCGCCGGGCCTGTTCCTGGGGATCGATCACTCGGCGATCACCGTCACCGACCTCGACGCCACCGTGGCCTTCCTGACCGGCCCCCTGGGGCTGACGGTGGCGGCGCGCGGCCTGAACCGCGGGCCCGAGCAGGCGCGCCTCGACGGCGTCGACGATCCGCAGGTCGACGTGATCGCCCTCGAGCCCCCGGATCCCGCGCCGCACGTGGAGCTCCTGCATTACCGCGCGCCCGCGACCGAGCGGCGGCTCGCCTTCGGGCCCGCCGACCGGGCCTCCACCCGCTACGTGTTCTCCGCAGCGGATCCGCGGTCCCTGTCGCGGCGCCTGCGCGAGGGCGGACGAACTCCGCTGACCTCCGCCGACGGCGCGGCAGCCTACTGCGCCGGCCCGGAGGGACACGGCTTCTTGTTCGTGCGCGGCTGAGGCCTCCGCTCCGCGAGCATGCCCCCGGGCTTGACGCCTCGCCCCTCCGGCGTCCAATCCGGCCGCCCCGGAGGTGAGATAGATGCCGCTCCTCGCCCTGCCCTTTCCGGCCATCGATCCGGTGGCGATCGCGATCGGGCCGATCACGATCAAATGGTACGCGCTCGCCTACATCGCCGGCCTGATCGGCGGCTGGTACTACGCGCGCCGCCTCGTCATGGCCGACAGCCTCTGGGGCGTGGTGAAGCGCCCGCAGGTCGTCGACATCGACGACCTCGTCGTCTGGGTGGCGCTCGGCGTCGTGCTCGGCGGGCGGATCGGCTACGTGCTGTTCTACAATCTGCCGATGTACATCGCCGATCCGTGGGAGATCCTGGCGATCCGCAACGGCGGCATGTCGTTCCACGGCGGCTTCATCGGGGCGATCCTGGCCTTCGTGCTGTTCGCCCGCGGCAAGGGCCTCAACGCCTACACGCTCCTCGACATCGGCGCCGTGGTGGTACCGATCGGCCTGTTCTTCGGCCGGATCGCCAATTTCGTGAACGGCGAGCTCTGGGGCCGGGTCGCGCCGGATTTCCCGTACGCGATCGTGTTCCCGAGCGGCGGGCCGCTGCCGCGCCACCCGAGCCAGCTCTACGAGGCCGCCACCGAGGGCCTGCTGCTGTTCATCGTGATGGCGATCAGCGTCCGCCGGTTCGGCTTCCGCAGGCCCGGCCTGCTCGGCGGCATCTTCGTCCTCGGCTACGCCCTGGCCCGGACCGTCTGCGAGTTCTTCCGAGAGCCGGATCGCCAGCTCGGCTTCCTGTTCGGCGACCATCTCGGCCCGATGGGCGGCGGCGTGACCATGGGCATGCTGCTGTGCGTGCCGATGATGATCGTCGGCCTCACCTACATCGTGCTGGCCGCGACCGGCCGGACACGTCCCCGCCATCCGGTGGAGGCGCCGGCGGCCGAGGCGGCCCGCAAGGCGGCCGTCGAGGCGTGACCCCCCTCGGAGCCGAGATCGCGGCGCTGATCCGCCAGAACGGGCCGATCGGCGTCGACCGCTACATGGCCCTCTGCCTCGGTCACCCGGTCCACGGCTACTACCGCACCCGCGATCCGCTGGGCGCCCAGGGCGACTTCACCACCGCGCCCGAGATCAGCCAGATGTTCGGCGAGCTGCTCGGGGCCTGGACAGCCTACGTCCGCGGCTCGATCGGGGCGCCGGATCCGCTCATCCTGGTGGAGCTGGGGCCCGGCCGCGGCACGCTGATGGCGGACGCGCTGCGCGCGTTGCGGGCGGCGCTCCCGGGGGTGCGCGTGGCACCGCACCTCGTCGAGACGAGCGCGGTGCTGCGGGCCGCGCAGGCGCGCGCCCTCTCCGGGACCGGCGCCGTGTGGCACGACAGCATCGAGACGCTGCCCGAGGGGCCGGCGATCATCCTGGCCAACGAGTTCTTCGACTGCCTGCCGGTGCGCCAGTTCGAGCGCCGGCCGTCGGGCTGGCACGAGCGGCAGATCGGCCTCGATCCGGCGGGCGGTCTCGCCTTCGGCCTGTCGCCGGAGCCGGTCCCGGGCCTCGCGGCGGACGGCCCGGACGGCGCGCTGATGAGCGTGCCGGCGGCCGGGCTCGCCCTGATCCGCGCGCTGGCGCGGCGCCTCGTTACCGGGAGCGGCGCGCTGCTGGCGATCGATTACGGCCATGTGCGCCCAGGCTTCGGCGACACCCTCCAGGCGCTGGCAGGACATCGCTTCGCCGACCCGCTGGCGGAGCCCGGCGAGGCGGACCTGACGCATCACGTCGATTTCGCCGCCCTTGCCCAGGCCGCGCGGGCCGAGGGCGCCGCGATCCACGGCCCGGTCGATCAGGGCGACTTCCTGGCCGCCCTCGGCCTCGACGCCCGTGCCGAGCGGCTGAGAACCCGGGCCAGTCCGGCGCAGGTCGCCGCGATCGACGCGGCCGTCACCCGCCTGACCGATCCGGGCCGGGGCGGGATGGGCAGCCTGTTCAAGGTGCTGGCGGTGAGCGGCCCGTCCCTCGGGCCGCTCCCGGGATTTCCGGCGCGCTGAGCCGCCGGGATCGTCCTCGGCCCCGCGCGGGGCCGGGACCGCTCAGCCGAAGGAGCCGAAGCCGGAATCGGTCTGGCTGGCGGGCCGCGGAGTCGGCGGCGCGGGCGGGTTGGGGTCGGTCGGGTCGAAGGCGGCGGGCTCTCCCGTGACGGGGTGGGCAGGCGCGCTCGGGATCCGGGGCTCTTCGGCCTCGGGCGTCTCGGGCAGGGCGTCGGTCTCGATCCCTCGTGACATTGCGATCCTTCTCAAGGCGGAGCCGGATCGGCTCCATACTGCAATGCAGCAAGAATCTGACGCTTGAACGACATCGTCAAGGGTCCGCCCTTGCGCTATCGGGGCGCGACAGGGGCAAGCGCGAGGCCGACCGTGACCGCAGGCATGTTCATCGAGGCGCCGGAACTCTCCGCCCATGCGGGCATGCGCCACGCCTTCTTCACCCGGATCGGCGGGGTCTCGGAGGGCCTCTACGCGTCCCTCAACGGCGGCCTCGGCTCGCAGGACGCGCCGGAGCGCGTCGCCGAGAACCGGGCGCGGATGTGCGCGCAGCTCGGCCTGCCGCCGGACCGGCTCGTGAGCTTGTATCAGGTCCATTCGGCCGAGGTGGTCACCGTCGGGGCGCCCTTCGCGGCGGAGCGGCCGAAGGCCGACGCCATGGTGACGCGGGTGCCGGGCCTGGCGCTCGGCATCGCGACCGCGGATTGCGGGCCGATCCTGTTCGCGGATCCCGAGAACGGCGTCGTCGGCGCCGCCCATGCCGGCTGGAAGGGTGCGCTCTCCGGCGTGATCGGCGCGACCGTGTCGGCGATGGAGGCGCTCGGCGCGCGGCGGAGCCGGATCGTCGCCGTCCTGGGACCGACGATCGGGCCGGCCTCCTACGAGGTCGGTCCGGACTTCGTCGCGCGGTTCCGGAGCGACGCGCCCGGCATGGAGCGCTTCCTCGGCCCGGGCACGCGTCCCGGGCACGCGCAGTTCGACCTCCCGGGCTTCATCCTGGCGCGGCTGGAAGAGGCCGACATCGGCGAGGCGACCGCCCTGAACCTCTGCACCTACGCGGATCCGGATCGCTTCTACAGCTTCCGGCGGACCACCCATCGCGGCGAGGCGGATTACGGCCGCCTGATCTCCGCGATCACGCTCGTCCCGTGACTGCGCGGTTCCCGGGCGGAAAGGGGGTGCGACATTTTGTCGACCGCCGGCCTGGAAAAAAGCGTAGCCGTAAATGAACCTTGGCCATTCGACCGCGTTCAGGGGTTAAGGTGCCGGGGAAAACGGCGGGTTGCCACAAGGGGCCGCGAGAGCGGTCGGCGACACCGCGGAGCGCAAAGCAACCCTGGAACCGCTGGAACGCAGCCAGACCCGGTTCCGCAACCGTTCCCGCGAGGGACGGCGCGGACCACCAGTGAGGACCAGATCATGAAATCCATGCTCCGTGTGACCACGGCCCTCGCGGGCGTCGCCTTCGCCGGTTCGGCCTTCGCGGCCGACCTGCCGCGCCGCGCCGCCCCGCCGCCGATCTTCACCCCCGTCCCGGTGTTCACCTGGACCGGCGCCTACTTCGGTATCAACGCCGGCTACGCCTTCGACGCCAGCGACCGCAACACCGGCAACACCTTCGCCGTCCCCTTCCCGTACGCCGCCCCCGGCACCGTCGCCTCCTTCCGCAACCGCAGCCAGGACGGCTTCTCCGGCGGTGGCCAGATCGGCTACAACTACCAGTTCACCCCGGGCTCCGGTGTGGTGATCGGCTTCGAGGCCGACGCCC